>NZ_JAOCQE010000157.1 GCF_025290915.1 Streptomyces sp. 15-116A | reverse complement strand
ACCTCAACCCGATCGAACCGATCAGGTCGGGGTATCAACATATCTGGCGTTGACTTTTGGCACGCTGTTGAGTTCTCAAGGAACGGACGCTTCCTTCGTACTCACCCTCTCGGGCTTTCCTCCGGGCACTTCCCTTCGGTGTTCCCAACTCTATCAGCGTTTTTCCGTCTCTCTGACCACCGTCCTGCGGGCATGCAGAAGGCGATCCCAGATAGGATCTGACGAGTTGGTTTTGCCACTGAGGCCAGGGCGCGAGTTCGCGCTCTTCATCCCCAAGCAGGAGTACGACTGTACACGGGGTCGCGGAGACCGTGCAAATCGATTAGTCTGGGTGGTCTAGACCTCTAGTCTAGACCACAACCGGGATCAGCGGCCCGGAACCGGTACGTCATATGACATACCCTGCTGAACAGTGCGCCGTCCGGGACAGGCAGTGACGGCGTCCCTATAGATCTCCACCCCTGGGAGGCTTCCCATGACCACCGTGACGTCCCCTCTTGAAGGGCGGGCCATCGGACTGGCTTCCGTGCCTGATCCGGTCTTCTCCGGCGCCATGGTCGGCCCGGGTACCGCGATCGACCCCGTCCGGGAGCCCTCCGAGGCCGTCTCCCCCGTCGACGGCGTCATCGTCTCTCTGCACCCGCACGCATTCGTCGTTGTCGACGGCAGCGGCCACGGCGTGCTCACCCACCTGGGTATCGACACCGTGCAGCTCAACGGCGAGGGCTTCGAACTGCTCGTCAGCAAGGGCGACACGGTGAAGCGCGGACAGAGCATCGTCCGCTGGGACCCGGCCGCGGTCGAAGCCGCCGGCAAGTCCCCCGTGTGCCCGGTCGTGGCTCTGGAGGCCACGGCGGACGCCCTCTCCGAGCTGCGTGACGACGGCGATGTGAAGGCCGGCGACAGTCTCTTCCTCTGGAAGTGACGCCTCGAAGGGACGTCACTTGCCGTCCATGACGGCACGTACGACAACCACCGCGGCGGCGGGGCCCGCCGCTCAATCGGAGACGGGTGAGATGGAGACAACGCTGCGAGGCGTCGGCGTGAGCCACGGTGTGGCGATCGGCGAGGTTCGGCACATGGGAACGGCGGTGCTCGAGCCGCCGGCCAAGCAGATTCCCGCGGAGGAGGCGGAGCGTGAACAGGGGCGCGCTCGCAAGGCCGTGGAGGCTGTGGCTGCCGACCTGATGGCGCGCGGCAATCTGGCGGGAGGCGAGGCCCAGGCCGTGCTCGAGGCGCAGGCCATGATGGCCCAGGACCCCGAGCTGATGGCCGACGTGGACCGGCGTATCGCCGTCGGCAGCACGGCCGAGCGGGCCGTGTACGACGCGTTCGCCGCGTACCGCGAGCTGCTGGCGGGCGCCGGCGAGTATCTGGCGGGTCGGGTGGCCGACCTCGACGACGTGCGGAATCGCATCGTCGCCCGGCTGCTCGGGGTGCCGATGCCGGGTGTCCCGGACAGCGACGAGCCGTATGTCCTGGTGGCTCGTGATCTGGCGCCCGCGGACACGGCGCTGCTGGATCCGACTCTGGTGCTCGGTTTCGTGACCGAGGAGGGCGGGCCGACCAGCCACAGCGCGATCCTGGCGCGCGCGCTCGGTGTGCCCGCTGTGGTGGCGCTGCCCGGTGCGGGTGAGCTCGCCGAGGGCACGATGATCGCCGTCGACGGCAGTACCGGCGAGATCTTCGTCAACCCGAGCGAGGAGAAGAAGGCGCAGCTCGAGGCTGCCGCTGCTGAGCGCAAGGCGGCTCTGGCGGCGTCTACGGGTCCGGGCGCGACGGCTGACGGTCACAAGGTGCCGTTGCTGGCGAACATCGGTGGTCCGTCGGATGTGGCGGCGGCTGTGGAGGCGGGCGCCGAGGGCGTCGGTCTCTTCCGTACCGAGTTCCTCTTCCTGGACGACAATAAGCAGGCTCCTTCCGAGGAGAAGCAGGTCGCGGCCTACCGTCAGGTGCTCGAGGCGTTCCCCGAGGGCCGTGTGGTGGTGCGGGTGCTGGACGCGGGGGCGGACAAGCCGCTGGACTTCCTCACGCCCGCCGACGAGCCGAACCCGGCGCTGGGCGTGCGCGGGCTGCGGACCCTGCTCGACCACCCCGAGGTGCTGCGCACCCAGCTGACGGCTCTGGCGAAGGCGGCGGAGGGACTGCCCGTCTATCTCGAGGTCATGGCCCCGATGGTGGCGGACCGCGCCGACGCCAAGGCGTTCGCGGACGCATGCCGTGAGGCCGGGCTGCAGGCGAAGTTCGGTGCGATGGTCGAGATTCCGTCGGCCGCGCTGCGGGCGCGTTCGGTCCTGCAGGAGGTCGAGTTCCTGTCGCTCGGGACGAACGACCTCGCGCAGTACACGTTCGCCGCCGACCGGCAGGTGGGTGCGGTCTCCCGGCTCCAGGATCCTTGGCAGCCCGCGCTGCTGGACCTGGTGGCGCTGTCCGCGGAGGCGGCGAAGGCCGAGGGCAAGAGCTGCGGCGTCTGTGGTGAGGCCGCCTCGGACCCGCTGCTCGCTTGTGTGCTGACCGGTCTGGGTGTCACCTCTCTCTCGATGGGTGCCGCGTCGATTCCTTACGTTCGGGCGACACTCGCGAAGTTCACGCTGGCGCAGTGTGAGCGGGCCGCTGCGGCGGCGCGCACTGCCGACAGCGCGGACGAGGCCCGTCGCGCGGCGCAGGCGGTGCTGTCGGGCGAGTAGCTGGGCGGCCGGCGGGATCGGTCCGGCGCTCGTGGGTTCCAAGGGGCGCTCCACCTGAGGTGGGGCGCCCCTTTGTCGTTCGCCACCGCCGAGCGCCCAGTGGTTGCCGTTGTTCAGTGATGGTGCGCGGTGTCCGGGCGGTCTCCCAGGTCGGGTGGTGCGCAGTAGTCGACGTTGGATTCGGGCGAGATGAGGTCTCCGGATTCGACGTCGGTGCAGTAGGCGTCGAAGACCTCTCCCGCGGTGAGGGGCTCGAGGGCGTAGGCGCGCAGGCGCCAGCCGTAGATCCGGTCGGGGGTGTCGGGTGCGCTGGTGCGCATGACGAGTCCGCCGGGGCTGTCGGTGGCGAGGCCGGCGGCCAGCACCGTGGTGAATTCGAGGGCTTCGGTCTCGTCGAGTTCCAGGCGGTCGGCGATGTCGTCGGCGTGAAGGACGGCGACCAGGGCTTCGGGTGGGCCGGAGACGCTGCACACGAGGTGCCGGTGGCCCGGTGGGGCGGTGTCGAGGATGCGGGTGAGGAGGTGCGCGGCGCGGGCGAAGGCGGCTCGGCCGAGGTCTTCGCCGCACGAGGTGCAGGCGCCGAGGCGGGCGAGGAGAGTGGTCGCGTACTCCCAGGTCGCCTGGCGGATGGCCTCGTCGACGAGGGTCGGCAGCAGGTCGGCGAGCGGCCGGCCGTCGTAGGAGACGGTAGGGCCGCTGGTGGCGAGTTGGGCGGTGAAGCGTGTGCGGCTGGCCTGGCTGTCGGGGTCGATCCCTGTCCGCGTGCAGTAGTCGGCGTATTCCTCGGGGTCGAAGAGGGCCACGGTGGTGTGGCTGCCTTGGCGGGCGCGGGTCCTGAGGACCGCTTCGACGTGTTTGAGGTAGGTGGTGTGGTCGTGGAAGGTGAAGCTGCGGTAGCGCCGCATGGCGCGGAAGTCGTGCTCGTCGGTCAGCAGGCCGATGGTGCCGGCGATTTCGCGGTGCAGCACGCGTCGCAGGGTCCGGTGGTCGGTGTGCGTCATGTTTCCCCCAATGCACAGTCGATCAATGCTCACTCACAGTAACCGGCGGCACTGACAACGGCGTCCGGGTAAGGCGGTCGCGGACGAGGCGGTGCTGGAAGACGCAGGTCACGGCGATGACGGAGCCGAAGACGGTCCAGCCGAGGGGGCCGGTGGCGATGGCGGCGGTGACGGCGAGCGGTCCGATGCTGCGCTGGGCGGCCTGGGCGAGGCCGTGCACTCCGAGGTAGCTGCCCTGTGCGGTCTCCGGGGCGAGGGCTACGGAGAGTTCCCAGGAGACGGTGGCGTGGAGGATCTCGGCGAGGGTGAAGGCGGTGGCCGAGGCGACGAGGAAGAGGGTGGCGGTGACGGTGCCGTCCGTGGCGGAGAGGGCCAGGGTGAGGCCGCCGGCGGCGAACAGGGCCGAGAGCGGTATGAGAAGTGCGCGGGCTGAGGCTGTGGTGGCGCCGAATCGGGCCAGGGGAACCTGGAGGGCCACGACCATGACGTTGTTGAGCACCATCAGCAGGGGCGCGAGGCCGTGCGGTGCGTCTGTGGCGTGGACGAGCCATAGGGGCAGGCCGACTTTGAAGACCGCGTCGTCCAGGAACAGGACGGTCTCGGTGGCGACGTAGGCGAGGTAGGTGCGGTCGCGCCACGGGGAGGCCGGGCGGGTGCCGTGGGTCGTGTTCTTGGAGGTGGCGACGGTGCGGGACGGGGACGGGGGTTCGCCGCAGCGCAGGGTGAGCAGGGCGCAGAGGAGGAAGGAGAGACCGTCGGCGGCGAGGAGCCACTGGTAGGCGGCGGTGTCACCGAGGGCGAGAGCGGCCGCGGCGGCGAGTCCGCCCAGGGCCCAGCCGGCGTTGGCGACAGTGCGCTGCACTGCCTGGTAGCGCACGCGGTCGGGGCCGGCGATGCGAGCGGCGTAGAGCTTGGTCAGGACACTGCCGCCGCGGTCGCCGAGGCTGCCCGCGGAGCAGTAGACGAGCAGCAGGGCGTAGTGGTCGGTGGTGAGGAGGGCCAGGGAGGCCGCCGCGCGGAGGATCTGAACCGCGGTCAGCAGGCGGGTGAGGGGCAGCCGGTCGGCGAGGCGTCCGGCGAGGGGTGCGCCGGCGATGCCGACGGCCGCGGCGGCGGCCACCAGGGTGCCGACCTGGGCGAGGGTGAGGTGGGAGGCGTAGGTGAAGTAGAGGACGGAGACGGAGGCCCACAGACCGCTGCCGATGCGGTCGACGAGGGCGATGGCGACCATGCGGCGGCCGTCGGGTCCTCCGGGGACGTGTTTCGACCATGTCATCGCGCGGCGCACCGGATACATCGCTCCCCCTTGCCGGGATTTATGTATTGATACATAATGACCAACGTGGCAACACAATATGGGATCTCAGGTGACACGGCCAAGGGAATTGCCTCTTCAGTCGAACGAGGCGTGGCCGAGGGGGCTTTGGCGCCTGGCGCCACGCTGCCTCCGGTACGGCGGCTGGCGGATGAGCTCGGTGTCAGTCCGGGGACGGTGGCGACGGCGTACAAGGAGCTGCGCCAGCGCGGGATCGTGGTCACGCGCGGGCGCGGCGGAACGGTGGTGGCACCCGCTCCGGCCGTGGCGTCGCGCAGACCGCCGAAGGTGCCGCAAGGGCTGCGCGATCTGGCCGGCGGGCACCCCGATCCGGGTCTGCTGCCTGGGCTTCCGCCGGTGTCGGGGCAGTCTCGGGCGGTCCGCTCACACCGCTCGACGCCGAGGTTGGCGGCTCTCGAGGAGGCTGTCCGGGAGTGGATGGGGGCCGAGGGTGTCCCCGTGGAGCAGGTGACGTTCGCGCACGGCGCGCTGGATCTGATCGGGCGGCTGCTGTCCGTGGAACTGCGGCCCGGGGACGCGGTGGCCATGGAGGACCCCGGCTACCACCATCTGCTGGATCTGCTGACGGCGTTGGGCCTGCGGGCCGTTCCCGTGGCCGTGGACGACGAGGGCATGCGCCCCGACGGGCTCGACAAGGCGTTGCGGGCCGGAGTGCGGGCCGTGGTGTGCAGTCCGCGGGCGCAGAATCCGTTCGGCGGCTGCTTCTCGGCGGCGCGGCGGGACCAGCTCGTCGACCTGCTCCGGGCTTCTCCGGACGTGCTGGTGGTCGAGAACGATCACGCCTCCGCCGTCGCCGAGGCGCCGCTGCGCACGCTGGCCGCCGGCGGGCTGGCGCGGTGGGTGCATGTGCGGACCGTGAGCAAGTTCCTGGGCGCGGATCTGCGCTGGGCGGCGGCCGCGTGTGACGCCACGACGCTGGCCCGGCACGACGGGCGGATGCTGCTGACTTCGGGCTGGGTCAGTCATCTGCTCCAGGAGACCGTGCACCAGTTGCTCACCGACGGCGGTACGCGCGCGTTGGTGGCGCGTGCCGGGGAGACGTATGCCGTGCGCCGTAAGGCGTTGCTCCGGGAGCTCGGTGAGCGGGGTGTCGAGGCGCACGGGGCGAGCGGGATGAACGTGTGGGTGCCGGTCCGGGACGAGTCGGCGGTGGTGAACGGGCTGCGTTCGTATGGGTGGTGGGTGGCCGCCGGGGCCCGGTTCCGGTTGACTTCCGCACCAGGTGTACGCATCACCACCGCCGGTCTGGAACCGGCCGACGCAGCGCGGCTGGCCTCGGACTTCACCGCCGTGCTCGGCGAGTCCGAGGCCACCTACGGGGGCTGACGCCGCTGTGGCGGCTGGTCACCCGATCCGGGGACGTCAGCCGCGTTTGCGGGCCAGATCCTCGTAGAAGGAGAGCAGCTCCAGATTGTCGATGGAGCCGGGGTTGACGGCCTTCTCCAAGGGTGTGCCCTGGAGGAGGCGCTTGACGGGGACCTCGATGCGCTTGCCGGTGAGCGTGTGCGGGACGCCCGGCACTTCGATGATCTCGTCGGGAACGTGGCGCGGTGAGAGCTGCTCGCGGATGGCCCCCTTGATGCGGTTCAGGAGGGCCTCGTCGAGCGTGACGCCCGGTGACAGGTGGACGAAGAGGGGCATCCAGTAGCCGCCGTCGGGCTGCTCGATGCCGATGACGAGGGACTCCTTGATCTCGGGGAGCCGCTCGACGACCTCGTAGATGTCGGCCGACCCCATCCGGACGCCCTGGCGGTTGAGCGTCGAGTCGGAGCGGCCGTGGATGACGACCGAGCCCCGGGAGGTGATGGTGATCCAGTCGCCGTGCCGCCAGACGCCGGGATAGGTGTCGAAGTAGCTGCTGTGATAGCGGCTGCCGTCGGGGTCGTTCCAGAAGTGGATCGGCATGGACGGCATGGGGTTGGTGACCACCAGTTCGCCGACCTCGTCGGTGAGGGGCTTGCCGCTGGGGTCCCAGGACTGCAGGTCGGTGCCCAGGCAGGCGGCCTGGAGTTCGCCGACGTGGACCGGGAGGGTCGGGACGGCGCCCGCGAAGCAGGAGCACACGTCGGTGCCGCCGCTGACGGAGGCGATCCACAGGTCGTCGCGGACCTCGTCGTGGAGCCAGCGGAAGCCGTCGGGCGGCAGGGGAGAGCCGGTGGTGGCCACGCACTGCACGGCGGACAGGTCGAAGTCCCGGCCAGGGTGCACTCCGGCCTTGCGGCAGGCCATGACGTAGGCGGCGGAGGTGCCGTAGAGCGTGGCGCCGGTGCGTTCGGCGATCCGCCACTGGGCACCCGTGTCGGGGTAGCCGGGGCTGCCGTCGTACAGGACGATCGTCGTGCCGGTGAGGAGGCCGGAGACGAGGAAGTTCCACATCATCCAGCCGGTCGAGGTGTACCAGAAGAAACGGTCGTCCGGGCCGAGGTCGCAGTGCAGGCCGAGCTGCTTGAGGTGCTCGACCAGGATGCCGCCCTGAGACTGGACGATGGCCTTGGGCAGTCCGGTGGTGCCGGACGAGTAGAGCACCCACAGCGGGTGGTCGAACGGCACCTGCTCGAAGGCCGGCTCGGTGTCCGCGGCGGTGAGTGCCGACCAGTCCAGGGCGCCGTCGGGGGCGTCGGTGCCGAGCAGCGGGATGTGGACGACGGCACGCAGGGTGGGCAGTTCGCGGCGCAGTTCGGCCACGATCTCGCGGCGGTCGTGTTCCTTGCCGCCGTAGCGGTATCCGTCGACGGTGAACAGCACGACGGGTTCGACCTGCTGGAAGCGGTCGAGGACGCTGCGGGCGCCGAAGTCGGGGGCGCAGGAGGTCCACACGCCGCCCACCGCAGCCGTCGCGAGCAGGGCGACCACGGCCTGCGGAATGTTCGGGAGGTAGCCGCTGACGCGGTCTCCGGGGCGTACGCCGAGGGCGCGCAGCTCGGCCGCCAGGGAGCCGACCTGGCGGCGCAGCTCGGCCCAGGTGACGGGGCGTGGCTCATGGGTCTCGTCGACGTACAGGAGCGCCGGTTCGTCCGCGCGGGCGGCGCCGGCGCGGAGGGCGTGCTCGGCGTAGTTGAGTGTCGCGCCGGGGAACCACTCGGCGCCCGGCATCGTGCGGTCGCCCAGCACGCGCACGTAGGGGGACGAGAAGCGCACGTCGAACCACTCGGTGACCGCTTTCCAGAACGTCTCCAGCTCGTCCACCGACCAGCGGTGCAGCGCCGCGTAGCCTCCTTCGGCGGGGGCACCGTGGTGCTCGGCGGCCCAGGCCTGGAACTTCGTGACCTGTGCCTGGGCGATACGTTCGGGATCGGGCTGCCAGAGCGGCTGGGGGTTCACGGTCGACATGGTGCGGCTCCCGGACTGTGCGCGTCGTGTGCGTCCTCCGCGCACGGGCTGGGGTGTGCGCGTGACGCGGCTGACAGGGACGATGCCATGTGATCGACTTCTGCACCAGGGTGCGCCCCACATAGTCCGTGTCGTGAAGATGTGGTCCCATCACGGGTGAACGGCAGTTGAACGCCACGTCCGCCGGGCGGGGTCAGTGGCAGGGTGAGCATTATGGACGGTCGTGACCTGGTGCGTTCGATGAAAGCGGTCGGTTCGGTGGGGGCGGCTCAGGGGTTGCGTACCGTACGAGCAGCGTGGCGCAGACGGCGGGCCGATGCCACCGGGCTGCCGCCGCGAGGGGTGGAGCGGGCGCGGGTGCCCGGTGTGGTGCGGGAGGTGACGCCGGGGCCCGGCGGCGGCATCCTCCGGTTCAGCCGCACGGAGCTGCGGATACTGGTCACCGTCAACGGGGCTGTCTTCTGGGGCTGGGACGGGGCGGGCCCCGAGCCGTCGTACGCGCTGGCCGGACGCTGTCCGGACGCGGATCCGAGGGCGGTGCTGGAGCCGGACAAGGAGGGCGGCTGGCGTGTGGTGGCGGAGCGGGTGACGGTCGTGGTGTCCCGGCACGGCGCCGTGGAGGTCCGCACGCCCGGCGGCGTGACCCTGCGGCGTGATCTCCCCCCGCGCTGGTGGGAGCCGGTCGGCGGAGGTCCGGCGCGCTGGATGCAGCGGTCGGAGGTGGCGGCGGACGCCCGCTTCTTCGGACTGGGCGGCCGTGCGTCGGGGCCCCGGCTGCGGGACGGCACCTACCGCCTGTGGAACACCGGCTCCCGGCGGGCCTTCGGGCCCGGAGACGATCCGCTGTATCTCACGATGCCGGTGCAGTTGGTGGTGGCCGACGCGGGCACGCATCTGGTGTTCCACGACAACCCGTGGGACGGCAGGGTGACGCTGCGGGAGGGCGAGGAGGGGGCGGGCTCCGGACACGACCGGGCGGGGTCGAGCGAGCTGCGCATGGACGGCGGGCCTCTGCGGTGCTGGGTGATGCAGGGCACCCCCGGGCGTGTGCTGTTCGCCTGGGCCTCGCTCACCGGTGCGCCCGCGCTGCCGCCCGCGTGGGCGCTGGGCCATCATCACGCGCGGTGCGGCTCCGGCGGCGAGGAGGAGGTCCGGCGGCTCGTCGCCGGCTGTCAGGAGCACGGCCTGCCGCTCGACGCGGTCCATCTCGACCTCGACCACTGTGACGCCCATCAGGTGTTCAGCGCCGACCAGGAGCGGTTCCCCAAGCTTCCGGAGCTCGCCGACGAGCTGCGCCGGGAGGGGGTCCGGCTGGTGTCGGTCGTCGATCCCGCGGTGCGTGCCGTGCCCGGGAACGCCGTGTTCGACGCCGGGACGGCCGAGGACGCGTTCGTCCGGGACGCCTCGGGTGAGATCGTGCAAGGGGTCTCGTGGCCCGGGGAGGCGGTCTTCCCCGACTTCACGCACGCGCGCGTGCGGGAGTGGTGGGGCGGCCTGTACGCGGAGCGGCTGGCGCAGGGGTTCGCGGGTTTCTGGCACGACAGGAACGAGCCGACGTCGTTCTCGGCCTTCGGGGAGCCGACGCTGCCCCGCTCGGCCCGGCACGCTCTGGAGGGCCGGGGCGGGGATCATCGTGAGGCGCACAACGTGTACGGGCTGTGCATGTCGCAGGCGGCGTACGAGGGTCTGCGGAGGCTTGCGCCCGAGGAGCGGCCGTTCGCCTTCTCGCGTTCCGGGTGGGCCGGTATGCAGCGCTACGGCGGGGCCTGGTCGGGCGAGGTGGCGACGGGCTGGCCGGGGTTGCGGGCGTCGCTGGCGCTGGTCATGGGACTGGGCCTGTGCGGGGTTCCCTACTCGGGGCCGGATGTCGGCGGCTTCGACGGGGATCCGTCCCCGGAGCTGTTTCTGCGGTGGCTGCAACTGGGCGCCTACCTGCCGCTGTTCCGCACGCGTGCGAGCCCGCAGGCGGGGCGGAGGGAGCTCTGGGAGCTTGGTCCTCAGGTGCTGGAGCACGCGCGCGTGGCGCTCGTCGAACGGCGGCGTCTGCTGCCGTACTTCATGACGCTGGCGCATCTGGCCCGGCGCACAGGTGCGCCCTATGTACGGCCGCTGTGGTGGTCGGCGCCCGAGGAGCGCGCGCTGCGTGAGTGCGAGGACGCGTTTCTGCTCGGCGACTGTCTGCTGGTGGCGCCGGTGCTGGATCCGGGGGCGGACCGGCGCGCGGTGCAGCTGCCGCGGGGGCGGTGGTACGACACGGTGACGGGGCAGGCCTACGACGGACCGGCGCAGGTGCTGGTGGATGCCCCCTTGGAGCGGATTCCGGTGTTCGCACGCGCGGGTGCCGTGCTTCCCGTGCGCGGGGAGGACGGCGGGCTCGAGCTGGAGGTGTGGGCGCCCGCGCGGGGGCGGACCGGGGGCGGTCTCGTCGTGCCGGACGCGGGCGAGGGGTGGGCGGAGCCGGAGATCGAGCGGTACACCGTCCGGTGGGCGGGCCCGCGGCTCGTGGTGGAGCGGGAGAGCGACGACGGTGCCGGCGAGCCGTCCCACCCGGTGCGTGTCCGCGGACTCGGGCCGGGCTGAGGCGAGCCGCCCCGTCCGCGGCCGCGCAGCTCCGTGCAGCGGCCGCCGAGGCCGGCGGGCAGCTGCTGCCAAGGCTGCGGGCAGCTGCCGCGGGCGTCAGATGTAGCGGCCCTCGAACCAGGCTCGTACGGCCAGTGTGTGGAGCGGGAAGGCGAGTTCCTGCGGGCGGCGCAGGAGGTGCCAGCCCTCCGTCTCGGCCGTCGCGGCGGACGGCGGGAGGGACTCCGCCGGGCGTTCCGGCAGGAGCCCGAACAGGAGCAGGTGGCCGTCGGGCGAGCTCATGGCGTCGACCAGGCGGACGTCGCGGGCCGCCGCGTCGATGCCCGTCTCCTCCTTGAGTTCCCGGACGACGCCCTGGCGCCAGTCCTCGCGGTCGTCGATGTAGCCGCCGGGCAGCGCCATGCCTCCGCGTGCGGGAGCGACGGTCCGGGTGATGACGACCAGGGCGGTGCCCTGCGTGTCGTACACGGGCTGCAGGGCCACCGCGACGGGCAGCGGGTTGCGGTAGGCGACGGTGCCGCACGCGGGGCAGGTGCGGGGCCAGCCGGAGACGCCCTCTCCGTAGGGCGTGCCGCAGCTCGAGCAGTGGGAGCCCGGCGCGGAATGGGGGACGGAGGTTCGGGATTCGGACACGCGGCGGACTGTATCCGATCACGCAACGGACGTCTCCGACAGGCGGCTCAGTCAGGCCGCTCAGTGGTGGCCGGTGGCTCAGTGGTGACCGGTGAGCGATCTGCGGGAGACCGGGAAGTCGAAGTAGGTGTCCGGGTGGGCCTCCGGCTTGAAGGTGTAGTGCCACCACTCCTCGGCGAGGTTGACGAACCCGAGGTTCTCCAGGGTGCTCTTCAGCAGCAGCCGGTTGGCGCGCTGTTCGCCCTGGATGCGGGGGTCGAGCGTGTGGCTGAGGGTGTCGAAGCAGTCGTAGCCGGTGCCCATGTCGACGGAGTTGTCCGGGAAGCGCTCGTCCTTGGGGGCGAAGCAGGGGGTGAGCGGTTCCCCGGGGTGGTACGGGCGGGTCGGCCGCGCGGGGAGTTTCACGAGGGTGAGGTCCACGGTGGAGCCGCGGCTGTGGCCGGACTTCTCCGCGATGTACCCGTCGGCGAACAGCCGTGTCTTGTCGATGTCCGGGTAGAACTCGGCCTTCATGGACTGGTCCTGGAGATCCTCGGCCCAGCGTACGAAGTGGTCCACCGCGCGCTGGGGGCGATAGCAGTCGTACACCTTCAGGGAGTAGCCCTGGCGCAGCAGCTGCCGCTGCGCCTTGTGGAGAGCCTGGGCGGCGGGGCGAGTGAGGATGCACAGGGGCTGCCGGTAGCCGTCGATGCGCTCGCCGACGAAGTTGTGGCGGGTGAAGTAGCGCATCTCCTGGAGGATCGTGGGGTCGATGCTGCTGAGCGCCACGAAGTCCTCCGGCGCCTTGGGCTCGGTGTGCGCCTGGGCCGGAGCGGTGGCTGCCGTCGTGGCCAGCAGGGCGGCGAGAGCGGTGACCAGTCCGCGTAGCGCGGAGGAGAGTCGTCGTGTCATGTCTCCTGCATCTATCAGGGTCGGGTCCGGCCGGGAAAGGACCCTGCCCTTGTCGGGTCGCACGTGCCACACTTCTGACGCATCGTCAGGTCTGGTCTCCGGGAGGGACGATGACAGGAGTCCGTCGGCCGGTGGTCGAGGGGTGGTTCAGCGACGGTGAACAGGGTTTCCGGCTGCTCGGCACCCGTTGTTCCGCCTGCGGTTCGTTCTTCTTTCCTCGCGTGGACGGCCCGTGCCGGAATCCGCACTGCGCGGGTGGCGACATGGCGGAGGTTCCCTTGTCGCGCCGGGGGCGGATCTGGTCGTACACGGACTGCCGGTACCGCCCTCCGTCACCGTATGTGACCGATCGGGAACTTCCGTGGGAGCCGTGCGCGTTGATCGCGGTGGAGCTGGAGGCCGAGCGGATGGTGGTGCTGGGACAGGCGGCTCCCGGGATCACCGTCGCCGATCTGACGGTGGGCATGGAGGTCGAGGCCGTGCCCGGCGTCCTGCATGAGGACGCGGAGACGACCTGGACGACCTGGAACTGGAAGCCGACGGGGGTGACGGCATGACGGGAGAGGTGGCGGTGCTCGGCGCCGGGCTGCATCCATGGGGCAAACAGCAGCGGCCGTTCGTGGAGTACGGCGTGGCGGCGGCCCGCGCCGCGCTGGCCGACGCGGCGCTCGACTGGCGGGACGTCGGGGCGATCGTCGGCGCGGACACGGTGCGTGGCGGCTACCCGGGGTACGTCGCCGGGGCGACGTTCGCCAGAGCTCTGGGCTGGCAGGGCGCCCGGGTCACGAGCGTGTACGCGGCATGCGCGTCCGGGGCGCAGGCGATCGCCACCGCTCGGGCGCAGATCCTCGCGGGCCTCGCCGAGGTGGTGCTCGTGGTCGGCGCCGACGCGGCTCCGAAGGGGTTCTTCCGGCCGGCCGGCGGTGAGCGGCCCGATGATCCCGACTGGTTGCGCTTCCGGATTCTCGGGGCCACGAACCCAGCCTATTTCGGGCTGTACGCGCGGCGGCGCATGGCCGTCCACGGCGACACGCTCGAGGACTTCGCCCAGGTCAAAGTGAAGAACGCGGCGATGGGCGCGCTGAACCCGTACGCGCGCTACCGCAAGCGCGTCACCGCGCGGGAGGTCGCCGCCTCGCCGGTGGTCGCCGACCCGCTGCGGCTGCTGGACATCTGCGCGACCTCGGATGGCGGGGCGGCGCTGGTGCTGGCCGGCATGGAGTTCGCGCGGCGGCACTCCGCGGCGGACCCGGTGCGGATCCGGGCGGTGTCCACGGTGACACCGCGCTATCCCACCACGGTGCTGGACCTGCCGGACATCGCCACGGACTCCGCGGCGGCGGTGGAGCCTGCCGCAGGCACCTTCCGGGAGTCGATCGCGCGGGCCGCCTACGAGGAGGCGGGAGTCGGACCGGAGGATCTGTCGCTGGCCGAGGTGTACGACCTGTCCACGGCACTGGAGTTGCAGTGGTACGAGGACCTGGGGCTGTGCGGGGAGGGCGAGGCGGTCAAGCTGCTGCGGGACGGCGCGACGGCTCATGGCGGGCGCATACCCGTGAACGTCAGCGGCGGTCTGGCGTCGTTCGGCGAGGCGGTGCCGGCCCAGGCGATCGCCCAGGTGTGCGAACTGACCTGGCAGTTGAGAGGCACGGCCGGTGCGCGGCAGGTCGCCGGGGCCCGGGTGGGGATCAGCGCCAACCAGGGGCTGTTCGGCCATGGATCGGCGGTGATCGCCGTGCGATGAGGATGATCGCCGTGCCCCGCGGGCACCCCGTTCGTACGCTGTGTGATCGCTCGGGAATCCTGCGTGAACGTCGCATGAACTGGGCTCGGGCGGCCCCGGGCGGCGCCATCATGCTCCCGTGCGCTCCTGGACGGACAATCTCCGCTTCGCCTTCCAACCGGTGATCAATCTGACGACCGGTGGGGTGGCCGGTCTGGAGATACTCGCCCGTCCGGAGAGCGGCGACGTCCTGGCCGAGGCGCGCCGCCAACCCGAACTGGACGTGCGGCTGGCGGTGTCGGCGGTCCGGGCGGCGGTGCGCAAGGAGACGCTGCTCCCGCTGTACGTCAACGTGTTCGCCGGCACCCTGGCCGATCTCGGCGGGCTTCCCTCGCTGCATGACGCGGTGCGCGAGGCGGGTCGCCTGCCGTGGGAGGTGACGATCGACATCGGCACGCCCTACACGCATGTGCCGCGACAGGCGCTGCTGGACGCGGTGGCGGCGCTGCGCGGGCAGGGCTTCAGGATCTGCGCCGACGGTGTCGGAGACGGCGATCTGCCGCTGCGGCTGCTCGTCGATCTCGCTCCCGACCTGGTCAAGCTGGACGCGTCGTTGCTGTCCCGGCCGGCCGCGGTGCGGGCGATGCGTACGCTGTGCGATCAGCTGGGGGCGCTGCTGTCCGTCGAGGGCGTGGAGACGGAGGGGCAGTGCGCGACGGTGCTGGCGGCCGGTGCCCAGCTGGCGCAGGGGGAGCTCTTCGCGCCGCCCGCCCGGCT
>NZ_JAOCQE010000156.1 GCF_025290915.1 Streptomyces sp. 15-116A | reverse complement strand
GGCCGCGACCGCGACGCGCGTCGGCCGGATCCCCGAGCGGCGCCGCCCCGAGCCGGTGGCCGAGCCGCCGCGCCCGGAGCCGGTGCTGTTCCTGCTGGACCTCGCCATGCCGCGGGACATCGACGCGGCCGTGCACCGGCTCACCGGGGTGCGGCTGGTGGACATCGAGTCGCTCGCGGAGGCCTCCGCGGACGCTCCGATGGCTGCCGATGTGGACCAGGTCCGGCGTATCGTCTCCGACGAGGTCGCCGCCTTCGGGGCGGCTCAGCGGGCCGCGCACATCACGCCGACCGTGGTCGCCCTGCGCACCATGGCCGCCGATGTGGTGGCCGGCGAGATCGCCCGGCTGGAGGGGCGGCTGCCCGGCCTCGACGACAAACACCGCGCGGAGATCACCCAGACCGTGCGGCGCGTGGTCGACAAACTGCTCCACGCGCCGACCGTACGGGTCAAGCAACTGGCCGCCGAACCCGGCGGCGCCGGGTACGCGGACGCGCTGCGCACCCTGTTCGACCTCGACCCCGAGACGGTCGCCTCCGTCTCCCGGGCCGAGGACAGCACCACCGAGAAGGACCGAGGGCCGGCATGACGGACAAGGCACTACGGCTGGGGACCAGGCGCAGCAAGCTCGCCATGGCCCAGTCCGGGCAGGTGGCGGAGGCGGTCGGCCAGGTCACCGGGCGGCCCGTGGAGCTCGTCGAGATCACCACGTACGGCGATGTCTCCCGCGAGCACCTCGCGCAGATCGGCGGCACCGGCGTGTTCGTCGCCGCCCTGCGGGAGGCGCTGCTGCGCGGCGAGGTCGACTTCGCGGTGCACTCGCTGAAGGACCTGCCCACCGCGCAGCCCGAGGAGCTGGCGCTGGCGGCGATCCCGGTGCGCGAGGACCCGCGGGACGTGATCGTCGCCCGGGACGCCCTGAAGCTGACCGACCTGCCGCGCGGGGCGCGCATCGGCACCGGTTCGCCGCGCCGCATGGCCCAGCTCAACGCGTACGCCCGCAGCCACGGCATGGACATCGAGACCGTGCCGATCCGCGGGAACGTCGACACCCGGATCGGATACGTCCACAAGGGGGAGCTGGACGCGGTCGTCCTGGCCGCCGCCGGACTGAACCGGATCGGCCGGATCGACGAGGTGACCGACTTCCTGTCGGTCGACACGGTTCTGCCCGCTCCCGGCCAGGGGGCACTGGCGATCGAATGCGCCGCGGACAACGCGGAACTCATCGCCGCGCTCGCCGAGCTCGACGACCCGTTCACGCGGGCCGCCGTGACGGCCGAGCGGTCACTGCTCGCCGCCCTGGAGGCCGGTTGCAGCGCACCTGTGGGTGCGTTGGCCGACCTTCTGGCCGACGGGCAGATTGTCAAGGAAATGCGCCTGCGGGGCGTCGTCGGCACGACCGACGGTGCCACGCTGGTGCAGCTGTCCACCACCGGTCCCGTGCCCGAGACGCAGGAGGCGGCGACGGCACTCGGTCGCGAACTCGCCACCGAGATGCTCGCGCAGGGCGCGGCCGGTCTGATGGGGGAGCGAGCACATTGAGCCCCACCACCCTTCCCGCCCCTCCGGAACACGGGCACGTCACCTTCCTCGGTGCCGGACCCGGGGATCCGGGACTGCTGACTCTGCGCGCCGTGGAGGCGCTGGCGAACGCGGACGTTCTCGTCGCCGAGCACGAGGTGCTCGACGTCGTACGCCGACATGCCAGGCAGGGCGTCGCCGAGGTGCACACCGACACGGACGCGGCGGACTCCTCCGCGGCTTCCGTTCCGGGCACAGGCACGCCTCAGCTGACGGTTGTTGACGGCGCGTCAACAACCGCCGGCGTCCCCGCTGTGCGGGATGCCGCACATCTTGTCATGGAGGCCGCGCGGGGCGGCAAGCGGGTCGTGCGTGCGGTGTCCGGCGACGTCGGCCTGGACGCGTACGCCGCCGAGGAGATGCTGGCGTGCGCCGCGGCCGGGGTGCCCTTCGAGGTGGTCCCCGGTATCGCGACCGCCGTCGGTGTGCCCGCGTACGCCGGTGTGCCGCTGCGCGACGCGCAGGGCGCGGACGTCCGTTTCGTGGACGCGCGCACGGCCTCGGACCGCTGCTGGACGGAGGTCGGGGCGTCGGACGGCACGGTGGTCGTGTCCGCCACGCTGGACTCCGTGGCCGCGGCCGCGGGCGAACTGGTGTCCGCCGGTCGCAAGCCCGACACCCCCATGACGGTGACGGTCGCCGGTACGACGACCCGGCAGCGCACCTGGACGGCGACGCTCGGCACGATCGCGCAGACGCTGAAGCAGGCGAAGGTGCTGCCCTCCCCGGAGGGCGGCCGCCCGGTGATAGCCGTGGTCGGTGAGCGTTCCTCCGCCGCCCAGCGCGAGCAGCTCGCGTGGTTCGAGTCCAAGCCGCTGTTCGGCTGGAAGGTGCTCGTGCCGCGCACGAAGGAGCAGGCGGCGTCGCTCTCCGACCAGCTGCGGTCCTACGGTG
This sequence comes from Streptomyces sp. 15-116A, assembly GCF_025290915.1. Lineage (GTDB taxonomy): Bacteria > Actinomycetota > Actinomycetes > Streptomycetales > Streptomycetaceae > Streptomyces. The sequence goes on along the minus strand of NZ_JAOCQE010000156.1, from coordinate 12,494 downwards.
CCGTGCCGCACGAGGTCCCGACGATCGCCGTCGAGCCCCCGCGCACGCCCCAGCAGATGGAACGCGCCGTCAAGGGCCTGGTGACCGGCCGCTACGAGTGGATCGCGTTCACGTCGGTCAACGCGGTGAAGGCGGTCAGGGAGAAGTTCGAGGAGTACGGCCTCGACGCACGCGCCTTCGCCGGCATCAAGGTGGCGGCGGTGGGCGAGCAGACGGCGGCCGCACTGATCGCCTTCGGCGTGAAGCCGGACCTGGTCCCCAGCGGCGAGCAGTCGGCCGCCGGTCTCCTGGAGGACTGGCCTCCTTACGACCCGGTCTTCGACCCGATCGACCGCGTCTTCCTGCCCCGCGCCGACATCGCCACCGAGACCCTGGTGGCCGGTCTGATCGAGCTGGGCTGGGAGGTCGACGACGTCACGGCCTACCGCACGGTCCGCGCCTCGCCGCCCCCGGCGGAGACCCGCGAGGCGATCAAGGGCGGCGGCTTCGACGCGGTCCTGTTCACGTCCTCCTCGACGGTCCGGAACCTGGTCGGCATCGCGGGCAAGCCGCACAACGTGACGGTGATCGCCTGCATCGGCCCGGCCACGGCGAAGACGGCCGAGGAACACGGCCTGCGCGTCGACGTCATGGCCCCGGAACCCTCGGTCCACAAGCTGGCCGAGGCCCTGGCCGACTTCGGCACCCGCCGCCGCACGGCGGCACTGGAGGCGGGCGACCCGGTGACCCGGCCGAGCGAACGCCGCCCGGGAGCCCGCAGACGCCGGTCTACGACGTGAGCGTGACGGGGTGACACGGGAGGGGCCGTCGACAACCGACGGCCCCTCCTTGTTGCTGCGCCTGTGCCTACATTCGCTCCGTCAGTTACCGGCGGCGTACGGCAGGAAGGCCGCCCATGTGGTGGGGGTGAGGGCGAGGCGGGGGCCCGTCGGGTTCTTGGAATCGCGCACGAGGATGGTTGCCGGAGTGCTGGCCACCTCGACGCAGGACGGACCATCGTCCGAGCTGTAGCTGCTCTTTATCCACTCCAGCTTGCTATCGGCTCCGTCAGAGGACTTGAGGGTCATGACTCTCCCAGCACTTTCTCGATGAAGGCCAGCGACTCCCGTGGTGCGAGAGCCTGCGCCCGGATGATCCCATGGCGCATATCGAGGACCGTGGTCTCCTTCGGGTCGGTGATCACCCGGTTGGTGAGCTGGACTTCGTTCAGGCCCACGGCCGCTCCGTCCTTGAGCTTGAGCAGTCGGAAAGGGCCGCCGAGGCCCGAGTTCTCCTCCCGGCTGAGAGGCAACACCTGTAGGTCGACGTTCCGCATCCGGGCTACTTCCAACAGCCGTTCGAGCTGGTTGCGCATCACCATCTTGCCCCCGATCAGGCGGCGCAGCGTCGCTTCGCACAGTACGAAGCTGAAGAGCGGGCGAGCTGTCGGGGCGCAGAAGATCTCCTGTCGATCCAGGCGAGCGGCTACCCGCTGCTCCAGCTCCTCCTCCGTGAACTGCGGCCGTCGGGAGCCGAATACGGCCCGCGCGTATGCCTCGGTCTGCAACAGCCCGTCGATGACGGAGTTGTTGTAGGAGCAGATCTCGACGGCTTCCGCCTCCAGGCGCTTCACGTCCCGCACCTTCTTCGGGTACCGGACCTCGGCCACATCCCTCTTGAGCGCCGCGATCTTGCCATCCGCGCCGCACACCTCATCGGCCGCGTCCAAATACTCCGGCCGAGGAATCCGCCGCCCCCGCTCCACGCAGGAGACCGTCTCCTCCCCGTACCCGATCGCCGCCCCGAACTCCGCCTGGGTGAGGCCGGCCGCTTCCCGCCACAGCTTCAGCTGCCGTACGACCGTGCGCATCACGGCCCCGGCCTCATCGTCGTCCAGCCCCGCTTCCCACCCGCTCACGCTCGTCACCCTCCGCCCTGCACACGTCCTCGGACCAACCCCGGGCGCCGGCGCCAGGTCACCCCGGGCAACCCGGACAGCGCCCGGACACCGCACGGGCACCCGTCCGTCGCCCGGGTCACCCCTCTTCACAGCGTACGCACACGTGAACACGCTGAGTGATGTGAATCAGGAAACCCAAGAACGCAGCGCCTCGCGCCCCCCGCTCCGCGAGTTCTCCGTGCCCCTCTCCGCCACCCACCGTGGCGCCCGCCTCGCCCGCCTGCTCGCCACCGAGCAACTGACCGCCTGGGACGTGCCGTTGGACCCCGCCCGGCTGATCGTCGCCGAACTCGCCGCGAACGCCGCTGTGCACGGCCGCGTCGCCGGTCGCAGCTTCCGCCTCACGCTCACCGTCCCGGCGCCCGCCACCCTCCGCATCGAGGTGACCGACGCCCGGGGCGAACGACTGCCCGAGCGAACGCGCATGACCGCCGAGGCAGACCCCGCCGAATCCGGCTACGGCCTCCTCCTGGTCGAAGAACTGGCCGACCGCTGGGGCGTGCGAGAAGGCCCCGTACCGTGCAAGACGGTGTGGGCGGAGCTGGACCTCGGCCGGTGACCGGTCAACACCCATCCCCGGCCCGAACGTCCTGATCACGAACGTCCGCGAACCCCGACCCACCCGCAAACCCGGCCAATCCACCCGCCCAGGACCGCAACCCGCCTGTCCAGCCCCGTTGGCTGCACACGGCCACAACTCGCCCCGTATGAAACCGGAATTCGAAGCGATCCGGTCAACAATCGGTCACTCTCCGGCAGCTGACAGGACGTCAATCGGTTACGGAAGCGACGTAATCGATGATTTGAGCAACTCGGTGTAGCAGCGCCTATACGAAGCGTTATTCTCCTCAGACGCAAACCGGCACCTCTCCGTCGCTACGACGGGTGAAAGGTTCCGCACTGCACGTGATGGAAGCTCTGCCTCTGGGAGTCCCGTGTACCCACACGTCGGGGTTGACGCCTCGGGCCTGGCTACGCTGCGCGCGACGGTCGCCACGGCCCGAGACATGTTGCGCGGCTTCGTCCCCACCGCGTACGCCGTCCCCGCATTCGCCACCGCCCCCGTCGGCCCCTGCTACGCCCTCGCCGACGGCAGCGCCGCGGTCGGCAGACGCGGGCGCTCCTCGGGCGCGACCACCGCACGCCGGCCCGCCGCGGACAGCGACAGCGCCCGGATGATGGACCTCGTCGAGCGCGCCCAGGCCGGCGAGGCCGACGCCTTCGGACGGCTCTACGACCAGTACAGCGACACCGTGTACCGGTACATCTACTACCGCGTCGGAGGCAAGGCGACCGCCGAGGACCTCACGAGCGAGACCTTTCTGCGGGCCCTGCGCAGAATCGGCACGTTCACCTGGCAGGGCCGCGACTTCGGCGCCTGGCTCGTCACCATCGCCCGCAACCTCGTCGCCGACCACTTCAAGTCCAGCCGCTTCCGCCTGGAGGTCACCACCGGCGAGATGCTCGACGCCAACGAGGTCGAGCGCTCCCCGGAGGACTCCGTCCTCGAGTCCCTCTCCAACGCCGCCCTGCTGGACGCCGTACGCCGTCTCAACCCCCAGCAGCAGGAGTGCGTCACGCTCCGCTTCCTGCAGGGTCTGTCCGTCGCCGAGACCGCCCGGGTGATGGGCAAGAACGAGGGCGCCATCAAGACGCTCCAGTACCGGGCGGTCCGCACCCTCGCCCGGCTCCTCCCGGACGACGCCCGCTGAGCCGAGCACCCTCGGCGACCTTCAACTCACGCTCCGTGAGGCCGCGTTGACTTCTCCAACCGCTCCCCCGGCGTCCGTAACCCAAGTGCCGCACCGCTCGTTGTGCGGGATGCAGGCTCCCTGTGGTCACCCCCTGGCCAGCTTCGATCACTCGATCGTGTGGATGTGGTCAGCGGAGGGAACCCTCAGGACCCCCTGGGGAGTCGACCGTCTTGACGAGAGGAGGTGCCGCCAGTGATCGCGAACGTATCGGCGCACCGGCGGGCGAGCGCCTTCGCCCAGGCCCTGGAGGAGCAGTCCGACCGGGGCACGGCGGCCGAGCAGTCCGAAGGACCGGCACCGGCCGCCGCGGAGACCGAGCAGACCCGGCTGCTCGAGCTCGCCGGCGGGCTCGGCGCGCTGCCCAAGCCGGAGCTGGACCCCGAGGTCAAGGTCGTCCAACGGGCCCAACTGGTGGCCGCCTTCGAAGCCATGCTGCGCGACGGCACCGCCCCGGGCGACACCGCGGATCCACCCGTACCCGAGCAGCGCACCCACCGTGCCCGCGGCGCCCACCGGGCAGCCCCGCTGAGCAAGCTGCGCCCCCGCTCCCGGCTGGCCAAAGGGCTCACCGCGGGCGGACTCAGCGTCGGCGTCGCCGCCGGAGCCTTCGGCGGAGTCGCCGCCGCCAGCTCCGACGCCCTGCCCGGCGACTCCCTCTACGGCCTCAAACGCGGCATCGAGGACGTCAAACTCACCCTCGCCGACGGCAACGACGAGCGCGGCCGGGTCTACCTCGACCACGCCTCCACCCGCCTGAGCGAGGCCCGCCGCCTGATGGAGCGCGGCCGCAGCGGCCCCCTCGACCACGAGTCCCTCGGCGAGGTCCGCCGCGCCCTGTCCCACATGCGGCACGACGCCTCGGAGGGTCACCGCCTGCTGCGCGAGGCCTACGAGCGCAACCCCGACTCGCTGGGCCCCATGCAGGCGCTCTCCTCCTTCTCCCAGTCGCACCGCGAGCTGTGGGGCGACCTGCGCGAGCGGCTGCCCCTGCAGCTCGGGGACGTCAGTGACCAGGTGTCCTCGGTCTTCGCCGCCATAGACGAAGACGTCGCCCCGCTGCAGTCCCTGCTCCCCGAATCCTCGGCCCGCGAGAGCGGATCCGACGGCCAGGGCGACGGCTCGGGGTCCACGCCCAGCGACTCCTCGGGCCCGGGCCGCTCCCAGGCGCCCGGCAGCACCGGCGGCTCCGGCGACGAGCGCGGCTCCGGCAGCGACAGGCCCAGCAGCTCCGCCGACTCCGGCAAGGAGAACGACGGCCTGCTCGGCGGCAACACCGGCGGTCTGCTCGACCCGCCCAAGGAGAGCGGCGGCAGCAAGACCTCGCCGCCCATCACCGGCGGCCTCACCCCGCCCGCCCAGCCCGACGTCACCCTCCCGCCCCTGCTGCCCGGCCTGCTGCCTGGCCTGGGCATCGAGGGCGAGGACGCCGAGTAGGGCGCGACGACGGCCGATGGGGCGCCGCCGTCACGGGGGGCGCCCCATCCGCATGGTCAGAAGAACACCGACCGCCGCTGCACCAGCAGCTTGTACAGCGTGTGCTGGATCTGCTCCCGCACCTGGTCGGTGAGGTTGAACATGAGCATCGGGTCCTCCGCCGCCTCCGGCGGATAGCCGTCCGTCGCGATCGGCTCACCGAACTGGATCGTCCACTTCGTCGGCAGCGGGATCGCGCCCAGCGGGCCGAGCCACGGGAACGTCGGCGTCAGCGGGAAGTACGGGATGCCGAGCAGCCGGGCGAGCGTCCTGGCGTTGCCGATCATCGGGTAGATCTCCTCCGCGCCGACGATCGAGCACGGCACGATCGGCGTCCGCGCCCGCAGGGCCGTGGAGACGAAGCCGCCCCGGCCGAAGCGCTGCAGCTTGTAGCGGTCGGCGAAGGGTTTGCCGATGCCCTTGAAGCCCTCCGGCATCACCCCGACCAGCTCCCCCTGCTCCAGCAGCCGGGACGCGTCCTCCGCGCAGGCCAGGGTGTGCCCGAGCTTGCGGGCGAGCTCGTTGACCACCGGCAGCATGAACACCAGGTCGGCGGCGAGCAGCCGCAGATGGCGTCCGGCCGGATGGGTGTCGTGCACGGCGACCTGCATCATCAGGCCGTCCATCGGCAGCGTCCCGGAGTGATTGGCGACGATCAGGGCGCCCCCCTCGGCCGGGATGTTCTCGATGCCCTTCACCTCGACCCGGAAGTACTTCTCGTACAGCGGCCGCAGCAGCGACATCAGGACCTGGTCGGTGAGCTCCTCGTCGTAACCGAAGTCGTCGACGTCGTAGTCCCCGGTGAGGCGGCGCCGCAGGAACGCCAGCCCGCTCGCGATACGCCGCTCGAGCCCGCCGGTGTCCTCACCGGCCGGCTCCTCGGGCCGTTCGACCTCACGTGTCACCGGATCATCCTCCCGCGCGGACGCCATGCCCGGCAGGGGCTGGACCTCCCCCACCGCGGGCTGCGCCCCGCCCGGGCGGCGGGCCCCCGCGCCGCGGCGGCGCGACGGGCGCTGCGTGGAGCCTCCGCGGGAGCGGTCGTCGTCGAACGGAATGACCTTGGCGTCCGCCATCGTTGCTGCGCTCCTCAGTTGGCGCTCTGCTTCGGGGGGTGAGAGCTGCCCGGCAGGGGCAGCGCGGCGATCCGGTCGACGGCCCGGGCGAGGGCCTCCGGCGGAAGCAGCCCGGGGCCACGGCTGCGCGCGAAGTCCGCAAACGTTTCGGCAGTCGTGTACTTGGGGGTGAAGCCCAGCGTCTCGCGCATCTGGTCCGTCGCCACCACCCGGCCATGTGTCAGCAGCCGGATCTGCTCGGGCGAGAAGTCCGTCATCCCCAGGGTACGCATCGCCGTGCCCGCCCAGGTGACCGCGGGCAGCAGCAGCGGCACGGTGGGCCGGCCGAGCCGCCGGGAGCACTGCGAGAGCAGCAGCACACCGTCCCCGGCGATGTTGAAGGTCCCGCTGTTGAGCGTGCCGCGCCGCGGCTCGTGCGAGCCGATCCGCAGCACCTCGATCACGTCGTCCTCGTGCACGAACTGCAGCCGCGGGTCGTAGCCGAACACCGTCGGCAGGACCGGCAGGGAGAAGTACGAGGCGAGCGGGCTGTCCGCGGCCGGGCCGAGGATGTTGGCGAACCGCAGCACGCACACGGCGACGTCCGGCCGGCGGCGCGCGAAGCCGCGCACATAGCCCTCGACCTCGACGGTGTCCTTCGCGAAGCCGCCGCTGGGCAGGGACTTGGGCGGGGTCGTCTCGGTGAACACCGCCGGGTCGCGGGGCGCGGAGCCGTAGACGTTCGTACTGGACTTCACGACCAGCCGTTTGACGTCCGGGGACTTCTGGCAGGCACCGAGCAGCTGCATGGTGCCGATGACGTTGGTCTCCTTCAGCGCGGCCCGGCTGCCGCTGCCCAGCGGAGTGCCCGTGACATCCAGATGGACGACCGTGTCGGCGCCGGACTCGGCGAGCACACGGGCGATCGTGGGCTGACGGATGTCGGCCTGGACGAAGTCGGCGCCGCCCAGATGGTGCTCGGGCGGGACCGCGTCCACGGCGACGACCCGGTCCACCTCGGGGTCACGCTGGATCCGCCGGACGAAACGGCCCCCCAGCTGACGGGCCACTCCGGTCACGAGCACGACCTTTCCCAAGATCAGCGCCTTCCTTTCGCCTGGTCCTCGCCCTGGTCCGTGGGGGCCAACCTACCCGGTCGTCGTCGCTCTGTGGTGTCCCCCCGATGCGCGAAGTGACGACCGTCCGAATCGAGTACCCGTCTTCTCATGACAGTGGCCCCCCACCGGATGCGGTGGGGGGCCACTGGACACGCTGTCGCGCTGCCGCTTACTTCTTGTTGCGACGCTGAACGCGCGTGCGCTTGAGCAGCTTGCGGTGCTTCTTCTTGGCCATCCGCTTGCGCCGCTTCTTGATAACAGAGCCCACGACTACCCTCGCTCACTTCTCATCACTCGGTGTTTGGGCGCCATGGGCCCACACGACCTACGAGGGGCTAGCCTACCCGCCCGAGCGCTGAGGTCGTAATCGAGGTGACCGGGGAGAGCCCCTGAGTGCCCTGTGCGGGCGCCCCCCGGCTCGCCGTCAGGCGGTTTCCACCCCCACGTAGCTCTCGCGGAGGTACTCGTGAACCGCTTGCTCGGGGACGCGGAAGGACCGCCCCACCCGGATCGCGGGCAGATGACCGCTGTGCACCAGCCGGTACACGGTCATCTTCGACACTCGCATCACCGAGGCGACCTCCGCCACGGTAAGGAACTGAACCTCGTTCAGAGGCCTTTCGCCAGCTGCAGCCATGACACACCTGAACCTTCCGCACTCGACGGCCACCGGCTTCCCCTTCCGGTGACTCTTCGTCGCTGCGTGCTCACTCCCCAATGTAGGGGCGGGTGATGCGAGTGGGGAAGAGGTGCACCCATCGGCGGCCTACTGTGACAGACACGCTCGATTGAGTACGTAGCGGGTCAGCGGCAGGTAGTAATCGGACCGCACACCGTCATCAAGTGGAACGACGACCGACACGCGCCCCTCGGCCTCACCCACGAACGGCGCCGGGTCGTTCACATCGGCCAGGGCAATGGCCTCGAACCCCAGCTGACCTGCTCCGCAGGCCCAGCCGTGGTCGCCGATCACCAGCTCGGGAAGCGGCCCGCCGGCCTCGGCCGCCGCGTCGAGCACGGCCCGAACCGGGAGCGGGGAGTGCGTGTGTGCGCCCGGCTCACAACCGGGGCGTTCGGGGTCGCCGTCGCGGACGAGCGCGACTCCTCGTACGTAGCCGAGGTTGTACGTACGTAGGCCGAACCGGGTCGTTATGTCGACACAGCGACCCTGCGCCGGGGTGAGGACGGCACATCCCGCCGCCGACAGGGCGTCTGCCAGGGCGGCGTAGAAACCGAGCAGCCGATGCGGGTGCCCGGTCCCGATCAGCACCGCCGCGCGGCGCCGCGCGGCGCGGGCGAGCCGTTCCGCATAGGCGTCGAGCGCGGCGAGGGTGAGCTCGGGATCGATCACCTCCGGCCCGGAGACGCACCGAGGATCCGCCGAAACCCCACACCGCCGAGCCATCAGCTCGACCACGTCCCGCTCCCCCCAGGCCCACACCGGATCAATCCCGATCAACACCCGAGGATCCCGAGCAGCGAACAACCGATAACTCCGCAGACTCTCCTCCCGGGTGGTGGCCACGGTCCCGGCGATCCGTGTGGCGAGGAGATGAGCGCGGAGGGCGTGGGGGGTGAGCACGATTGCGATGGTGCGACAGACGGCCACGCGAGGAGACAGGATCAGGGAAACACCGCACGGTCGGCGTAACAACGTACTCAGCTGCGACAGCCCTGCCTACTCAGCTGCGACAGCCCGGCCCGCTCAGCTGCGACAGCCCGGCCTGCTCAGCTGCGGGCAGTCGTGCCGCTGGGGCGATGGGGGTCCCCCCGCTCGAGCGGAGCCGAGAGTGGGGGAGGGTGGGCGCAGCGGCACCCCGCAAGCGCGGGCGAGCGAACCCACCCCCGCCCTGCCCCGACGCCGGGCAACCGCACCACAAACTGCAGCTACGCCAACATCCCCCGCAACGGAAACACCGCCCGCCGAGTCGCCAGCACCGCCTGATCCAACCGATCCGCAGGGTCGTACCCGTCCTCCCACGCCGCCCACCCCACCGGCCACCGCCCATCAGTCATCCGCACGGGCCCCAGCTGCCGCGTCCGCGCATACACCTCCTGCCGCCACCCCTCAGGAATCACCGTCTCCGGCTCCACCTCCCGCCCAGCCGCGATCCCCACCAGATGCGTCCACGACCGCGGCACGACCTCGACCACCGCGTATCCACCCCCACCCAGCGCCACCCACCGCCCACCGGCGTACTCGTGCGCCAGCTCATGACACGCCACCTGCACCGCCCGCTGCGCGTCCAACGACACCGCCAGATGCGCCAGCGGATCCTCGAAGTGCGTATCCGCCCCGTGCTGCGTCACCAGCACCTGCGGCCGGAAGTCCGCCAACAGCTCCGGCACCACCGCGTGGAACGCCCGCAACCACCCCGCGTCCCCGGTTCCCGCCGGCAGTGCGACATTGACCGCGCTCCCCTCCGCGCTGCCCGCCCCGGTCTCCTCCGGCCACCCGGTCTGCGGAAACAGCGTCCGCGGATGCTCGTGCAACGAGATCGTCAGAACCCGCGGATCCTCCCAGAACGCCGCCTGCACCCCGTCCCCGTGATGCACGTCGACGTCGATGTACGCGACCCGCTCCGCCCCCAGCTCCAGCAGCCGCGCGATCGCCAGCGCTGCGTCGTTGTACACACAGAACCCGGACGCGGCCCCCGGCATCGCATGGTGCAGCCCGCCCGCGAAGTTCACCGCGTGCGCCGCATCCCCGCGCCACACGGCCTCCGCCGCCCCCACCGACTGCCCCGCGATCAGCGCCGACACCTCGTGCATCCCGGCGAACGCGGGATCGTCGAGCGTCCCCAGCCCGTACGACATGTCCGCGGCCGCGGGGTCCGCCGACGCGGCCTTGACCGCGTCGATGTAGTCCTCCCGGTGGACGAGCCGCAGCGTCGACTCCCCGGCCGCCTTCGCGGCGACCACCTCCACCTCACGGTCGAGCCCGAGGGCACCGACCAGACTCCGGGTCAGGGCGAGCCGGACCGGGTCCATCGGATGGTCCCGGCCGAAGTCATAGCCCGTTACTGCCTCGTCCCACATCAGCTGTGCGCGGCCGCTCATGCCCGCCACCGTATCGGTCCGGTTGAGTCGCGAACGACCGGGCATACACGAGCGTCACCAGCACCAACACCATGGGCACGAGCATCGCCCCGCGATAGCTCCAGGCATCACCGAGCGCCCCGACCAACGGTGAACCGATCAGAAAACCCACGTAATTGAAGACATTCAGTCGCGCCACGGCCGCATCCGAAGCCCCCGGCCCGTGCAGCTCGTGCGCCCGCCGCCCCGCCGCCGCGAAGGTCTGGGGCACCAGCACACACAGCCCGAGCCCCAGCAGCGTGAACCCCAGCATCCCCACCCACGCACCCGGCGCACCGGCCACCACGGCGAACCCCGCCGCGGCCACCAGCGCCCCGCCGCGCACCACGGCCACGGCCCCGAAGCGCCGCACCCCGAAGTCCCCGATCACCCGCCCCAGCAGCGTCGTCACCATGTAGACGTTGTAGGGGACCGTGGCCATCTGCTCGCTGCTCCCGAGCACGTCCTGCAGATATTTGGCGCTCCAGTTGGAGACGGTCGAGTCCCCGATGTACGCCACGGTCATCACCAGACACAGCGGCAGCAACCACCTGAACGACCCCGCCCCGGCCTCCCCGGCTACCTTCTCTCGCTGGGGCCCGGCGTCCCCGTCGACGTACCACCGGCTCCCCACCAGCGCCGCCGGCATCAGCACCAGCACCACCGGCAGATACGACACCCACAGCGCCAGCTCCCAGTGCGCTCCCACCCACGCCAGCGACGCCCCGACGATCCCGCCCAGGCTGTACGCCGCGTGGAAACCGAGCATGATGCTGCGCCCGTACGCCCGCTGCAGACTCACCCCGAGCATGTTCATCGAGGCGTCCAGCGCACCGACGGCCAGCCCGAACGCGGCCAGCGCACCGGCCAGTACGGCCATGTGCCCGCCCGCCCCGACCCCGAGCAGCGACAGCAGCACGACCGGCTGGGACCACCGCAGCACCCGGCTCGCCGGAACCCGCCGCACCATCCGCTCGGTCGCCACACTGCCGACGCCGGCGAGGATCGGCACGGCGGCGAGGAACACAGGCAGCAGCCCGTCGGACACCCCGTACCGGTCCTGAATGGCCGGGATCCGCGTCACGAGCAGCGCGAAGGCGACGCCCTGCACCAGGAAAGCGAACGCCAACGAGGCCCTGCCGCGCCGCAGCACATCCGTCATGGCGGCGAGCGTAGGGCCCCGTCGTACCGGTGGGTAGATCCGGCCAAAGATGAATTTCCTTCAGTTTCAACGGGGTTCAGCGACGGGATCACACCAGCAGGTCGGGCAACTCCCGCATGTCACCGAACAGTCGAGTCGCCCCGGTGAGCTTCTCGGCGGGCGTCATCGCCGTGAACCCGTACACATCCATCCCGGCCGCCACCGCCGCCCGCACACCCAGCGGACTGTCCTCGACGACCACACACCGCTCAGGGACGACACCCATCCGCTCGGCCGCGTACAGGAACAGATCAGGCGCCGGCTTGCCCCTCCCGACGTCCTGCGAGCTGAAGATGAGTTCGTCCCCGAACCACCGGTCCAGTCCGGTCGTCCGATGCCCCACCCGGATCCGCTCATGACTCCCGGACGACGCCACGCAGTACGCCACCCCGTCGGCCACCAGCTTCTCCAGCACGTCGACGGCCCCGGCCACCGGCTTCAACTCCCGCTCGAACGCCGCGAAGACCCGCGCATGGAACACATCGTCGAAGTCCACCGGCAGCCTCCGCCCCGTGCGCTCCTCCACCAGGTCGTGCACGCGATGCATGGCGGACCCCATGTAGTCACGGATGGAGTCCTCGTACGACGTCGGATGGCCGAGCTCGGTGAGGTAGGCGGCGAGGAGCCGGTTGGAGATCGGCTCGCTGTCCACGAGCACGCCGTCGTTGTCGAAGATGACGAGGTCATAGCGCATGCCTCGACCCTAAACGCAGAAATCCCCCGTGCCGAATGGCACGGGGGATTTCTTTGAATGATTGTTCGGCGGCGTCCTACTCTCCCACAGGGTCCCCCCTGCAGTACCATCGGCGCTGTAAGGCTTAGCTTCCGGGTTCGGAATGTAACCGGGCGTTTCCCCTACGCTATGACCACCGAAAC
>NZ_JAOCQE010000155.1 GCF_025290915.1 Streptomyces sp. 15-116A | reverse complement strand
GGGCCAGGACCGCCCGACGGCCGGAACCCCGCCCGTCCCGCCTCCCTCCTCTCGACTGTCCGCCGCGTCGGACCCGTGCGGCCCGCGCGGCCTGTCCCGCCTGTGCGCCCCGTGCGGTTCCGCCCGCACATGTGCCCTGAGTGGCCCCGCCCGTCCGTCCGTCCCGTGCGGTTCCGCCCGCACATGTGCCGTAAGTGGCCCCGCCCGTCCGTCCGCCACCCGCGGCCTGTCCCGCGGGTCCGCCCCGGACGGCGGCCCGTTCGCCGTCGCACCGTCGGGCACCGCCTCGCTCGCCTCCCCCGTCCCGGACGCCGACAGCCGCTCCGGAGGCGGCGCCAGCAGCACCGCGTACGTCAGGATCAGCAGCAGGAGCAGCCGTACCGTCGCTCTCACACTTCGCCTCACTCGCATGCCGCAAGCGTCCCGGAGATGCCCGATCATGGCCGGGACCTGTGCACCCGCGGTCGGTTGTGGACAACGGCGTCACCCGGTGCCCCGCGGGTCCCGTACACTTCTGGTGGCGACCCGGGCCACCGGGTCGACTTCGCACGCCCCGACATCGGGACCGGTCACGGCCGTCCCCCGGTGTCAGCGCCCCTCGGTCCTTCGTGGCAACGGCGCGTCGTGGGCGTCAGGCGCGGGAGCCGTCCGGCACCCGCGGCACAACCGAGAAACACAAGGAGAAACGGCCATGGCCGTCGTCACGATGCGGGAGCTGCTGGAGAGCGGCGTCCACTTCGGTCACCAGACCCGTCGCTGGAACCCGAAGATGAAGCGCTTCATCTTCACCGAGCGCAACGGCATCTACATCATCGACCTGCTCCAGTCGCTGTCGTACATCGACCGCGCCTACGAGTTCGTCAAGGAGACCGTCGCCCACGGCGGCACGGTCATGTTCGTCGGCACGAAGAAGCAGGCGCAGGAGGCCATCGCCGAGCAGGCCACCCGCGTCGGCATGCCCTACGTCAACCAGCGCTGGCTGGGCGGCATGCTCACCAACTTCTCGACCGTCTACAAGCGCCTGCAGCGCCTGAAGGAGCTCGAGCAGATCGACTTCGAGGACGTGGCCGCCTCCGGCCTCACCAAGAAGGAGCTCCTGGTCCTCTCCCGCGAGAAGGCCAAGCTGGAGAAGACCCTCGGCGGTATCCGCGAGATGCAGAAGGTGCCCAGCGCCGTCTGGATCGTGGACACCAAGAAGGAGCACATCGCGGTCGGTGAGGCCCGGAAGCTCAACATCCCGGTCGTCGCCATCCTCGACACCAACTGCGACCCCGACGAGGTCGACTACAAGATCCCGGGCAACGACGACGCGATCCGCTCCGTCACCCTGCTCACCCGCGTGATCGCCGACGCCGTCGCCGAGGGTCTGATGGCCCGCTCCGGTGTCGCCGAGGCCGGCAAGGGTGACAAGGCCGCCGGTGAGCCGCTCGCCGAGTGGGAGCGCGACCTGCTCGAGGGTGAGAAGAAGACCGCCGAGGCCGACCAGGCCGTCGAGGCCGCCGCCGAGGCTCCGGCTCCCGACGCCGCGGTCGCCGAGGCCACCGAGAAGGCCGCCGACGAGGTCGCCGAGGGCGAGCAGCAGGCCTGATCCGTCCGTCAGCGTCGACGGCGGGAGCGGGTGACATGAAGTCCGCTCCCGCCGTTCACCCGTAGGTCAGCGGCCGGTCGGCGCACTGCATACAGATGTAGAGCGCATAGCCGCAGATCTTCGATCCTCCAGACTTCGAGAAAGACTCACAGACTCATGGCGAACTACACCGCCGCCGACGTCAAGAAGCTCCGGGAGCTCACCGGCGCCGGCATGATGGACTGCAAGAAGGCGCTGGACGAGGCCGAGGGCAACGTCGACAAGGCCGTCGAGGCGCTCCGCATCAAGGGCCAGAAGGGCGTCGCCAAGCGCGAGGGCCGCTCCGCCGAGAACGGCGCCGTGGTCTCGATCATCGCCGACGACAACTCCTCCGGTGTCCTCGTCGAGCTGAAGTGCGAGACGGACTTCGTCGCCAAGGGCGAGAAGTTCCAGGCCGTGGCCAACGCCATCGCCGAGCACGTCGCGAAGACCTCCCCGGCCGACATCGAGGCCCTGCTCGCCTCCGAGATCGAGGCCGGCAAGACCGTCCAGGCGTTCGTGGACGAGGCCAACGCCAACCTGGGCGAGAAGATCGTCCTGGACCGCTTCGCGCAGTTCGCCGGCGGCTACGTCACCGCGTACATGCACCGCACGATGCCCGACCTGCCGCCGCAGATCGGTGTCCTGGTCGAGCTCGACAAGCCGAACGCCGAGGTCGCCAAGGGCGTCGCCCAGCACATCGCCGCCTTCGCGCCGAAGTACCTCTCCAAGGAGGACGTGCCGGCCGAGGTCGTCGAGGCCGAGCGTCGCATCGCCGAGGAGACCACCCGCGCCGAGGGCAAGCCCGAGGCCGCCCTGCCGAAGATCGTCGAGGGTCGCCTCAACGGCTTCTTCAAGGACGCCACGCTGCTCGGCCAGCCCTACGCGCTGGACAACAAGAAGTCCGTCCAGAAGGTGCTGGACGAGGCCGGTGTCACCCTGAAGCGCTTCACGCGCATCAAGGTCGGCATCTGAGTCCGTACCGCGACGGACGCGCGACCCCGATAGGGTCGACAGCAGTCGTCCGGACTCGGCGTCACGCACGCGCGCGTGCCGGACGACAGCAGATCTGACGAGGAGGCCATTGCCGCATGGGTTGCGAAACACGCCCCACCGGCAATGGCCTTCTCGTATGTGCAACACGTGAAAGAGGCGGAATCCGACCATGACCACCAAGGCTGAGAAGAGCGACGACGGCAAAGTACGCGGCCGGTTTCTGCTGAAGCTGTCCGGAGAGGCGTTCTCCGGTGGCGGGGGCCTGGGCGTCGACCCCGACGTGGTGCACGCCATCGCGCGCGAGATCGCGGCCGTCGTCCGCGACGGCGCGCAGATCGCGATCGTCATCGGCGGCGGCAACTTCTTCCGCGGCGCCGAACTGCAGGTGCGCGGCATGGACCGCGCCCGCTCCGACTACATGGGCATGCTCGGCACCGTGATGAACTGCCTCGCCCTCCAGGACTTCCTGGAGAAGGAGGGCGTGGACTGCCGCGTGCAGACCGCCATCACCATGGGGCAGGTCGCCGAGCCCTACATCCCGCTGCGCGCCGTGCGGCACCTGGAGAAGGGCCGCGTGGTCATCTTCGGCGCCGGTATGGGCATGCCGTACTTCTCCACCGACACCACCGCCGCCCAGCGCGCCCTGGAGATCGACGCCGAGGCGCTGCTCATGGGCAAGAACGGCGTGGACGGGGTCTACGACTCCGACCCGAAGACCAACCCCGACGCGGTGAAGTTCGACCACCTCGGCTACGGGGAGGTCATCACGCGCGATCTGAAGGTCGCCGACGCCACGGCCGTCACGCTGTGCCGCGACAACAAGCTCCCGATCGTCGTCTTCGAGCTGCTCGCGGAGGGCAATATCGCGCGCGCCGTCAAGGGTGAGAAGATCGGCACGCTGGTGGGTGACCAGGTCAGCCACGGCTGATCACCCTGACCGGGGGATGGACAATGTCCCGCCGGTCGGGAACCGTGCAGAAAGAAGACGCGACGCAGCCGGCCGCCGCCGAGACAACGGAACCGCAGCCGGGCCTACTCAAGACACGCAGGAGCAAGTGGTGATCGAAGAGACCCTCCTCGAGGCCGAGGAGAAGATGGAGAAGGCCGTCGTGGTCGCCAAGGAGGACTTCGCCGCGATCCGCACCGGCCGTGCGCACCCGGCGATGTTCAACAAGATCGTGGCCGACTACTACGGCGCGCCGACGCCGATCAACCAGCTGGCCTCGTTCTCCGTGCCCGAGCCGCGCATGGCCGTGGTGACGCCGTTCGACAAGAGCGCGCTGCGCAACATCGAGCAGGCGATCCGCGACTCCGACCTGGGCGTCAACCCGAGCAACGACGGCAACATCATCCGGGTGGTGTTCCCCGAGCTCACCGAGGAGCGCCGCCGCGAGTACATCAAGGTCGCCAAGGGCAAGGGCGAGGACGCCAAGGTGTCCATCCGCTCGGTGCGCCGCAAGGCCAAGGACGCCATCGACAAGCTGATCAAGGACGGCGAGATCGGCGAGGACGAGGGCCGCCGCGCGGAGAAGGAGCTCGACGACACCACGCACAAGTACGTCGCCCAGGTGGACGAGCTCCTGAAGCACAAGGAAGCAGAGCTGCTCGAGGTCTGATGAACGACTCTTCCTGGGGGCCGCCGCCGCAGACCGGGTACTGGGGGCCGTCCGACCAGGGGCCCGTACCGGGGGCTGCCCCGGCGGGTCCCGCGTACGATGCGCACAACGCGCAGCAGACTCACCCCCTGCCCTATGTGGCCGACGTGCCCGCGCACGGCGGAGACCAGGATGTGGACCGGGGGGCCGCTCGGCTGAGCGGCCCCCTGTTCCGAGACGAGACGACGCAGGCGCGCTCCCACCCCGGGGAGGTGCCGCAGAATCCGGAGCCCATGCCCGACGCCTCCGACGCCTCGCAGCCGGCGCCCCCGCCGCAGAAGAAGAGCGCCGGGCGTGACCTGGGTGCGGCGATAGGGGTCGGGGTCGGCCTCGGCGCCGTGATCGTCGCGTCGCTGTTCGTCGTGAAGGCCGTCTTCGTCGGTGTGATCGCCGTGGCCGTGGTGGTGGGCCTGTGGGAGCTGACCAAGCGGCTTGAGGAGCGCAAGGGCATCAAGGCGCCGCTGGTGCCGCTGGCGCTCGGCGGTGCGGCCATGGTGATCTCCGGGTACGCCCGGGGCGCCGAGGGCGCGTGGATCGCCATGGCGCTGACCGCGCTGGCGGTGCTGGTGTGGCGGATGACCGAGCCGCCCGAGGGCTACCTCAAGGACGTCACGGCGGGCGTGTTCGCCGCGTTCTACGTGCCGTTCCTGGCGACGTTCGTCGCGATGATGCTCACCGCGGACGACGGCGCCTGGCGCGTGCTGACCTTCCTGCTGCTGACGGTGGTCAGCGACACCGGCGCGTACGCGGTCGGCTGGCGCTTCGGCAAGCACAAGCTCGCCCCGCGGATCAGCCCCGGCAAGACCCGTGAGGGCCTGCTGGGCGCGGTCTCCTTCGCGATGGTCGTGGGCGCGCTGTGCATGCAGTTCCTGATCGACGACGGCACGTGGTGGCAGGGCCTGCTGCTGGGCCTCGCGGTCGCCGCCAGCGCGACCCTGGGCGACCTCGGCGAGTCCATGATCAAGCGCGACCTGGGCATCAAGGACATGGGCACCCTCCTCCCGGGCCACGGCGGCATCATGGACCGCCTGGACTCCCTGTTGCCGACGGCGCCGGTGGTGTGGCTGCTGCTGGTGGTCTTCGTCGGTTCGGGCTGAGGTTTAGGCCACGGCGCCGCGCCGCGGTAGCGGCTCATGGGCAGAGCATGGACCGCCTGGACTCACTCCTGCCGACGGCGCCGGTGGTGTGGCTGCTGCTCGTGGTCTTCGTGGGGTCCGCCTGAACAACCGTTCCCCAGCCCCTCCTGACCCACCCCTTCCGGGCATAAGATCACCGTACCGTGATCGTCGTGCACGGGAGGGGTGGGGTGTATGTGGGGGCGTAAGCGCACCAGACGCGAGCGGGTGGACGCGAACCTGGAGGCGGTCGAGCAGACTCTGGGATCGACCGACCGGGCCCATGAGGGGCTGATGGAACTCGTCACCGCCACGGCCGACGAGATCGAAGCCGTCCAGGCGCTGCTCGGCGGGCGGGACGGCGTGCCCGTCGACGCCATCAGCCGGCAACTGGAGGCTGCTCTCTCGACGCTCGGTGAGCTGCAGGACGTGTCCCAGCAGTACCTGGACAACCGGGAACGCGCGGTCGCCGAGCTGCGCAACGGCATCGACGCGGCACTGCCGTGGCTGGAGGTGCTGGTGGAGCAGGCCGACGGCATGGCGGAAGCAGGCGAGGAACTCGTCGGCATGACGCAGGCCCTCGCCGGGGTCAGGGTGAAGACCGAGCGCTTGCGCGGGGAGCTGGTCCCCCTGCGCGAGCGGGTGCACGCCGCCGTGCGCGCCGCGCTGGGCGAACTGCACGCCGCGCAGGGCGCGGAGGGCTGGTACGGCTGGCAGGCGGAACTCGCGGCACTCGGCGACCGGCTGACCGCCCTGGACGAGGGCCGGGTCGTTCCGACGCCCGAGTTCAAGATCGGCGACCGTTACCGCGTGGTCGAGCGGGAGGTGGCCACACTGCGCGACGCGATGGCCCGGGCCGTCCGCTGACCGGACCCGTCACCGGATCCTCCGGGTGCCGCCCGAGGGAGTGGGGCGTCCCATGACGGCCATCGGCGCCAGGCATCCGGGCCGGCCGCCCAGGTCACCCGGTTGGATCTGCGACACTGGATGAGCCATGCCTAAGCCCGGAGAACTTACCTTTGTCGCGCCGCGCGGAGCGAAGCTGCCGCCGCGGCATCTTGCTGATCTTTCGCCTGCCGAGCGCAAGGAGGCGGTCGTCGCGGTCGGTGAGAAGCCGTTTCGTGCCAAGCAGCTGTCGCAGCACTACTTCGCTCGGTACGCGCATGATCCGGAGCAGTGGACGGACATCCCGGCCGGTTCGCGGGGGCGGTTGCGGGAGGCGTTGCTTCCCGAGCTGATGACCGTCGTACGGCATCTGTCGACGGACCAGGGGACCACCCGCAAGACGCTGTGGAAGCTGTTCGACGGGACGCTCGTCGAGTCCGTGCTGATGCGGTACCCGGACCGGGTGACCATGTGCATCAGCTCGCAGGCCGGATGTGGGATGAACTGCCCCTTCTGCGCCACCGGGCAGGCGGGGCTCGACCGGAATCTGTCCACCGCGGAGATCGTGCACCAGATCGTCGACGGGATGCGGGCGCTCCGGGACGGCGAGGTGCCCGGCGGGCCCGCGCGGCTGAGCAACATCGTGTTCATGGGCATGGGGGAGCCGCTCGCCAACTACAAGCGGGTGGTGGGGGCCATTCGGCGGCTCACCGATCCCGAGCCGGACGGGCTCGGGCTGTCGCAGCGCGGGATCACCGTGTCGACGGTGGGCCTCGTGCCGGCGATCCACCGGTTCTCCGACGAGGGCTTCAAGTGCCGGCTCGCCATCTCGCTGCACGCCCCCGACAACGAGCTGCGCGACACCCTCGTCCCCGTGAACACCCGGTGGAAGGTGCGCGAGGTGCTCGACGCCGGGTTCGAGTACGCGGCCAAGTCCGGCCGGCGGCTGTCCATCGAGTACGCGCTCATCCGGGACATCAACGACCAGGCCTGGCGCGGTGACCGGCTCGGGCGGCTGCTCAAGGGGCGGCCCGTGCACGTCAACCTCATCCCGCTGAACCCCACCCCCGGCTCCAAGTGGACGGCTTCCCGGCCCGAGGACGAGAAGGCGTTCGTGGAGGCCATCGCCGCGCACGGTGTGCCGGTGACCATCCGGGACACCCGTGGCCAGGAGATCGACGGGGCGTGTGGTCAGCTCGCCGCCACCGAGCGGTAACCTGACCCCGTCAGTACATCTTCATCCGAAGCGGAAATCCGAACTTCATATTCCGACAGGGGAGCGCCACAGCGCTGAGAGTGCGGCACCGGCCGCAGACCCTCCGAACCTGGCCCAGGTCATTCTGGGTAGGGAGATCGGTCATCACTCGAGCTGTTGCGCCCTGCCCGGGACCTCTTCCACAGGTTCCGGGCAGGGCCGCGTCTCTTCCTGGTCACCCCAGGAGGAATTCAGTGAGCATCACCAAGAAGGCCACCGTCCTGGTGGCGGGGCTCGGCCTGGTCACGCTGTCCGCGTGCGGGTCGTCGGACGAGCAGTCGGCCGCGGACAGCAAGACCGTGACCCTCGTCAGCCACAACTCGTGGGCCGCCTCGAAGGACGTCATCGCCGCCTTCGAGAAGAGTTCCGGCTACAAGGTGAAGGTCCTCAAGGACGGCGACGCCGGGCAGGCCGTCAACAAGGCGATCCTGACCAAGGACAACCCCCAGGGCGACGTCTTCTTCGGCGTCGACAACACCCTGCTCTCCCGCGCCCTCGACAACGGGCTGTTCCAGCCGTACGAGGCCGAGGGCGCCGACCTGGTCCTCCCCGAGTACCGGGCCGACGAGGACCAGCACCGGGTCACGCCCGTCGACACCGGCGACATCTGCGTCAACTACGACAAGAAGTACTTCGCCGACCGCAAGCTCGCCCCGCCGAAGACCTTCGACGACCTGATCAAGCCCGCGTACAAGAACCTCCTCGTCACCGAGAACGTCTCCACCTCCTCACCCGGCCTCGGCTTCCTGCTCGGCACGGCCGCCAAGTACGGCGACGACGGCTGGCAGGACTACTGGAAGAAGCTCAAGGCCAACGGCGTCAAGGTCGTCGACGGCTGGGAGCAGGCCTACAACGAGGAGTTCTCCGGTTCCGCCGGCGGCAAGAAGGCGAAGGGCGACCGGCCGCTCGTCGTGTCGTACGCCTCCTCGCCGCCCGCCGAGGTCATCTTCGCGGACCCGAAGCCGGCGACCGCGCCGACCGGCGTCGCCGAGGGCACCTGCTTCCGGCAGGTCGAGTACGCCGGTCTGCTGAGCAACGCCAAGAACCCCGAGGGCGGCAAGGCGCTGCTGGACTTCCTGATCAGCAAGCAGTTCCAGGACGACATGCCGCTCAACATGTTCGTGTACCCGGTGCGCGAGGGCGCCCAGGTGCCCGAGGAGTTCACGAAGTACGGCCCGCAGGCCGAGGATCCGGAGACCATGGACCCCGCGAAGATCGCCGACAACCGTGACCAGTGGGTCAAGTCGTGGACCTCGCTCGTACTGAAGTAGCCGCCCCGGCGAGCACCCGCGCGAGGGGCGCGGCGGCGGCACGGCTCGGCCTCATGGCCGCCCCCGTCGCGTTCTTCGCGGTCTTCTTCGCCTACCCCGTCACCGCGATCGTCGCGCGCGGCCTCAAGGTCGACGGGGCCTGGCAGGTCGGGCGGATCGGGGACGTGCTGGCCCAGCCGGACATCCGGCACGTCCTGTGGTTCACCACCTGGCAGGCGCTCGTCTCCACCGCCCTGACCCTGCTGATCGCGCTGCCCGGCGCGTACGTCTTCGCCCGCTTCGAGTTCCCCGGCAAGCAACTGCTGCGGGCCGTGGTCACTGTGCCGTTCGTGCTGCCGACCGTCGTCGTGGGCACCGCGTTCATGGCGCTGGTCGGGCGCGGAGGGCTCCTCGACGCGTGGTGGGGCGTACGGCTGGACACCACCGTGTGGGCGATCCTGCTCGCGCATGTGTTCTTCAACTACGCCGTCGTCGTACGGACCGTGGGCGGGCTGTGGGCGCAGCTCGACCCCCGGCAGGAGGAGGCCGCGCGGATGCTCGGCGCATCCCGCCTCACCGCGTGGCGGACCGTCACCCTGCCCGCGCTCGCGCCCGCCGTGGCCGCCGCCGCGCTGATGGTCTTCCTGTTCACCTTCACCTCCTTCGGCGTCGTGCAGATCCTCGGCGGGCCCACCTTCTCCACCCTCGAGGTGGAGATCTACCGGCAGACCTCCGAGATCTTCGACCTGTCCACGGCCGCCGTGCTGACGATGATCCAGTTCGTCGCCGTGGGCGCGATCCTCGCCCTGCACGCCTGGACCGTACGGCGCCGGGAGACCGCGCTGCGGCTGGTTGACGCCTCCGTGACCGCACGCCGGCCGCGCGGCGCCGGGCAGTGGGCGCTGCTCGGCGGGGTCGTCGCCACCGTCGCCGTGCTGCTTCTGCTGCCGCTGGCGGTGCTGGTGGAACGGTCCCTCGGCGCGGCGGACCTCGGTTACTACCGGGCGCTGACGCGGGACGACGGCGGGGTGTTCCTGGTCGCGCCGATCGAGGCGGTCGTGAACTCGCTCCAGTACGCGGTCGCCGCCACCGCCATCGCGGTGCTGATCGGCGGTCTCGCGTCCGTCGCGCTGACCCGCCGGGACGCGGGGCGGCTGGTACGCGGCTTCGACGCGCTGCTGATGCTGCCGCTCGGGGTGTCCGCGGTGACGGTCGGCTTCGGGTTTCTCATCGCCCTCGACGAGCCGCCGCTGGACCTGCGGTCCTCGTGGATCCTGGTGCCGCTCGCCCAGGCGCTGGTGGGCGTCCCCTTCGTCGTACGGACCATGCTGCCGGTGCTGCGGGCCGTGGACGTACGGCTGCGGGAGGCGGCGGCGGTGCTCGGGGCGTCGCCGTGGCGGGCGTGGCGGGAGGTGGACCTGCCGATGGTGCGGCGGGCGCTGCTGATCGCGGCCGGGTTCGCCTTCGCGGTGTCGCTGGGGGAGTTCGGGGCGACGGTGTTCATCGCGCGGCCGGACAACCCGACGCTGCCGGTGGCGGTGGCGCGGCTGCTGGGGCGGCCCGGGGACCTCAACTACGGGCAGGCGATGGCCCTGTCGACGATGCTGATGATCGTGTGCGCGGTGGCGCTGCTGGTGCTGGAGCGGCTGCGGACCGACCGGACCGGGGAGTTCTAGATGCTGCTGAGCCTTGAGGGCGCGACCGTCCGCTTCGGAGGGCGTGCGGCGCTGGACGCGGTGGACCTGTCGGTCGCCGAGCACGAGATCGTGTGCGTCCTCGGGCCCAGCGGCAGCGGCAAGTCGACGCTGCTGCGGGCGGTGGCCGGGCTCCAGCCGCTCGACGCCGGGCGGATCCTGCTCGACGGCAGTGATCAGGCGGGCGTGCCCGCCCACCGGCGCGGGGTCGGGCTGATGTTCCAGGACCACCAGCTGTTCCCGCAGCGGGATGTGGCCGGCAACGTGGCCTTCGGGCTGCGGATGCGGGGCGCCTCGCGCGGCGAACAGGGGGAGAGAGTAGGGGAGTTGCTGGACCTCGTCGGGCTGCCGGGTGCGGGCGGACGGGCCGTCGCCGCCCTCTCCGGCGGCGAGCAGCAGCGGGTGGCGCTGGCCCGCGCGCTCGCGCCGAGCCCGCGGCTGCTGATGCTGGACGAGCCGCTCGGCCAGCTCGACCGGTCGCTCAGGGAACGCCTGGTCGTCGAACTGCGGGAGCTGTTCGGGCGGTTGGGCACGACCGTGCTCGCGGTGACCCACGACCAGGGCGAGGCGTTCGCGCTGGCCGACAGGGTGGTGGTGATGCGGGACGGGCGGATCGCGCAGTCCGGTACGCCGCTTCAGGTGTGGCAGCGGCCCGCGGACGCGTTCGTCGCCCGCTTCCTCGGCTTCGAGAACGTCGTCGAGGCGACCGTGGGCGCGGAGGTCGCCGTGACCCCCTGGGGCAAGGTCCCCGTGCCCGCCGACGCCCCGCAGGGCGCCCGCACGCTCCTGATCAGGCCCGCCGGTGTCCGTCTGGTCGCCGCCGACGCCGGACTGCGCTGCACGGTCACCGCCCGTACCTTCCGCGGCACGCATGTCGCCGTCCACCTCCAGCCGGAGGGCGCCCCGCGCCTGGAGGCGGCCTGCGCGCTGCGGGAGGCGCCGGAGACCGGTGACGAGGTGGGGGTGGAGTTCGACGCGGCGGAAATCGTCGTGCTGGGGTGATCGGTGCGCTCGTAGGGTGAGCGTCATGACCACGCTTTCCCACGACCGATACTGCGAAGAAATCGCCCACTGGACACGGCAGTTCAGGACCCTGCTGACCTCCGGAGCCGACGTCTCGGCGACCGTGCCGACCTGCCCGGAGTGGTCCCTGGAGCAGCTGGTGCGTCACGTGGGACGGGCCCTGCTCTGGGTGGAGCTGCTGGTGCGCACCCGGGCGCAGGAGGAGGTCCCGATCGCTGACGTGCCGGGCACCGAGGGGCCCGGGAGCCGCACAGATGCCGCCGCGCTGGACACGTGGCTGGCCGGGGCCGGGGCGGCGCTGGTGGCCGCGCTGCGGGACGCCGGGCCGGACGCGCGGGTGTGGTCGTGGTCCGGGATCCCCACCTCGGGGTTCTGGGCCCGGCGGATGACCCACGAGCTCGTCGTCCACCACGCGGACGCCACGCTCGCCGCGGGCCGGCCGTTCGCGCCCGTCGCCGCCGACGTGGCCGCCGACGCGGTGGACGAGTGGCTGGAGATCGTGCGGTTCGTGCAGCGGGTCCTGCCGGACGGGCCCGCGAAGGACCTGCGCCGGCCCGGCACGTCTCTCCATCTGCACGCCACCGACACCGCGCCCGGCCTGAACGCCGAGTGGCTGATCGAACTCGGTGAGGAGGGTGTGCTGTGGCGCCGCGGACACGACAAGGCGACCGTCGCCCTGCGCGGCCCGCTCACCTCCGTGCTGCTCGCCTTCTACCGGCGCCTGCCGCTGGACGCCCCGGACCTCGAGGTGATCGGCGACCGGAAGGTGCTGGAGTTCTGGCTGGAGCGGACGGCGTTCGGCTGAGACCCGGCCGCAGGACAGTGGCCCGCCCCCGGGAGGGACGGGCCACCGACTGGGGCTCGACGGCTCAGCGTTCGCCGTTGGTTCCCCGGCGTCGCATCGCCAGGAAGACCGCGCCGCCGCCGATCACGACCAGTGCGCCCGCGATGCCGGCGATCAGGCCGGTGTTCGAGTCGGCGCCGGTCTCGGCGAGGTTGGACTCGCCGACCGCGGGCGACGGGGCGTTGCTCGCGGTGTCCGCGGGAGCGGAGCTCTCCGGCTCCGACGGGGCGGGCGTGCCGGGCTCCTCGGCCGGGGTCGAGGCCGAGTCCGACGGGGTGGGCGTCGGGCTCGGGGTCTGCTCGTCCTGCTTCTTGCACGCCGTGGCCGGGGTGGTCAGGTTCGGCTCGATGTCCGCGTCCACATAGGGCTCGGCCTTGATGTGGATGCGGTACTCGGCGTTGGGCTTCCAGTCCTCCTCGAAGGTGATGGTCACGCCTTCGCGGGAGCCCTTGACCACCTTCTCGCCGATCTTCTTCACATCGGCGCCGTTGTTCTCCAGGAACACGGTGACGGTGGCCGGGACGCCCGCGGGATCGACGTCGGTGACGGTGATGACACCGTTGTCGCCGACACACTTCGCCTCGGCCGAGAAATCGCCGATGCTGCAGGCCGCCGCGGTGCCGGCGGCCCCGAGGGCGAGCGCGGCCGACGCGGAGACGACTCCGAGAGCACGCACGGTGCGTGCGACGGTACGGCGGGGGGCCGTACGACGGAATACGGACAGAACTGTCACGTTTGTCCTTACTGGGATGCGCACATGCGGGGGGTGGAGGGAGAGTTGACCGGACATCAGCTCTCCCGGATGGCACCCAGGTTTATAAGCGTCACATAAGTAGTGTCAACGCATATGCCGATCGCGGGTCCCGGCTTTGCCTGCTTATTAACCGCCCAGACGTTTCAACGCCTCGGGCGCCTCCTCGATCCGGTCCACGAGGGCGATCCGCGCCTCCATCGAGCGCTCCCGCGCCAGCGCCTGCAGCAGCGGCCAGGTCGGCAGCTTCTCCGTCCAGTGCGCCCGGTCCACCAGCACCATGGGCGTCGGTTTCCCGCGCGACTCGTAGTAGTTGGGCGTCGCGTTGTCGAATATCTCCTGTACGGTGCCGGCCGCGCCCGGCAGAAACACCACGCCCGCGGTGCAGCGGGCCAGCAGGCCGTCCTCGCGGGTGGCGTTGGCGAAGTACTTGGCGATGTGCGACGCGAAGGCGTTGGGCGGCTCGTGGCCGTAGAACCAGGTCGGGATGCCGACCGAGTGGTTGCCGTCCGGCCAGCGGGTGCGCACCGCGAATGCGGCGCGGGCCCAGTCGGTGACCGAGGGCGTGAACGAGGGTGTGGCGGCGAGGAGTTCGCAGGCCTCGTCCAGCATCGCCTCGTCGTAGGGGGCCGCGTACGCGCCGAGGTTGGCCGCCTCCATCGCGCCGGGGCCGCCGCCCGTCGCCACCGTGAAACCGGCGTGGGCCAGGGCGCGGCCCAGCCGGGCGGCACCCCGGTACTGCTCGGTGCCTCGGGCCATCGCGTGCCCGCCCATCACGCCCACCACCCGTGCCCCGCGCAGGAGTTCGTCGAGGGCGTCGGACATGGAGTCGTCGTGGACGGCGCGCAGCATCGAGGCGAAGATGTCGCCGTCGGCCCTGGTCCGCTGGAACCAGGCGTAGGCGAGGGCGTCCGGTGTCGCCTCGTAGCCCTTGTCGAGCGAGGCGAACAGGTCGCCGGGGGAGTAGAGATGACCCCGGTAGGGATCGAAGGGCAGTCCCGGCACCGGCGGAAGCACGAGCGCGCCGTCGGCGCGGAGCTTCTCCGCCGCCTCGGCGCGCATCCGGCAGCCCAGGAACACCGCCTCCGCGGTGTCCGTGGTCAGCAACTCCCGTGTCCGGTCGGTCAGATCGACGGACTGGACCCGGAAACCGGTGAGAGTGCCGCGGGCCGAGACGATCGCGTCGAACTCCTCGAGCGTCTCGATCTCGCGGTCACCGTGATGGACGGCATGAGCGGGAGAGGTCTGCACCCGCCCATGCTAGGCCCGTCGTGTTCTCAGCCCTCCACCGCGGACGGGTCCATCCAAATGACCTCCCAGGTGTGGCCGTCGATGTCGTCGAAGGCGCGGCCGTACATGAAGCCGTAGTCCTGGGTCTCGCCGCTCGGGGAGCCGCCCGCCGCGATCGCCTTGTCGACCAGCTCGTCGACCTTCTCGCGGGTCTCCGCGCTCAGCGCGAGCAGCACCTCGCTGGTCTTCGTCGCGTCCGCGATCTCCTTCTTGGTGAAGGAGGCGTACTTCTCCTTGGTGAGGAGCATCGCCACGATGGTGTCGCTGATCACGACGGAGGCGGCGGTCTCGTCGCTGAACTGCTTGTTGATCGAGTAGCCGAGCTCCGTGAAGAACTTCTTCGAGGCCTCGAGGTCGTTGACGGGCAGGTTCACGAAGATCATCTGCTGGTACATGGTGGGCCTCTCCCATTCGGTTCCGTAGCGTTCGTGGGGTTAGACCGAGGGTCCCCGCAGAAGTCATCGGCCCGCGGAGATTTTTTTCGAGAGACCTCAACGGGCGAGCGGAAGGGCCGACAGCTCGGCCACCAACAGCGTCAGCGGGGCGAACAGCGCGACGAGCGTGGCGGACCGCAGCGCCGCCGCCTTGCGCAGCGTCGCGGCGGGCGCGCCGAGGCGCAGCAGCGCGTCCGTGGTGAGCGCGCGGGCC
>NZ_JAOCQE010000154.1 GCF_025290915.1 Streptomyces sp. 15-116A | reverse complement strand
GGTAGGCCGCCGGGTCCGTGAAGCGCAGGCGCACATGACCGCCCGGGATCATCCGCTTCAGCTCGTCCGCCGTGCCCTCCGCGGCGATCTTCCCGTCGTTCAGCACCGCGATACGGTCGGCCAGTTCGTCGGCCTCCTCCAGGTACTGGGTGGTGAGGAACACCGTCACCCCACCGGTCACCAGCTCCCGGATGATGCCCCACATGGTGTGCCGCGAGCGCGGATCCAGCCCCGTGGTCGGCTCGTCCAGGAAGATGATCCGCGGACTGCCGACCAGCGTCATCGCGATGTCCAGGCGCCGCTTCATGCCCCCCGAGTACGTCGAGGCCGGCTTCTTCGCCGCTTCCACCAGGTCGAAACGCTCCAGCAGTTCGGCCGTCACCCGGCGGCCCTCCGCCCGGGAGAGGTGGTGCAGGTCGGCCATCAGGAGCATGTTCTCCTCGCCCGTGATCAGGCCGTCCACCGCGGAGAACTGACCGGTGACCCCGATCGCCGCGCGGACCGCCTGGGCCTCGCGGGCCAGGTCGTGGCCGGCGACCTGCGCCTGACCGCCGTCCGCGGTGATCAGAGTCGAGAGGATCTTCACCGCCGTCGTCTTGCCCGCCCCGTTCGGGCCCAGCAAGGAGAAGATCGTGCCTTCCGGGACGGCCAGGTCGATGCCGTCGAGGACGAGCTTGTCGCCGTAGGACTTGCGCAGCCCGTTCGCGGCGATGGCCATGGTGGTCATGAGGAGTGTTCCCTTTCCAGGATGTCCAGGTGTCCAGGTGTCCAGGTGTCCAGGTGTCCGGGGGCCGGGTCGTCCGGGACTCAGAGGCTGCGGGCGGTGATGTCGCCGTGGGAGGTGGTCGCGTGGATGGTCAGGCCGGCGGCGGCGCCGTCGGCGTTCCTGAGCGTGTTGTGGATGCGGCCGTAGCTGGTGCCGGCGTCGAGGGAGGCGGAGGCTCCGCGGGCGGCGCCGATCTCGATGTCGCCGTGCTCGGTGCGCAGGGTGACCGCGCCCTGCCGGGCCTCGGCGATCCGGATGTCGCCCTTCTGGGTGCTGATCTCGGCGGGGCCGCGCATCCGGCCGACCGTGATGTCGCCGGCGAGGAGGGTGAGGCTCGTGCTCGCGGTCTCGTCGAGCTTGACCGAGCCCTGCGCGCCCTCGAAGGCGACGTCGCCAAGCCGTCCGACGCCCCGGAACTCGGCGGCGGCGGCCTTCGCCTCGACGTGGGAGCCGGCGGGCAGCTGGACGGTCACCTCGACGGCTCCGGAGCCGGTGCCGAGGATTCGGTTCTTCGCCGGTGCGGCCTCGATCCGCAGGACGCCGTCGCCGTAAGCGACCTGGATCTGCTCGGCCGCCTTCACGTCGCGGCTCTTGCTCGAGTCCGCGGGGCGGATCTCGACGGTGGTGTCGGCCCGGTCGGCGGCGATGAGCCGGATGTGCCCGGCGGGGACGTTGAGGACGGCCGCGATGGGGGCGGGGGTGGCGAAGGTCTGCGGGGTGGTCTTCTGCGTCTGCATGGTGTGTCCCTCAGGTCGTGTGGTGCGCTGTTTCCGACGAGAGAAACGCTACGTTGCATTCACAGTTTTGGCAACGTACTCGTTGCGTGGAAACTTCATTTATGCAGGCCAGAGCAGAGAGTTCGTTGCAACCGGCTGTAGGGTAACGCAACATGCAGCCACAGCTTCGTTGCAATGGATTGTGAGTGAACGCTATGCTGGGCCGCGCCCACCCAGCGCCGACCCCGGCACCACCCCGCACCACCCCGCACCACCCCGCACCACCGAGGAGACACCGCGATGCCCGGAGGCAGGCTCACCCAGCAGGAACGTCAGCAGATCGCGCTGGGACTGGCCGACGGCCTCGCCTACGCGGAGATCGCCCGGCGCCTGGACCGCCCCACCTCGACCATCACGCGCGAGGTGATGCGCAACGGCGGCCCCACCGCCTACCGCCCCGACCTCGCCCACCGTGCCGCCGAACAGCGCGCCCACCGCCGCAAGCAGGCCGCGCCCCGGGGCGCGAAGGCGCCCGCGCAGGAGCATGGGCGTGACCCCGAGGCGATGCGCGCGTACGAGGAGATCTACACCACCGTCATGATGGAGTCGGGCATGCCGAAGATGACGGCCCGCGTCATGGCCGCCCTCAACCTCACCGACTCGGGCAGTCTCACCGCCGCCGAACTCGTCCAGCGTCTCGATGTCAGCCCGGCGTCCGTCTCCAAGGCGATCGCGTTCCTCGAGAGCCAGGGCATGGTGCGCCGCGAGCGGGACGAACGGCGCCGCGAGCGGTACGTCATCGACAACGACGTCATGTACCAGTCGATGGTGGCCAGCGCCCGGTCCATCGCCCGGATAGTGGAGATCAGCCGGCAGGGCGTCGGCGTGCTGGGCGCCGACACCCCGGCCGGGGTCCGCTTCGAGAACATCGCGCGCTTCCTCGACTTCGTCGCCGAGAGCACGCTCCGCGCGGCGGAACAGGCGCGCGCGATCCTTCATTCGTCACCCGACACAGCGTCAGAAGCCGCTGCCGAGCCGAAGTCAGGGGACTGAAAAAGCCGAGTGGGTCAGCGCGCCGCAGGCCGCGGATCGCGCCACATCGACCACAACGTCGGTCCGCCACCGGGGAGTTGGAGCTCCTCGCGGACGGTGAAGCCGAAGTGCTCGTAGAAAGGCAGGTTGTCCGGCTTGGACGACTCCAGGTAGGCCGGGAGGCCCGCCGCGTCCGCCTGGGACAGGCCCGAGCGGAGCAGGGCGGCGCCGTGACCCTGCCCCTGGGCGGCGGGGTCGGCGCCGATCACGGCCAGGTACCAGTGCGGTTCCCGGGGTGCGTGCTTGGCGGCCGACTCGACGGCCTCCCCGAAGAGGGCGGCCCGGTCGCCGAGGATGGCCTGGAGTTCGCCGATGGTCTCCTCGTCCGGTACGGCCTGCGCCTGGGCCTCCGGCGGCACCCAGAACGCGGCGCCCGCGCCGGTGCGTTCGCAGAGCGCGTGACGGGCGTACTGGCGGGTGAAGATCGTGCCGAAGTAGCGGGCCAGGCCGTCCTCACGCGTGGCGGCGTCGGGGAAGAACCAGCACATCATCGGGTCGTCGCCGAAGGCGCGGGCCAGGGTCCGGCTGACGAAGGCGGCGTCGTCGAGCGTTGCCGTGTCGGGCGTGTTCGGTATGGGCATACCGGTCATTCTGCACGTGATGATCAACGGCGTAAGGGACGGGGGGGTGGTGCCGCCCATCAGGTGGCGATCTCAGCCGAGTTCGCCCCGTTCGATGCAGAACTCATTGCCCTCGGGGTCCGCCATGGTCACCCAGCCCTTGCCGTCCGGGCGTGTGTGGTCGGCGAGTTGGCGGGCGCCGAGACTGATCGCGCGGGCCACTTCCTCCGCCCTGGTGCGGCCCGTGGGCCTCAGGTCGAAGTGGAGGCGGTTCTTCGCCGCCTTGCCTTCCGGTACGCGCACGAAGAGCAGACCGGGGCCCGTGCCGGTCGGGTCCTCGATCAGGGCTTCCGGATCGCCCGGCTTGTCGTCGTCGGCGAGCGGACGGCCGAGCAACGCGCTCCAGAACAGGCCCAGTTCGTAAGGGTCGCCGGTGCAGTCGAAGGTGATGTGGCGGATGGTGGGGTTCAATGGGGCTCCCGGTGCGTCGAGTCGGGCCCTGGTCGGCCCGGTCTCGCAGGATGTCGTGGTGGGGCGGTCGCCGTCGATCCGTTTTCCGGGCTCCGTGGAGTCGTCCGGCTCCTCGGTTCTGCGTGCGATCGTCTGGTCCGGGAGGCCGTGGTGTGGCTGCTGTCGCTGCTGTTCGTGGTGGTTCTGGCGGCCTGTGGGTTCGGGCTCGTCGGGTACGGCTTCGGGGCCGTCGCCGATGGAATGGCCGGGCTGAGAGAGCCTCCCGCCGTGTTGCGCGGGATCGCCGCGCTGGCCGGGGCCTGTGCTGTCGTCGTCTACGCGTGGGGGCTGCTCCATGTCGTCGGGGCGCTGCTGGAGGCGGAGGACGGCGGGACCGACTCGGCGCCGGTGCGGTCGTGCCGTACGCCCGGGTGGGAGGCGCGGGACATCTCCGGCTACCACGTCAGCTTCGTACCGCTGGGCTTCGTGTGCGAGACCGGTGACGGCGGAACGTACGACAACGGGGACGTGCCCGGGTACGTCAATCCCGCCGCCGCGGTGTTCGCGCTCGCCGGTGCGGGAGGTGCCGTGACCGCCGGGTACGCGTCCGAGCGGCGGGCGCGGAGCACGCAGGGCCCGGGAGACGTCCAGCTCTAGGGCGCCCTGTCCTGAGGGGCGCCGTGCCCTGCCGTGCCCTAGGCGCCCCCTGCAGCCGTCCCCCTCACGGCGGGAGTTAGCCTCTGAGCCAGGTGACACCCCGCCCCGTGGGCGCGCACAGCAGGAGGCAGGCAATGGCGAAGGTTCCCAGCTCGGTGGTGGCCGCGAGTGGGCTGGTCGGTGGGTACGGCGTCGCCCGCTGGACACGGAAGCGGCAGCTGGGCGGGGTTGTCCTCGCCGCCGCCGGTGCCGCTGCCGCGCGGCAGTGGCGGGAGCAGGCCGGTGGCGTGGCCGCCGGGGCGCTGACGGCCGCGTACGTCGCCGCGTTCGCCGGTTCGCATCCGCTGGCCAAGAAGGTGGGTGCCTGGCCGGCGGTGTTCGGGGTCGCCGGTGCGGTGGCCCTGGCCTCCTGGGCGGTGGCCGACCGACGCGGCTCATCGGAGTAGGCGACGGGCTCAGCGGAACGGGACGGCCCAACGGCGCAGCCAGCCGGCGCACCGAGTCATGCGCCCACCGACCCCGCCGAGCACACCCCCTTCACGCCCTGTGCGTGAGCACGTTCACCACCCGGCCGTTCGGGTTCCCTCACGAAGAAGCGGCGCACCCCCACTCCTCGTCCCCACGCTGGCCCGGGTCCTACGCCGCCCGGGTCCCACGCCCGCCCGGGCCCTACGCCGGCCGGTTGCTACGCCGTCGCCGGCTTCGAGCGTCCCCCGACCGTCTGGTCCCGGGCACTCGGCGCCGCCGTCAGCGGCTGGGCGATGTCCTCCAGGGAGCGGCGTTCCGCCTTCACCGCGAGGAACGCGGCGACCAGGCCCGCCGCGCACATCAGGCCCGCGCCGATCTGGAAGGCGAGCACCGTGTCGGCGACCTTGCCCGTGCCGGTGAGCTCGGCGAACAGCAGGGGCCCGCTGATGCCGCCCGCAGCCGTGCCGATGGCGTAGAAGAAGGCGATCGACATGGCCCGCGTCTCCATGGGGAACACCTCGGAGACCGTCAGATACGCGCTGCTCGCGCCCGCCGACGCCACGAACAGCACCGCGCACCAGCAGGCCGTGAGCGTGGCCGCGCTCAGCGAGCCCCGGTCGAAGAGCCAGGCCGTGCCGAACAGGAGCAGGCCGGAGACCAGATACGTCCCCGAGATCATCACCCGGCGGCCCACCGTGTCGAAGAGCTTGCCGAGCAGCAGCGGGCCGAGGAAGTTGCCGAGGGCGATGACGGCGAAGTAGTAGCCGGTGCTGCCGGACGGGATGTCGTAGAACGTGGTCAGGATCGCGCCGAAGCCGAAGGTGATGGCGTTGTAGAGGAACGCCTGCCCGATGAAGAGGGAGAAGCCGAGGATCGCGCGCTTGCGGTAGCGGGCGAAGACCGTGCGGGCGATCTCGGTGAAGGTGACGCTCTTGCGCTGGTGGATGGTCAGTTCGCCCTCCGCACGCGGCAGCGGCTCGCCCTTCTCGGTCTCGATGCGCCGCTCGATGTCAGACACGATCCGTTCCGCTTCCTCGTCGCGGCCGTGGATCAGCAGCCAGCGCGGGCTTTCGGGGACGTGGCGGCGTACGAGGAGAATGACCAGGGCGAGGACGGCGCCGAGCGCGAAGGTCAGGCGCCAGCCGACGTTCGCCGGGAAGATCGCCGTGTCCAGCGCGACGATCGACAGCAGGGAGCCGCCGACCGCGCCCAGCCAGAAGCTGCCGTTGATGATCAGGTCGACGCGGCCCCGGTACGGCGCCGGGATCAGCTCGTCGATCGCGGAGTTGATGGCCGCGTACTCGCCGCCGATGCCGAAGCCGGTGAGGAAGCGGAAGAGGAAGAACCACCAGGTGTCGAAGGCGATCGCGGTGAGGGCGGTGGCGCCCAGATACACCGCGAGGGTGATCATGAAGAGTTTTTTCCGCCCCCAGAGGTCGGTGAGGCGGCCCCAGAAGAGGGCGCCCGCGCAGGCGCCGGCCACGTAGAGGGCGGCGGCGATGCCGGTGACCTCGCCGGAGGTGATGGGCAGTCCGCTGCCGGGCTCGGACAGGCGGCTCGCGATGTTGCCGACGACCGTGACTTCGAGTCCGTCGAGGATCCACACGGTGCCCAGGCCGAAGACGATCGACCAGTGCCAGCGGGACCAGGGGAGCCGGTCCAGGCGGGCGGGGATGCTGGTGGTGACGGTGCGTCCGGTCGGTCCGGTGCCCGCGGCCGGTGCGGTTCCTCCGGTGGTCATGGGGGCCCCTCCTCGGTGAAGCGACCACCGTCGGGTGCCCTGACATGTACGGCTCTACGCCCCGGCGCCTGTGACTACGCCCCCAGCGCCCGCGACACCGTGTAGATCACCAGCCCGGCCAGCGAGCCCACCACCGTGCCGTTGATGCGGATGAACTGCAGGTCGCGGCCGATGTTCGCCTCGATCTTCTTCGTGGTGTGCTCGGCGTCCCAGCTCGCCACCGTGTCGGTGATCAGGGAGGTGATCTCCTTGCGGTAGGTGGTGACGACGTACACCGCCGCGCTCTCCAGCCAGCCGTCGACCTTGCCCTGCACCTTGGGGTCGGCGGCCATGCGCGCGCCGAGGGACAGCAGTGAGGCCCGTACACGCAGCCTGAGTTCGCTGCGCTCGTCCTCCGCCGCGGAGACGATCATCGAGCGTACGGCGGTCCACGCGGAGGCGATGAGGTCCTGGACCTCGCCGCGGCCCAGGACATCGGTCTTCAGCCGCTCCACGCGCGACCGGGTGTCGGTGTCGGACTGCAGGTCGGAGGCGAAGTCGGTGAGGAAGCGGTCGAGGGCGCCGCGCGCGGGGTGGGCGGGCATGTCGCGCATCTCGGCGCAGAAGCGCAGCAGTTCCTTGTAGACGCGCTCGCCGACCTTGCGGTCCACGAACTTCGGGGTCCAGCCGGGGGCGCCGCCCTGCACGGCGTCCATCACGGAGTCGCTGTGCAGGACCAGCCAGTCGTGGGCGCGGGTGACGATCAGGTCGACGGCGCGTTTGTGGCCGCCGTCGGCGACGATCTTCTCCAGCATCTTGCCCATGCCGGGGGCGATCTCCTGGGCGTCGGCGCGGCGGGTGATGGCCTCGCCGACGACCGCCTGGACGTCGGAGTCACGCAGCACGGTGAGGGCGCCGCGCAGGGCGGCGGAGAGCTCGGCGGTGACGCGGTCGGCGTGTTCGGGGACGGCGAGCCAGGCGCCGAGGCGGCTGCCGATGCCGACGGCGCGCAGCCGCTGGCGTACGACGTCCTCGGAGAGGAAGTTCTCGCCGACGAAGTCGCCCAGGGAGACGCCGAGCTGGTCCTTCTTGGTGGGGATGATCGCCGTGTGCGGGATCGGCAGGCCGAGGGGGTGGCGGAAGAGGGCGGTCACCGCGAACCAGTCGGCCAGCGCGCCGACCATACCGGCCTCGGCGGCGGCTGCGACATAGCCCGCCCAGGGTCCGGCGCCCTGGTGGGAGGCCACCTTGGCGAGGACGTAGACCAGGGCGACGAACAGCAGCAGTCCGGTGGCGGTGAGCTTCATACGGCGTACGCCGCGCCGCTTTTCCTCGTCCGCGGGGCTGAACGTGGTCATCGCGCGGTTCGTGACGGAGGCGGGGCGGGCATGCTGCCCCTCGGCGCCTCGCACTTCGGCGCCTCGCTCTCCGGCACCCTGCCCTCCGGATTGCCCGGTGTCTGACGTTTTCGTCCGTTCCATCCGCTCCACCCGTTCGGTGATCCCTCACACATTGTCCCTTCCTGACCGACTCCCGGAACGGAACAGGAGTTCCCGGCGTCTGTCGGAAGGGGGATGGCTGGGGGGTCCTGTCAGCCGCTCCCGGCCCATGACGCATCATGGGCTCATCGGATCGGAGCCTCGGGCTCCCATCTCCCGAGGAGAACAGAACAGCATGACCCGGGGTCGTGACGGGGGCGCGGGGGCGCCTCCCGCCAAGTACCGAGCCCTGCTCGCCGCGGTCGTCGCAGCGATCGTGGCCGTGTCCACCGCCATCTTCGTCGGCGTGTCCTCCGACGACGGCACGAACAGCCGCGACACCCTCGCCGGTGGTCGCGGCGCCCACAACAACCCGGCCGCACCCGCCTCCACCGGCACCTGGGTCGGTTCCTGGGCCACCGCACCGGTCGGCGGCGAGCCCGGCACCGAGATGCGGGGTCTTGCGGGGCGCTCGGTGCGCAACGTCGTCCACACCAGCGTCGGCGGTACGGGTGCCCGCGTCACCCTGTCCAATCTCTACGGCCAGTCCCCGCTGACGATCAGCCACGCCTCGATCGCCGTCTCCGCGGGCGGCGACTCGGCGGCGGCCGCACTCGCCGGAACGATGCGGCAGCTCACCTTCACGGGGCGGCCGTCGGTGATCATCCCGGCGGGCGGCCAGGTGATGAGCGACGCGGTGCGGCTCCCCGTCCCGCACGACGGGGACGTCCTGATCACGACGTACTCCCCCACCGCCTCCGGGCCGGTCACCCACCACCCGCACGCGCGCCAGGTCTCCTACGCCGCCGTCGGCGAGTACACGCGGGACACCACGGGCACGCCGTACACCGAGCGGTTCACGTCCTGGCGGTACGTGACCGCGCTGGACGTGCTGAGCAACGAGTCCGACGGCACGGTCGTCGTCCTCGGCGACTCCCTCACCGACGGGATCACCTCCTCGACCGGCCGGAACAACCGCTGGCCGGACATCCTCTCCGACCGGCTGCGCGCGGCGCTCGCCTCCGGACGGGACGTGCCGCGCTACAGCGTCGTCAACGAGGGGATCAGCGGCAACCGCGTCCTCACCGACGGGCTCGGCCGCCCGCCGGAGAATCCCAGCGGGCTGAACCGCTTCGGCCGGGACGTCCTGGGCCGCACCAACGTCAAGGTCGTCGTGATCGTCCTCGGCGTCAACGACATCCTGCGCCACCCGGGCACCGAGGATCCGGACCGGATCGTGGCGGGACTGCGGGCGCTGGTGGACCGCGCTCACGCGCGGGGGCTGAAGGTCGTCGGCGCGACCCTGATGCCGTTCGGCGGCCACCGCGGCTACACCGACGCCCGCGAGGCGGTACGTCAGCAGATCAACGCCGAGATCCGCGCCGGCCACGTCTTCGACGCGATCACCGACTTCGACAAGGCGCTCCGCGACCCCTACAACCCCCGCCGCCTCCACCCCGACTACGACTCCGGCGACCACCTTCACCCCAGCAACAGGGGCTACAGCCGGATGGCGGAAGCCTTCGACCTGGACACCCTGAAGGGCGGAGGAGCGACGGAACTGTAGGGGAAGCCACCGAGCAGTCGTGCCGCAGGGCGGCGCGGGTGGGTGCGGGCGGTGCCCTGTTCCGTGCCGGGGTGCGCGGGAGCGGGTCAGTCCAGTTCCCCGCGCGCCTGCCTGCGCTCCAGCTTCTCCCTGCGGCGCTCCTCGCGCAGCCGCTGCCTCTCCGCTCGCGGGAGCTTGCGCTGGACTCCGACCCCGCCCCAGAAGGCGAAGCCGGTGACGATGACCCGAGGGGCGCCCGGGTCACCCGGTACCCCCGCCTCGCGGTGGTCGAAGCCACCCATGATGCCGATGCCGCGCACGACGACCTCAACGCCCGGCGGCACGATGATGTCCACCCCGCCCATGATCGCGACCGCGTTGATCACGATCTCCCGGTCCGCGAAGTACGCCTCCCGCAGATCGATCTCACCGCCACCCCAGAACGCGAAGCAGTTCAAGCGCCGCGGCGCCGTCCAGCGGCCCTTGCGCTGGAAGCCCGACATCACCGCCACGGCCCACGACGACCTGCCGTCGTCCTCGCCGCCGACGATCCGGCCCGCCCAATCGCCGCCCCGCGCGGGCTCCTTGCTCAGCGAGACCACCGGAGCGGACCCGCCCGGCGCCGGCAGATCGCGCGTGATCGGCTCCAGTTCCCCGTACGTGCGCGCCTGGTACGTCGCGTCCAGGCGCTCGCTGAACTCCTCCATGTCCAGGCGCCCCTCCGCAAGGGCGTCCCGCAGAATGTCGGCGACCCGTTCACGGTCGGCGTCGGAAGCACGAAGGTCCGGGACAGCGTCGTCGGTCATACACAGCAGCCTACGATTTCCCCCCGACCGACGGCTACGAGAGCGCCTCCCCGGCCCGCCCCGCCTTCCCCGCCGCCTCCGTCTCCCCCGCCGTCCCCGTCTCTCCCGCCGTCCAGGTCTCTCCCGGCGTCCCCGTCTTCCCCGCGTACATCTTCGCGATCACCGCCTCGATGTCCGGTTCCCGCACCGACAGATCCACCAGCGGACACTCCGCCGCGATCCGCGCCACCAGCGGCGCCGCCGACTCGCTCGCCGGGAACGCCAGCCACTGCCGGGGCCCCTCCACCCGTACCACCCGCGCCGGCGGCGGCACGTCCAGCGGCGGCAGCTCCCGCTCCAGGTCCACCACCAGCGTCCGCTCGCTCTCCCCCGCCTCGTGCAGCCCGGCGAGCGGACCGTCGTACATCAGCCGGCCGTGGTCGATCACCATCACCCTGCCGCACAACTGCTCGATGTCCTGCAGATCGTGCGTGGTCAGCAGCACCGTCGTGGCCCGCTCGGCGTTCAACTCCCGCAGGAACTCCCGCACCTTGGTCTTGCTGATGACGTCCAGACCGATCGTCGGCTCGTCCAGGTACAGCACCTCCGGATCGTGCAGCAGCGCCGCCGCGATGTCGCCGCGCATCCGCTGCCCGAGGGACAGTTGCCGCACCGGCACGCCCAACAGCTCGCCCAGGTCCAGCAGTTGAACCATCCGGTCCAGGTTCTCGCGGTAACGCCCGTCCGGGATCCGGTACATGCGGTGCATCAGCCGGTAGGAGTCGATCAGCGGCAGGTCCCACCACAGCGTGGTCCGCTGCCCGAACACCACCCCGATCCGGTGCGCCAGCCGCGTCCGCTCCCGGCTCGGGTCGATGCCCGCCACCCGCAGCCGCCCCGCGCTCGGCGTGAGGATCCCGGTCAGCATCTTGATCGTCGTGGACTTCCCGGCACCGTTCGGCCCGATGTAGCCGACCATCTCGCCCCGCGCCACGCTGAAGGAGATCGAGTCGACGGCCCGCACCTGCCGCCGCTCCCGCTTCAGGAACCCGGTCTTCCTGCGCACGTCGAAGACCTTCTCCACCCGGTCGAGCGTGATGAAGCCACCCTCGCCGGCCACCGAGACATCCACCCGTCAGCTCCCTGTACTCCGATACGAGCGCAACCCCGCCCGCCACGCCACCCCCGCCGCCGCGCAGCACACCGCCGCCACCAGCGGCGAGGCGAACGCCACCCAGCCCGGCAGGTCCAGCGGATACGGCCGCCCCAGCACATACGTCGCCGGCACCCAGTTCACGAAGGCCAGCGGCAGCACGAAGGTCACCCCGCGCACCATCTCCTTGCCGAACACGGTCGGCGGATACTGGAGCATCGTCGTCCCGCCGTAGGTGAACGCGTTCTGCACCTCGGAGGCGTCCTGCGCCACGAACTGGAACGCCGCCCCCGCCACGAACACCGCACAGAAGATCGCCGAACCGCTGACCAGCATCACCGGCACCAGCAGCAGCCGCCCCGCCGTCCAGTCGATGTCGACGACACTCAGCGCGTACCCGAACACCAGCGTGCCCTGCGTGATCCGCCCCAGCCGGCGCAGCCCGAACCGGTCGGCGGCCACCTGCGCCAGCACCGGCGCCGGACGCACCAGCAGCGTGTCGAGCGTGCCGTCGCGCACCCGCTGCCCGAGCTTGTCCATCGAGCCGATCATCAGGTCGGCGAACCCGAACGAGATGCTGGTCAGGCCGTAGAGGAAGGCGATCTCGGGCAGGCTGTAGCCGCCGAGGGCGTCCACGCGGGAGAACATCAGCAGGATCGCCAGAAAGTCCAGCGCGGTCAGCGCGAAGTTCCCCACCGTGGTCAGCACGAACGACGTGCGGTACGCCGTCGTCGAGCGGATCCACATCGCCACGATCAGCCCGTACGCCCGCAGCCCCTCCCGCAGCCGGGAGACCGCGCGCTCCCCGGCGACACCCGCGTCAGCCACCCTGCACCACCACCCGCCGCGTCGCCACCGACTGCAGCAGCCGCCCGGCCGCCAGCAGCACCACCGCCCAGCACGCCTGGAACGCGTACGTGCCGAGCGCGCCCGCCTCGCCCATCAGCACATCCGCGGGCGCCTGCAGCATCGACGACCACGGCAGCGCCCGTACGACCTCGCCCAGCGCGCCGGGAAAGACGTTCAGCGGCAGCAGCATCCCCGAGCAGAACGTCCCGGTGATCATCAGCATCTGCGCCACGCCCGTGCCGTCGAGCAGCCAGAACGCCGACAGCGCCACCAGATACCGGACGGCGAAGCTGACGATCATCGCCAGCGCCACCGCGACCAGGAACGCCGCCCAGGCCACCGGATCGGAGGGCAGCGCCAGATGGAACAGCAGCCCCCCGACCGCGAACGGCACCACCCCGCGGCCCAGCAGCTGGAACATCGCCCGCCCCAGATCCGCCGACAGCCACCACAGCTGGAGGTCGGCCGGCCGGTACAGATCGATCGCCACATCACCCGTACGGATGCGTTCCATCAGCTCGGTCTCGACACCCCCGCCCCCGATGGCCAGCGTCGACAGGAACGCCTGCCCCAGCCAGACATACGTCAAGGCCTGCGCCTGGTCGTAGCCGCCGAGGCCCGGCCGCTCGTCCCACAGCGCCACGTACGTGTACGCCAGGATCAGCCCGAAGACGGTGTTGGTGAACACCCCTGCCAGGGTGGCGGCCCGATAGGTCGCGTACCGTCGGAAGCCACCCACCGCGACGGCCGCGAACAAGCGTCCCGAGCCCACGCCCGCACCTTCCTCCCGCGCCCGGCACCGAAGCGCAGGAGCCTAGTGCGAGCGGCAGCCGGGCTGCCACGGGTTTTCCGGGCGTCAGCCGGGCCCGGAGGCCGGCGTCACCCGTGGTGTGCCAGCCATGCGCGTGAGAAGCCGCATGTCTGCGCGACGCGCGCCGTGGCGGGGAACTGATCGCCGGATGCGACAGTCTTCCATGAGTGGGAGCGCACCAGACGCACGGGGCGTACGGGTGCGAACGAGGCGAAACAGGAGTCCGTGCACGACATGAGCGACGAGCCGCAGCAGCAGCCCCGCCCGGGCTGGGCACCGAGAGAGCCGCAGGCGGCGAACGCCCCCCAGGGCCCCGGCAAGGACAACGGCAAGGCGGGGCGCACCGGGTGGCGGCGGCTGATCCCCACCTGGCGCATGGTGCTCGGCACCTTCCTGATCACCGCCCTGCTGATCGTCGGCGGCTTCGTCCTCGGCTACACCCTGGTGCAGATCCCGCCCGCCAACGCGCTCGCCACCCAGCAGGCCAACGTCTACCTGTACGCGGACGGCTCCGTCATCGCCCGGGACGGCGAGGTCAACCGGGAGAACGTCGGCCTCGCCCAGATCTCCAAGGACGCCCAGCACGCCGTCCTGGCCGCCGAGGACCGCGACTTCTACACCGAGTCCGCCATCGACCCCGGCGCCATGGTCCGCGCCGCCTGGAACACCGCCACCGGCAAGGGCAAGCAGTCCGGCTCCACGATCACCCAGCAGTACGTGAAGAACTACTACCTGCGCCAGGAGCAGACCGTCACCCGCAAGGTGAAGGAGTTCTTCATCGCCATCAAGCTGGACCGCGAACAGTCCAAGGACAAGATCCTCGAGGGCTACCTCAACACCAGCTACTTCGGCCGCAACGCCTACGGAATCCAGGCCGCCGCGCACGCCTACTACGGCATCGACGCCGCCGAGCTCGACCCCGCCCGCGCCGCCTACCTCGCCGCGCTCGTCAACGCCCCCAGCCAGTACGACGTCATCGCCCACCCGGAGAACCGCGAGGCGGCCGAGGCCCGCTGGAACTACGTCCTCGACGGCATGGTCGACAAGGGCTGGCTCAGCCCGTCCGAGCGGGCCGGCATGAGGTTCCCCCAGCCGAAGCAGACCACCGTCTCCACCGGCCTGTCCGGCCAGCGCGGCTACATCGTCAACATCGTCAAGAGCCACCTCGTCGACAACAAGATCGTCACCGAGGAGGAGCTCGACGCGGGCGGCTTCCGCATCACCACCACCCTGCACAAGGGCAAGCAGGAAGCCTTCGTCGACGCCGTCAACGACAAGCTGATCGACCGGCTCGACAAGAAGAACCGCAAGGTCGACACCTACGTGCGCGCGGGCGGCACCGCCATCGAGCCGAAGACCGGCAAGGTCGTCGCGATGTACAACGGCATCGACTACGTCAAGCAGTACACCCCCAACGCCAGCCGCCGCGACTACCAGGTCGGCTCCACCTTCAAGCCGTTCGTGTTCACCTCCGCCGTCGACCACAGGTCCAACACCCAGGACGGCCGCCTCATCACCCCGAACACGATCTACGACGGCACCAACAAGCGCACCGTCCAGGGCTGGCCCGGCGAACGCTACGCGCCCGAGAACGAGGACCAGACCTCCTACGGCGACATCACCGTCCGCGAGGCCACCGACAAGTCCGTCAACGCGGTGTACGCGCAGATGGCCGTGGACGTCGGCTCCGACAAGGTCATGCAGACCGCCGTCGACCTCGGCCTGCCCTCCTCCACCCCCGAGCTGACCCCGTCCCCGTCCATCGCGCTCGGCGTCGCCACCGCCAGCACCCTGGACATGGCCCAGGCGTACGCGACCCTCGCCAACCACGGCGAGCACCGCCCGTACACGATCGTCGAGAAGGTCACCCACAACGGCGAGACCGTCGACCTGCCCAAGTCCCGGTCCCGCCAGGCCGTCAGCCGCGAGGCCGCCGACACCACCACCTCCGTGCTGCGCGGCGTCGTCCGGGGCGGCACCGCCACCGCCGCCCAGGGCGCCGGCCGCCCCGCCGCCGGCAAGACCGGCACCGCCGAGG
>NZ_JAOCQE010000153.1 GCF_025290915.1 Streptomyces sp. 15-116A | reverse complement strand
GCTCCCGCGGCGCCACCGAGCCCCGGCGCGACGACCTGCCGTACTTCACCGAGGACGGCCCCGGGGGCGGCCGTAACGACCAGACGGGCATGGGGAGCCAGGTCGGCCAGGGCGGCGCCAATGGCCGGCCCGGACAACCGGGTCAGCCCGGACAGCAGCCGAACCGCCCCGGCTACGGCGGTCAGGCGGGCCCCGCCGGACCTGCCGGACCCACCGGCCCCACCTCCGGCCCGGTCACCGGCGACGGCCCGGCGATCCCCCCGGCCGGCTTCCCCGATCCGTCGCCCCCGTCCGGCATCCCCGGCGCCCCGGGCGCCCCCGGCGCCGCCCTCAGCGACGACACCGCGATCCTCACCCCGCAGGCGCCCGCCCCGGAGGGCACCCCCGGCTACCCCCGGCACGACAACGT
The DNA here is from genome assembly GCF_025290915.1 of Streptomyces sp. 15-116A. Lineage (GTDB taxonomy): Bacteria > Actinomycetota > Actinomycetes > Streptomycetales > Streptomycetaceae > Streptomyces. Next base: position 14,871 of record NZ_JAOCQE010000153.1, on the reverse strand, counting down.
CTCCGGGAACACCGTCACCAGCGGCATCCCCGTCGTCCCGCCGAGCGCGGCCTTCGGCGCGGACCCGGCCGCGGGTTCGGGTCCGGGCGCCGGTGCTCCCGCCGACGGTCCCCTCCCGCACACGCCCCCCAAGCTCCCCGAGCCGGTCTCCCCGCCCCCGGCGAGCTCCTCGAAGCCGCCGAAGAAGAAGGGGCGCAACAAGCTCGCCCTGGTCGGCGGCGGCGTGTTCGCCCTCGCCGGTGTCGCCTACGGCGCCGGTCTGCTGATGAACCACTCCGACGTCCCCAAGGGCACCACCGTCCTCGGCGTCGACATCGGCGGCGGCACCCGCGACGAGGCCGTCAAGAAGCTCAACGACGCCCTCGCCGAACGGCTCGACAAGCCGCTGAAGCTCCAGGTCGCGGGCAAGACGACCGAGCTGCAGCCGGACAACGCCGGACTCCAGCTCGACACCGACGCCACCGTCGACGCGGCCGCCGGGAGCGACTACAACCCGGTCTCCGTGATCGGCTCCCTCTTCGGCAACGAGCGCGTCGTCGACCCGGTCATCCCCGTCGACGAGGAGAAGCTGCACGCCGCGCTCGAGGACGTCGCCGGTGACGCGGGTTCGATGACCGAGGGCACGATCAAGTTCGTGTCCGGCAAGGCCGTCCCCGTCTACGGCAAGGCCGGCCAGGGCATCGACGTCGACAAGTCGACCGCGGCGGTGGAGGAGGCGTACCGCACCCAGGTGGCGACCGGCGCGTCCGCCCCCGTGGCGGTCGCCACCACCACGCGGCAGCCCACGGTGTCCAAGGCCGAGGTCGACCGGATGCTGAAGGAGTTCGCCGAGCCGGCGATGTCGGACAGGGTGACCGTCCAGACGGACGCGGCGCACTCCGTGCTGATGAGCCCGGAGAAGTCCCTGTGGAAGTTCCTCAGGGTGACGGCGGTCGACGGCAAGTTGGTCGAGAAGCCCGACCTGAACGCCCTGAAGCAGCTCTACGGCGGAGCCTTCGACGGCGTGCTCATCACCCGCGCCAACGGCGAGAAGACCCCCGTCACGCCGGAGGACGTCTACGGCGCCCTCCGGAGCGCACTGAAGAGCAAGACCGACCGCCTGGCAGTCATCGAGACCAACCCCAGCTGACCCGAGCCGGCCGGGGGGCATGACATCCGTCATCCCCCGGCTCAGCCAACGCTGAACGAGGGCCGGCTGCCATGGCCGGCCGGCGGCAGCCGACCCAGGGGCGCGGGACTGTATCGATGTGGGGCTCCGCCGCGTGGGCGCGACCCGCCACGACGCACCCGCACCCGCCACGGCACGCTCAGTTCAGCATTGCTCTCGCCGCCTGCGCCTGCCCCCGAATCCGCGAGGCGACCGCCTCATCCACACCGGCCACCACCTCCGCATACGCCTCCAACTCAGCCGCCCCCTGCAAAAACTCCCCCCGCTGCACAAGCAACTGCGCCCGCTCATACCTCAACCGCGCCGGATGCGAAGGCAACAGCAGCGAAAGATCCACCGCCCACATCGCCACATCCGACCGCTCCGGCCGCGCCGCCGCCCACGCCCGCACGTTGTTCAGAATCCGCAGCACGACATCCAGCGGATCCGCCGGCCGCAACATCGACGCGTCCAGCGGCGCCCCCGTCGCCCCCACCACCAGCAACTCCGCGTCGGCCCCCGTCAGCACCCGCCCCCCGTCGAAGGGATCGGCCAGCACCTGCTGCTCCGCCTCCCCGAACCCGACCACGAAGTGCCCCGGCAGGGCGACGCCGTACACCGGAGCCCCCGCCCGCCGGGCGACCTCCATCCACACCACCGACAGCAGGATCGGCAGCCCCCGCCTGCGCCGCAGCACCTCGTGCAGCAGCGAGGACTCCAGCCGCCGGTAGTCACCCGGGGTGCCGTGGAAGCCGCACCGCTCGCCCAGCAGCTCGCGCAGCGCCTGTGCCCAGGCCAGAGGCGTTCCCGGCCGGTACGGCAGCAGCCCGGCCAGCCGGTCCAGTTCGATCTCCGCCGCGTCCATGCCCGCCTCGTCCAGCGTCCCGTCCGCCTCGGCGCCCACCAGCAGGCACAGCGTGGACAGATCGGGCCGCTCGCAGCGGGCCTCTTCGGCGAACCGCCGCCGCAGTTCGGCGGAGCGCCCGGGCGGTGGGGGACAGGGGGACCGCATGCCCGGTTCGTGCCCGGTCACAGCGATCCGCTACCCGCCGGAGCCGACGAATCCGAGGATGGCCCCCCATCACCCCGAGGCTCCCGATAGTGGTGATACGCGTGATGCGCCACGAAGCCCATCCGCTCGTACATCGCCCGCGCACCCCCGTTCTCCTCCTCGACCTGGAGCCAGGCCGCCGATGCCCCCTCCGCGAGCGCCTGCCGGGCCAGCGCGGCCATCACCGCGGTCGCCAGCCCCTGCCGCCGCCGCTCCGGATCCACCTCGACCGCCGCGAACCCGGCCCACCGCCCGTCCACGACACACCGCCCGATGGCGGCCGGCACGTCACCGTCCCCCGGCACGGTCGCGAACCACACCGACGGCCCTCCCCCACGCTCGGCTTCGCTCGCGCGGGGGGACCCCCATCCCAGCACCTTCAGCGCCACGCCACTTACACCCTTGCGCTGATACCGCGCGAGCCACGCCTCATCGGCCTCCCGCGCCAGCACGACCCCGGACGGCTCCGCGCCGCCCGCATCGGCGATCGGCGCCAGCGCGCCGACCCACAGCTCGGCGGTCACCTCACGCACCCACCCCCGCCGCTCCAGCTCCGCGCACAGCAGCTCCTGCGCCCCCTCCGCACCCGTCGCGGTCTGGACGTACGCGGGCAGCCCGCGCTCGCCGTACCAGCGCCGTACGGCCTCGAGCGCGGCGTCCAGCGGCATCCCGGGGTCGCCGAGCGGCAGTACCGAGTTGGCCCGCCGCGTGAACCCCTCGGCGGCGCGCAGCTCCCACTCGCCCAGCCGCTCGCTCTCCACGGGCCGCCAGGCCCGCGCGGCGACCCGCGCCAGCTCCTCGTAGGACGCCGCGGGTCCTCTGCGACGCGCTGGTGCGGACGGCACCACCTTGCCCGCGACCAGCGCGGACTCCGCGATGTGGACGCTTTCCCCGCTCTTTCGTGTGATACGCAGCACACCGTGGTCCCATGATGTGAGAACACCGACCGTGTCGGTGAACTTCTCACCCGAGGGACCATGTTCGATCAAGCTCCGTACGGAGACCCGTTTTCCCACGTCAGCAGCGGTGATACGGACCTCCAGGCGCCCACCGGCAGAGATTTCCACAGGTCGGTTCACCCCTCCTGTTCGGATCATGCCCAGGAACGGAGATACTAGGGGCGGGCATCGACGACGCCGCGCTCCCGCGCGCCAGGCGGCGGAGCCTGAGGAGGCCCGCCAGCGCCCTATCGAGGAGGAACGACAGCGTGACCTACGTCATCGCGCAGCCTTGTGTCGACGTGAAGGACAAGGCGTGCATCGAGGAGTGCCCGGTCGACTGCATCTACGAGGGCCAGCGGTCCTTGTACATCCACCCGGACGAATGCGTCGACTGCGGGGCCTGTGAGCCGGTCTGCCCGGTCGAGGCGATCTTCTACGAGGACGACACTCCCGAGGAGTGGAAGGACTACTACAAGGCGAACGTCGAGTTCTTCGACGAGCTCGGCTCGCCCGGCGGCGCCAGCAAGCTGGGCCTGATCGAGCGGGACCACCCGCTGATCGCCGCGCTTCCGCCGCAGGCCTGACCCGAGCCGGTCCACAGCCGGCCCGGCCCGTAGACCTGCCGCCTCGGTCCCGTACGGCCCGATCCGCCCGATCGCCGCGCGGGACCGAGGCGTTTGCCGAGCCTGGTGCCACAGCGGCAGCCGTAGCGGCAGCCGTGGCAGAAAGAGAGTCAGCACCCGTGTCCGCAGTCTCCGACCGGCTGCCCACCTTCCCCTGGGACAAGCTGGAGCCCTACAAGAAGACGGCCGCCGCGCATCCGGACGGCATCGTCGACCTGTCCGTCGGCACGCCCGTCGACCCGGTCCCCGAGTCGATCCAGAAGGCGCTGATCGCCGCGGCGGACTCGCCCGGCTATCCCACGGTCTGGGGCACCCCGGAGCTGCGTGACGCGATCACCCGCTGGGTGGAGCGCCGGCTAGGCGCCCGCGAGGTCACCCACCGCCACGTCCTGCCGATCGTCGGCTCCAAGGAACTGGTCGCCTGGCTCCCCACCCAGCTGGGCCTCGGCCCCGGCGACAAGGTGGCCTACCCGCGCCTGGCCTACCCCACGTACGAGGTCGGTGCCCGTCTCGCCCGCGCCGACTACGTGGCCTACGACGACCCGACCGACCTGGACCCGGCCGGCCTCAAGCTGCTCTGGCTCAACTCCCCGTCCAACCCCACGGGCCGGGTGCTGTCCAAGGAGGAGCTGACGAGGATCGTCGCCTGGGCCCGCGAGCACGGCGTCCTGGTCTTCTCCGACGAGTGCTACATCGAGCTGGGCTGGGAGGCCGACCCGGTCTCGGTCCTGCACCCCGACGTCAACGGCGGCTCCTACAACGGCATCGTCTCCGTCCACTCCCTCTCCAAGCGCTCCAACCTCGCCGGATACCGCGCCGCCTTCCTGGCCGGTGACCCGGCGGTGCTCGGCCCGCTGCTGGAGATCCGCAAGCACGGCGGCATGATGACCTCGGCGCCGACCCAGGCGGCCGTGGTCGCGGCCCTCGGCGACGACACCCACGTCCACGCCCAGCGCGAGCGCTACGCGTCCCGCCGCACGGCCCTGCGCGAAGCCCTCCTGAACCACGGCTTCCGCATCGAGCACAGCGAGGCCAGCCTCTACCTCTGGGCCACCCGAGACGAGTCCTGCTGGACCACGGTCGCCCACCTCGCCGACCTCGGCATCCTGGTAGCCCCGGGCGACTTCTACGGCCCGGCGGGCGAAAACTTCGTACGAGTGGCGCTGACGGCAACAGACGAACGGGTCGAGGCAGCGGTACGCAGGCTGCGCTAGCCCGCCGCGCCCAACCGCGGGCAGCCGCCGCCCGCCGCCCGCGGGCTGCCGCCGTTCCTGCCGCCGTGGGCAGCCGCCGCCCGCCCGCCGCGAGCAGCCGCCGTTTCTACCGCCGTGGGCAGTCGTTCCGCAGGGCGGAACGGGTGGGCACGGCCACCAACGCCGGGCGCCCGGCCAAGCGACGCCCACTGCACCCACACAGGGGCCACGAAAACGGGGCCTGGGGAACACCCCAGACCCCGAGAACGGCCAAAGCCCGGCGCTTAGCCGACCGGCAGACCCTTGACCGGCAGGTCCTTCGTCGACACGCCACCCTTCGTCAGCGACCCGGTCGGCAGCGCACCACCCTTCGCCGCCGAACCGGCCGTGTCCCCGAGGACCTCCCCGGCCGACCCGGCGGTGTCACCGGCCGCCTTCTGCGCCACCGGCGCCGTCTTCTTGATGGCCTTGCCGCCGGCCTTGCCCGCGGCCGGAACCGCCTTCTTGACCGCCTTGCCGCCGGTGTCACCCGCGGCCTCGGTGACGCTCTGCGCCGTGCCGTCCACGGTGTTGCCGACGTTCGCCCCGTCCAGGGCGGTCAGCCCGCCGAGGTTCGGGTTGGCCGGCAGCTCGGGAGCCGCGCTGGCGGAACCGGCCGCACCGACCCCGGCAGCCGCTCCCGCAGCGACGAGCAGTGCGGCACGGGCGATCCGACGGGTCAGGGGGAGGGACATGGTGCTCCTTCGACGGGAGAGAACGGTGAAGTGTCCAGACCGGCCCGTGAGTTGATCGACTGGCTGTGGATCTCCGGGCTCGGACGCAGTGACTACCGCTCGAAGGCCGGGAAGGTTGCGGCGCAGCGACGTAAAGAGTTGGCAATGCGTCGCATTATCGGCTGTGGATAAAGGCGGGCAAAGAGTGTCGCGGCGAAGCCCCTGCGGAATCGCTTCAGCCGCGTGTTCTCAAGGATTCCCGGCCACCGGCACACCCCGACACGAAAACCTGCGCACCCCGTCAGCCCCGCACGGCACCGCACAACCCCTGCGGGTGAGGGGCCGTACTACTGCCCGGTCGTGATCTGGACGGCTCCCGCGCCGTCGCCCGCGTCCGCGGACGCCTTCGCGTCGGTCGCCTGCCACTGGCTGTCGGTGTTCCCGGCGACCCACTCGCGGCCCGCGTACGACACCCGCTTGATGTGCAGCTCGGAGGCGTTGGCCACGGCCCAGTGCGCCAGCTGCCAGCCCCGGGGGCCGGCGCGCCGCCCGGCGGCCTCCGCACCCTTGTCACCGGTGACCGGCAGCGTCACCGTGCCCGGCTCGGAGTCCGCCGGTGCGCTCGCGGAGGGCGACGGCGTCCCCGCGGCGCCCACCTCCGCACCGGCCGGCTCCAGCACGTCCCGGCCGAAGTCCCGTACCAGCGCGGCCCGTACCGCGTCCGCGCCCGCCGCCCGGGTCGCCGCCGGGCGTCCCTCGCATGTCAGGGTGGCCGCCGAGCGCCCGGTGAGGGCGGCGGCCAGCAGGGAGGCGTCCGGCTCGTGCTTGGCGTACGCGTCCGGGAAGCCGCTGCGCTGCACCTTCTGCGCGGCCACGGTCAGCGGCAGCCGGGTGTAGTCAGGCACCTTCTCCAGGTGCTCGTAGAACTTCCCCGCCGCGTACGCCGGATCCATGATCTCCTGCGGCGTGCCCCAGCCCTGCGAGGGGCGCTGCTGGAACAGGCCGAGGGAGTCGCGGTCGCCGTAGTCGATGTTGCGCAGGGTGGACTCCTGCAACGCGGTGGCCAGCGCGATCGTTATGGCCCGCTCGGGCAGGTTTCGCGCGGTTCCCACGGCGGTGATCGTCGCCGCGTTCACCGCCTGCTCGGGCGTGAACTCGTACTCCGCCCCGTCGCCCTCGGCGGAGACGACCTTGCAGCCCGGTCCGCCCGCGCCCCCGGTGACGTACTGCACCACGAGGTAGCCGGCGACCGCGAGCAGGACCACGAAGGCCGCCCCGAAGCGGAAGAGGCGGCCACGACGCTTGGAAGGAAGGGACGGCTCTGGCACGCGTACAAGGTACTGGAGAGTACGGAGGCGCGTGTGCCGGGTGTGGACAGTGGGCCGCAGTCCCGGCGGGTTAGGGTCGACGGCATGGCCGACACCCCGCTTGACCTCACGCTGGACGCCGCGGTCCTGACCGCCCAGCTCGTCGACTTCCCCTCCGTCAGCGGCAGCGAGAAGCCGCTCGCGGACGCGATCGAGACCGCGCTGCGCGCCCTGCCGCACCTCACGGTCGACCGCTACGGCAACAACGTCGTCGCCCGGACGAACCTGGGGCGCGCGGAGCGTGTGATCCTCGCCGGCCACATCGACACGGTCCCCATCGCCGACAACGTTCCCTCCCGGCTGGACGAGAACGGGGTGCTGTGGGGCTGCGGCACCTGCGACATGAAGGCGGGCGTCGCCGTCCAGCTGCGGATCGCGGCCACGGTCCCCGCCCCGAACCGCGACCTGACCTTCGTCTTCTACGACAACGAGGAGGTCGCGGCAGACCTCAACGGCCTCAAGCACGTGGCCGAGGCGCACCCCGAGTGGCTCGAGGGCGACTTCGCCGTGCTGCTCGAACCCTCCGACGGGCAGGTCGAGGGCGGCTGCCAGGGCACACTGCGGGTGCTGCTGAAGACCAGCGGCGAGCGCGCCCACTCCGCGCGCGGCTGGATGGGCTCCAACGCGATCCACGCCGCCGCCCCGATCCTGGCCCGCCTGGCCTCCTACGAGCCCCGCTACCCGGTGATCGACGGCCTGGAGTACCGGGAGGGCCTCAACGCGGTCGCCGTCTCCGGCGGCGTGGCGGGCAACGTCATCCCGGACGAGTGCGTGGTCACCGTCAACTTCCGCTACGCCCCGGACCGCACGCCCGAGGAGGCCGTGGCCCACGTCCGTGAGGTCTTCGCCGACTGCGGGGTGACCGAGTTCGTCGTCGACGACCACAGCGGCGGCGCGTTGCCCGGCCTCTCCCATCCGGCCGCCGCGGCCTTCATCGAGGCGGTGGGCGGCACCCCCCAGCCGAAGTACGGCTGGACGGACGTCTCCCGCTTCTCCGCGCTCGGCATCCCCGCGGTCAACTACGGCCCCGGCAACCCCCACTTGGCCCACAAGCGGGACGAGCGCGTCGACACGGCGAAGATCCTGGCGGGGGAGGAGCGCCTGCGGTCCTGGCTCACGACCTGAGCCCTTCCGTACTCCCGGACGTTTAGTCCGGCGCCCTGCGGACATGCTGACGTCCCCCGTACGTAACCCGCGTAGATCTACGCTGAGGGCGGTACGACCTGGCACGACGGAGGGAGCGCACATGGCTACCGGTAACCCCCGGGGGAAGAAGCAGCCGCCGGAGGAGCAGCGGCTGGGCCCGGTCCTGCGGCGGCGCGGTCAGGTCCAGGCGAGCACCACGGACCAGCGGCTGCTGGACGAGCGGGCCCCGACGGACTGGGTCCACACCGACCCCTGGCGGGTGCTGCGCATCCAGTCGGAGTTCATCGAGGGCTTCGGCACGCTGGCCGAACTCCCGCCCGCGATCAGCGTCTTCGGCTCGGCGCGCACACCGGAGGACTCGCCGGAGTACGAGGCGGGGGTGCGGCTGGGGCGGGGCCTGGTGGAGGCGGGCTTCGCGGTGATCACGGGCGGCGGTCCGGGCGCCATGGAGGCGGCGAACAAGGGCGCGTGCGAGGCGAAGGGCATCTCCGTCGGCCTCGGCATCGAGCTGCCGTTCGAGCAGGGGCTGAACCCGTATGTCGACATCGGCCTGAACTTCCGGTACTTCTTCGTCCGCAAGATGATGTTCGTGAAGTACGCGCAGGGGTTCGTGGTCCTCCCCGGCGGCCTCGGCACCCTCGACGAACTCTTCGAGGCCCTCACCCTCGTCCAGACCCAGAAGGTCACCCGCTTCCCGATCGTCCTCTTCGGCACGGACTACTGGGGCGGCCTGGTCGACTGGCTCCGCCACACGGTCATCGCCCAGGGCAAGGCAGCGGAAAAGGACCTCCTCCTGTTCCACGTCACGGACGACGTGGACGAGGCGGTCGCCTTGGTCTCGAAGGAAGCGGGCCGCTAGCCCGTTCGATCGGCCACTTCCCGACCGACCGAGTCGATCGGTCACCTCTCGACCGACCGAGTCGATGGGCCACTTCCCGACCGACCGAGTCGGCCGGCCACTTCCCGACCGACCCGAGTCGGCCGGCCACTTCTCGACCAACCGAGTCGGCCGGCCACTTCCCGACCGACCCGAGTCGGCCGGCCACTTCTCGACCAACCGAGTCGGGTGGTGGGTGGGCATAGGCCGGGGGTCCAGGGGGCGGAGCCCCCTGGTACGGGAGGGGACCTACGCCAGCCCCCGCCGAGCCACCGCAGGTTCCCGGTGACCGGCGATCGACGCCACCATGTCCAGCACCTGCCGCGTCTCCGCCACCTCATGCACCCGGTACACCTGTGCCCCCAACCACGCCGACACAGCCGTAGTCGCCAGCGTCCCCAGCACCCGCTCCTTCACCGGCTTGTCCAACGTCTCCCCGACGAAATCCTTGTTGGACAGCGACACCAGCACCGGCCACCCTGTCGCCACCATCTCCCCCAACCGCCGCGTCGCCTCAAGACTGTGCCGCGTGTTCTTCCCGAAGTCATGCCCCGGATCGATCAGCACCGACTCCCGCGGCACCCCCAGCGACACCGCCCGCTCCGCCAGCCCCACGGTCACGTCGAGAATGTCGGCCATGACATCGTCGTACGACACCCGGTGCGGCCGCGTCCGAGGCTCCGCCCCACCCGCGTGCGTACACACCAGCCCCACCCCGTACCGCGCGGCGACCTCCGCGAGCCGCGGATCGACCCCGCCCCACGCATCGTTCAGCAGATCCGCCCCGGCCTCGCACACGGCCTCCCCGACCTCGTGCCGCCAGGTGTCCACGCTGATCACGACATCCGGGAACCGCCGCCGCACCTCCGCGACGAAGCCGACCGTCCGCCGCGCCTCCTCCTCCGCGGTGACCTCCTCGCCGGGCCCAGCCTTCACCCCGCCGATGTCGACGATCGCGGCGCCCTCCGCCACGGCCTGCTCCACGCGCGCGAGCGCCGGCTCGTCGCGGAACGTCGCACCCTGGTCGTAGAAGGAGTCCGGGGTCCGGTTCACGATCGCCATGATCACCGGCTCGTGCGGCTCGAATTCCCGCCTGCCCAGCCTGAGCATCCCCTGTGACCTCTCCTCGTCCGTACCGGCCTGCGCCTCCGACTGTCAGACTCGCATGGCACGATCGGAGCCACACAATCGGATCCTGCGTCCGACAACGACTGATCCGACTCGTCCGGCCCGTCCGACCAATCGCCCATGGGGGATCCGCGATGGTGATGTTCTTGTTCCTGGTCGTCGCGCTCGCCGTCGTGGTCGCCGCGGTGACCCTCGCCGTGGTGGGCGGCGGCGAGAACGGCCCACTGCCCGAGGCGGCTCCCGAGCGCCTCCAGGACTCCCTGCCGCCCGACCGGCCGGTCGGCCGCGCGGACGTGGAGCGGCTCCGCTTCCCGCTGGTCGCCCGCGGCTACCGCATGGCCGACGTGGACGACGCCCTCGGCCGCCTCGGCGCCGAACTCGCCGAGCGCGACGCCAGAATCGCCGACCTGGAGTCCGCGCTGGCCGGTGCCCGCGCCGCCGCGGCGCATGTGTCGATGGACAAGCCGGCCCCGCGCCGGGAGGACGAGCAGCGATGAACGACAGCACCGCGCCCACCGGCCCGGACGGCGCCCCGCGCTGCCCCTGGGCGCTGTCCGCCCCGGACTACCTCGCCTACCACGACGAGGAGTGGGGCCGCCCGGTCCACGGCGACGACGCCCTGTTCGAACGGCTCAGCCTGGAGGCCTTCCAGTCCGGCCTGTCCTGGATCACCATTCTGCGCCGCCGCCCCGGCTTCCGCGCCGCCTTCGCGGACTTCAAGATCGCCAAGGTCGCGGAGTTCACCGACGCGGACCGCGACCGCCTGCTGGCCGACCCCGGCATCATCCGCAACCGCGCCAAGATCGACGCGACCCTGGCCAACGCCCGAGCCCTGGCCACCTGGTCCCCAGGCGACCTGGACACCCTGATCTGGTCCCACGCCCCGGACCCGAAGACGCGCCCGGCCCCGAAAACCCTGGCAGACGTCCCCGCGATCACCCCGGAATCGACCGCACTCTCAAAGGCCCTCAAAAAACACGGCCTCCGCTTCGTAGGCCCGACCACGGCCTACGCGCTGATGCAGGCGTGCGGTCTAGTGAACGACCACCTGGAGACATGCGTGGCCAGAAGCGCCCCCTAAGGGGCGCGGGGCTGTGTCGATATGCGGCTCCGCCGCGTGGGCGCGATCAACCACAGCGGGTCCGCAGCCCCCGACGGCGCCACGCCCCCCGAGCTCACCGGCCCAAATACTTCGGCTTCTCCTTGTTGACGAACGCCTGCACAGCGATCCCGTGATCCTCGGACGCCCCCGCCCGCGCCTGCAGCTCGTCCTCCTTCTCCAACGTCTCCTCCAACGAGTGGGACAACCCGAACGCCACCGACTCCTTCAACGCCGAGTACGCCACCGTCGGCCCCTCGGCCAACCCCCGCGCCACCTTCTCCGCCTCCGCGCGCAGCTCGGCCGCCGGCACCACCCGATTCACGATGCCCAGCTCGAACGCCTCCTGCGCGGAAACGCTCCGCGGAAACAGCAGCAGATCCATCGCCCGCCCGGCCCCGATCACCCGCGGCAGCGTCCAGGAGATCCCGGAGTCCGCCGTCAGCGCGACCCCGGCGAACGACGTGTTGAAGGACGCCGTGTCCGCCACGACCCGGTAGTCGGCGGCCAGCGCGAAGCCGAACCCCGCCCCCGCCGCGACCCCGTTCACCGCGGCGACCACCGGCTTGGCGGCCCCGGCGATCGCCTTCACGATCGGGTTGTAGTGCTCGCGCACCGTGCTCATCGTCTGCCCCGAACCGCTCTCCCGGTCGGCCGCCAGCAGTCCGATGTGCTCCTTGAGGTCCTGCCCGACGCAGAACGCCCGGTCACCGGCGGCGGTCAGCAGCACGGCCCGTACGGCGTCGTCGTCCGCGGCGGACCGGACCGCGTCCCGGAGGGCGACCTTCGCCGCGACGTTGAGCGCGTTCATCGCCTCGGGGCGGTTCAGCGTGATCGTCGCGAGTCCGTCGCTCACCTCGTAGAGCACGGTGTCGGCCATGGCGTATCCCCTCCGTGTGGGCGGCTCGGCACGTACCGGCCGGTACGTGCCCGTCTGCAGACAGCATGACGGAGATCACCGGCCCTGAACCGCGGGCGCCATGTGACCTGCGTCTAACAATTCCTGTTCGTTTTCGTTCCGCGGCACTGTGTGCGGTGGCGCAGTATCGCAGCCACATCGCCGAATTGAGTGGTTTTGCTCGCGCGCGTTGCCCAAGCGATGCCGACTGATGTTGGTCATCGGGTCGTGAGATGCGGGATAATGGCCTGGAAGCAATGTGTTCGATGCCGGTGCGGTGTGTCCTGCCTGAAAAGGGACCGCGGATGCCCTTCGTGGGCCGTCGGCTGAGACGGTTGAGCTGGGTTTCAGGAAGGGGAACGAGCATGGCGGCCATGAAGCCGCGGACGGGTGATGGCCCGCTCGAGGTGACCAAGGAGGGGCGGGGCATCGTCATGCGCGTTCCGCTCGAAGGCGGCGGTCGGCTCGTCGTCGAGCTGACCCCGGACGAGGCCGACGCACTCGGCGACGCCCTCAAGAAGGTCGTCGGCTGACGCGCAAGCGACCATACCCTTTCAGCCGCCCCGGCGCCGCACCTGGTGCCGGGGCGGCTGTTTGTGCAGGTGAGAGCCTCAAGGGGCATCACAGCACCTGTTACCGCTTCACCGCGCACAGCAGCCCGTCGCCCACCGGCAGCAGCGACGACACCAGCTCCCCGCTCTCGCGCACGGTCCGCACCAGCTCACGCAGGCGCAGCACTTCGGTGGGCTGCGGCCCGGAGTCGACCGTCCGGCCATTGGCGAAGACGCCTTCGAAGGCGACGAGGCCCCCCGGGCGCAGGAGGCGCAACGATTCAGCGAGGTAGTCCTGGTACTCCAGCCGGTCGCCGTCGCAGAACACGAGGTCGTAGCCGGAGTCGGCGAGCCGGGGCAGGACGTCGAGGGCGCGGCCCGGGATGAAGCGGGCCCGGTTGGCGGCGAAACCGGCGTCGCGGAAGGCCTGCCGGGCGGACTGCTGGTGCTCCGGCTCCGGATCGACGGTGGTGAGCACCCCGTCGGGGCGCATGCCGTGCAGCAGATGGATCCCGGACACCCCGCAGCCGGTGCCGATCTCGGCGACCGCCTTGGCCTCCACCGTGGCGGCGAGCAACCGCAGGGCAGCGCCCGTGCCGGGCGACACCGAGCGCAGCCCTGCCTCGCGGGCTCGGTCGCGGGCCCAGCGCAGTGCGTCGTCCTCGGCGACATAGGCGTCGGCGAACGCCCAGCTCGTCTGCCGGTTGGCGGTAATGACCCTCTCCTGTCCCCGTGGTTGCCTGGGCGTGACTGTATCCGTTGCCGTCGGGAACCCGCAGATGGGACCGGTCGTTTAAAGGGATGAGCAAGTGGCGTGAGCCATGACGGGGGGTAGGCAGTGGACGAGGACGCCGAGCAAGTGCAGACGCAGTCGTACGAGCCATGGCAGCCCACATCAATTTCTCGTAAAACCGCTTATCCGGAGCTAACGGGCGAGGTGGCTATGGTAGGGGCTCCACTGGACACCACCAGAGCCGACAGGGGAGGTGCGGCCGCGCCCGGAGATCGGGGAGGAGTGCTGCGGCGCTTCCTCGGATCGGCGGGCAGGCCGAAATCCGTGAACGACACCGCTGCTGACCACAGCCACGCCGGGGCCGCCGACGGCCCGGCCCAGACCGCGACCTTCGCCACCGACGCGGACGGGCAGGCGTGGACTCCGCCCACCTGGGAGGAGATCGTCAGCATGCACAGCGGCCGGGTCTACCGGCTCGCCTACCGGCTCACGGGCAATCAGCACGACGCCGAGGACCTCACGCAGGAGGTCTTCGTCCGTGTCTTCCGCTCCCTGTCGACCTACACGCCGGGCACCTTCGAGGGCTGGCTGCACCGCATCACGACCAACCTGTTCCTGGACATGGTCCGCCGCAAGCAGCGCATCCGCTTCGACGCGCTCGGCGAGGACGCGGCCGAGCGGCTCGCCAGCAAGGAGCCCACGCCCCAGCAGGTGTTCAACGACGCCCACTTCGACGCGGACGTCCAGCAGGCCCTCGACACGCTCGCCCCCGAGTTCCGCGCCGCCGTCGTGCTGTGCGACATCGAGGGGCTGTCGTACGAGGAGATCGCCGCGACCCTCGGCGTCAAGCTCGGCACGGTCCGGTCCCGGATCCACCGCGGCCGTTCGCAGCTGCGCAAGGCCCTTGCGCACCGCTCGCCGCAGGCCCGGGCCGACCGCCGCTCCTTCGTGCCCCGTGTTGCCGCACTGGGAGGAGGGGGCGCGAGCGCGTGAGCGGTTCACGACCGAAGTCTTCCGAGGGACACCTCGCAGAGCAGCATCTGGGAGACCGACTCTCCGCCCTGGTGGACGGCGAGCTCGGTCATGACGCGCGTGAGCGCGTACTGGCGCATGTCGCCACCTGCGCCAAGTGCAAGGCGGAGGTGGACGCACAGCGCCGGCTGAAGAGCGTCTTCGCTCAGGCCGCCCCTCCACCGCCGTCCGAGAGCCTGCTGGCGCGCCTGCAGGGCCTTCCCGGGGGCGGGGACCTCGACGGCGGCGGTTCGCCGCTGGGCGGGGGACTGCCGGGCGGTGCGTCCGGCGTCTTCGGCGCCAAGCGCGGCGACCGCTTCGAGTTCGCCTACGCCCCGGCCCGGCGCCACGCCCCCGCACCGGCGCTGGGCCCGTCGCCGGACCGCGGCTTCC
>NZ_JAOCQE010000152.1 GCF_025290915.1 Streptomyces sp. 15-116A | reverse complement strand
AACGGGCCGCGCGGGCGCTGGCCGCCGGCATCGCGGCGACCGCGACGCTCGTCGAGATCGACATCGCCGTGATCGGCGGGGGAGTGGGCAAGGCCGGCGAGATCCTCTTCGCCCCTCTGCGCCGGGCCCTCGCCGACTACGCCACCCTCTCCTTCGTCCAGCGTCTCGCGGTGACCCCGGCCCGGATGGGCACGGACGCGGGACTGGTCGGGGCGGCGGCAGCGGCCCTCGCGCGACGGCAGGACACGGCGGCGGCGGGGGTTTGAGGGAGCGCGGCGGGGGGCTGAGGGAAGCGAGGCGCTTCGCGCCGATCCCGCGTGCCCGGCGTTCCTGGCCGGCCGAGGCCGGGCGCCCGGCGAGAAATCCGTGCGTGACCCCCGGACCCCTCCCGCAGTTGAGGCGGGTATGAAGAAGCGCAGCATGCTGGCCATCGCCTCCCTCGCCACCGGATTCGTCGTCGCGGCGGTCACTCCCTCGCAGGCCGCCGGTGACGGCCTCGACGGCATCGGCGTCCAGGACGCCCTCGGCACCCTCGACCAGGCCGTCGACAGCGAGAACCTGAAGCTGGACTACCAGACCCAGCAAGAAAAGGACTGACGAGCCCCACGGCAGGACCGTACGGCGCCGGCGCCCCTCCCCTCGGGGCGCTGGCGCCGTCGTCATGCGTTCTCAACTGGGGCTGGTTTCCGTGGCAGGGTGGAGCGGGCAAGCCTCTGGGGGCCAACAGAAGAGGGGGAACCGTGACCGTGGTCTGGATCAACGGTGCGTTCGGTGCGGGGAAGACCACCACCGCACGGGAACTGATCGAGCTGATCCCGAACAGCACGCTCTTCGACCCCGAGGTCATCGGCGGGGCGCTCGCACATCTGCTGCCGGCCAAACGCCTCGCCGAGGTCGGCGACTACCAGGACCTCCCGATCTGGCGCCGTCTCGTGATCGACACGGCCGCCGCGATGCTCACCGAGCTCGGCGGCACCCTCGTGGTCCCCATGACCCTGCTGCGCCAGGACTACCGCGACGAGATCTTCGGCGGCCTCGCCGCCCGCCGCATCCCGGTCCGCCATGTCCTTCTCGCCCCGGCGGAAACGATCCTGCGGGAGCGCATAGCGGGTCGTGAGGTGCCGGAGGACCTGCCCGACGGCGAGATACGCGTCCGACAGTGGTCCTACGACCACATCGAGCCGTACAAGGCCGCCCTCGCCTCCTGGCTCACCGCCGACGCCTACCCGGTCGACACCGGGGCGCTGAGCCCGTACGACGCGGCCGCCCGGATCGCCGAGGCGGTGCGCAGCGGCGCGGTGCCCGTCTGCGACATCGTGCAGACGCCGGAGCCCACCGCGGAGACCGTCGCGGCGGGCGTGCTGCTCTTCGACGAGCAGGACCGGGTGCTGCTGGTCGACCCCACCTACAAGCCGGGCTGGGAGTTCCCGGGCGGCGTGGTGGAGCCGGGGGAGGCGCCGGCGCGGGCCGGGATGCGTGAGGTCGCCGAGGAGACGGGGGTCAGGCTGGCCGAGGTGCCGTCGCTGCTGGTCGTCGACTGGGAGCCGCCCGCGCCGCCCGGCTACGGGGGGCTGCGGCTTCTCTTCGACGGCGGCCGGCTCGACGCGGAGGCCGCCGGACGCCTGCTGCTGCCCGGGCCCGAGCTGCGCGAGTGGCGC
Source organism: Streptomyces sp. 15-116A (assembly GCF_025290915.1). Taxonomy (GTDB): domain Bacteria; phylum Actinomycetota; class Actinomycetes; order Streptomycetales; family Streptomycetaceae; genus Streptomyces. Next base: position 13,664 of record NZ_JAOCQE010000152.1, on the reverse strand, counting down.
TTCGCGAGTGAGGCGGAGGCCGCCGAACTGCTGCCGCCGGTGCGCTACGCCCGCCTCCGCCAGGCGCTCCGCGCGAGGGAACGGGGCAAGGCGGCGTATCTGGAGGCGGGCGTCCCGGTGGGCTAGGACACGGCGTTCCCGGCCGTCCACGCCCGCCCCGTCGCCCCTGACGTACCCCGCCCACCGCCCTCCGAGCACCGGTAAGTGATCTGGCTCACAGCGTGTCACAGGCGTCGACGGCCCGGTGACTTATGGCCGAGACCTTGAGACACAGGAGGGCAGCATGACCGGGAACACCCATGTGGTCGTGATCGGCGGCGGATACGCGGGCGTGATGGCCGCGAACCGGCTGACGCAGCGCGACGACGTGACCGTGACACTGATCAACCCGCGCCCGGAACTCGTCCACCGGGTGCGCCTGCACCAGCTGGTCGGCGGGTCCGACGACGCCGTCGTCGCCTACCAGGACGTCCTGTCCGAGCGCGTACGGCTGCTGGTCGACACCGTGACCTTGATCAACGCGGCCGGGCGCAGCGTGACCCTGGCGGACGGTGGCGTGCTCGCCTACGACTATCTGATCTACGCCGTGGGCAGCGGCAGCGCGGAACCGAGCGTGCCCGGGGCGGCCGGGTTCGCGTACCCGATCGCCAGTCTGGAGGAGGCCCGGCGGCTGCGCGCGGTCCTCGACGCCACGCCCGCCACGGCCCCGGTGACGGTGGTCGGCGCCGGGCCCTCCGGCATCGAGACCGCCGCCGAACTCGCGGAGCAGGGGCGCCGGGTGACGCTGGTCTGCGGCGGCGTCCTCGGCCCGTACCTGCACACCCGTGGCCGGCGCTCGGTCGCCAAGCGCCTGGCCGATCTCGGGGTGACGGTCGTCGACGGCACCGGCACGAAGGTGACGGCGGTGACCCGCGACGCCGTGCGGCTCGCCGACGGCCGTGAGCTGCCGAGCGAGGTCACCGTCTGGACCGTCGGCTTCGGTGTGCCCGACCTGGCCGCGCGCAGCGGGCTGAGCACCGACGCCGTGGGCCGTGTGCTCACCGACGAGACGCTGACGAGCGTGGACGACGAGCGGATCCTCGCGGCCGGGGACTCCGCGGCACCGTCCGGCCTTGCGCTGCGGATGAGCTGCCTGAACGCGACGCCCCTGGGTGCGCGCGCGGCCGACACGGTGCTCAGCCGGCTCGCGGGCGAGCAGCCCGAGCACCTGCACCAGTCGTTCTCCGCCCAGTGCGTCAGCCTGGGCCGCGGCGCGGGCATCTACCAGTTCGCCAACCGGTCCGACGTCGCCGTGCCGCTGTACATCGGCGCGGGGCTGGCTGCCAAGATCAAGGAAGCGGTCTGCCAGGGCATCCCCAAGCACCTGTCCGGTGAGGCGCACAAGCCCGGCTCGTTCAGCCTGCACCGCATGCCGGGAGGCGTCGCCAAGCGCCGGCAGTTGCTGCGCGCCCACCGCGCCGAGACGCCGGCCACCCCCGACGGCGCCGGGACGCCGGCCACCGCCGACCGGGCGGCCTGACCGGAGCGCACCGCGAGGATCTCGCCGTGGACGCACGCGAACGCGGCCGGCCCTCGGGGCCGGCCGCGCGGGACAAGGACAAGGAACGAGAGTTGAGCGACGACACCGCCGACCCGGCGACCGAGGACTTCCTGACCCACCGCAACCTGCTCTTCACCGTCGCCTACGAGATGCTCGGATCGGCGGCCGACGCCGAGGACGTCCTCCAGGAGACCTGGCTGCGCTGGGTCAAGGCCGATCGGGAGCAGGTGCGCGACCCGCGCGCCTTCCTCGTCCGCATCACCACCCGCCAGGCGCTCAACCGGCTGCGCACCCTCAAGCGCCGCCGGGAGGCCTACGTCGGCCCCTGGCTGCCCGAGCCGCTGCTCACCGCACCGGACGTGGCCGAGGACGTCGAGCTGGCCGAGAGCGTGTCGATGGCGCTGATGCTCGTCCTGGAGACGCTGTCACCGACCGAGCGGGCCGTCTTTGTGCTGCGCGAGGTCTTCGACATCGGCTACGACGAGATCGCGGCCGCCGTCGACAAGAGCCCCGCGGCCGTCCGCCAGATAGCCCACCGCGCCCGCCGGCACGTCGACGCCCGCCGCCCCCGCCAGGTGGTCACCTCGCACCAGGGCCGGGCCGCCCTGAAGTCGTTCCAGCGCGCCATCGAGACCGGGGACCCGCAGGCCCTCCTCGACGTGCTCGCCCCCGAGGTCGTCCTGATGAGCGACGGCGGCGGCATCAAGCACGCCGCGCTGCGGCCGGTCCTCGGCGCCGAGCGGGTGGCCCGCATGTTCGCCGGCGGCATCGGGAAACTCACCAGCACCCTCACCACCGAACCCACCGTGGTCAACGGCCACCCGGCACTCCTCGTCCGCCTCGACGGTGAGATCGACGGCGTCATGGCCCTCAGCGTCGAGGACGACCGCGTCACCGGCCTCTACTACGTCCGCAACCCCGAGAAACTGACCCACATCACCTCCGCGCCCCAGCTCGCCTTCCGCTGAACACCCGGGTCCCGACACGGGACGGGCGCACAGTGCCCCGCCTCTCCTCGAAGTCGCCGAAGGAGAGACGGGGCACTGCTGCACAAGGAGCGGCAGCCGGGTCTCAGCTGCTCGCGTTCGCCGCGTAGTTGCGCAGGAACAGGGCCTCCGCCACCGACAGGCGCTCCAGTTCCTCGGGCGAGACGCTCTCGTTGACCGCGTGGATCTGGGCCTCCGGCTCGCTCAGCCCGATCAGGAGGATCTCCGCGCGGGGGTACAGGGCGGCGAGCGTGTTGCACAGGGGGATGGAGCCGCCCTGGCCGGCGTACTGCAGTTCCTCACCCGGGTAGGCGACCGCCATCGCGTCGGCCATGGCCTGGTACGCCGGGCTCGTGGTGTCCGCGCGGAACGCCTGCCCCTGGCCGATCTGCTCCACCGACACCCGCGCACCCCACGGCGTGTGGCCCTCCACATGGGCCTGGAGCAGCTTGGTCGCCTCGGCGGCGTCGACGCCCGGCGGCACCCGCAGGCTGATCAGCGCACGGGCGCTCGCCTGCACGGACGGCGTGGCACCGATCACCGGCGGGCAGTCGATGCCGAGCACGGTGACCGCCGGGCGCGCCCAGATGCGGTCGGCGACCGTGCCCGAGCCGATGAGCCCGACCCCGTCCAGCACCTTGGCGTCCTTGCGGAACTGCTCCTCGTCGTAACTCAGCCCGTCCCACGCGGCGTCCCCGGTCAGCCCGTCGATCGTCGTGCTGCCGTCCTCCGCGCGCAGCGAGTCGAGGACGCGGATCAGCGCGGCCAGCGCGTCGGGCGCGGCGCCGCCGAACTGCCCCGAGTGCAGATTGCCCTCCAGCGTGTCGATCCGGACCCGCACCATCGTCATCCCGCGCAACGTGGACGTGACCGTCGGCAGCCCGACCCGGAAGTTGCCCGTGTCGCCGATGACGATGGTGTCGGCGGCCAGCAGCTCGGGGTGCTGCTCGGCGTAGCGCTCCAGGCCGCCCGTCCCCTGCTCCTCCGAACCCTCGGCGATCACCTTGACGTTGACCGGTATGCCGCCGTTCGCCTTCAGTGCGCGCAGCGCCAGCAGATGCATGATCAGGCCGCCCTTGCAGTCGGCGGCCCCGCGCCCGTACCAGCGGCCGTCCCGCTCGGTCAGCTCGAACGGCGGCGTCGCCCAGCCCGCCTCGTCCAGCGGCGGCTGCACGTCGTAGTGGGCGTACAGCAGCACGGTCTTCGCGCCCTCGGGTCCTGGCAGGAATCCGTACACCGACTGCGTGCCGTCGGGGGTGTCGACCAGCGCCACATCCTCGAATCCCTCGGCGGTCAGCGCGTCGGCGATCCAGCGCGCGGCGCCCTCGCTCTCGCTGCGCGGGAACTGGTCGAAGTCCGCCACCGACTTGAAGGCCACCAGCTCGGCGAGCTCCTCCCTCGCCCGCGGCATCAGCGAGGCGACGGTCGCGGCGACCGGATTCGACGACATGGGCACGCTCCTTGTGGGTGCGACGTTGTCTGGGTGCGTACATCTGTGTACGACATGATCGTGCGGCATGGGTGAGAGGTCCCGTGTAGGGGGCACCCACGCCGCCGATCCTCCCACAGCGACCTCGGGCGATCACCGCCGTAGGATGCGGGAGGCAGCAGCGGCAGGCGACTGGATCGGAGCGGTAGACCATCGTGACCAGCGAGAACTCTTCGGCGGACGGCGAGCGCCAGGTGTGGGACGTCGTCGTGGTGGGCGCGGGACCCGCGGGGGCCTCGGCCGCCTACGCGGCGGCGGTCGCGGGACGGCGCGTGCTGCTGCTGGAGAAGGCGGAGCTGCCCCGCTACAAGACCTGCGGCGGCGGCATCATCGGTCCCTCGCGCGACGCGCTCCCGCCCGGCTTCGACCTGCCCCTGAAGGACCGGGTGCACGCGGTGACGTTCTCGCACAACGGCCGCTTCGCCCGCACCCGCCGCTCCCGCCGGATGCTGTTCGGGCTGATCAACCGGCCCGAGTTCGACCAGCAGCTCGTGGAGTGCGCGCAGAAGGCGGGCGCCGAACTGCGCACCGGCGTCACCGTGCAGCGCGTCGAGCAGCACGGCTCGGCCGTGCCCGACCGGCGCACGGTCGCCGTCGTCCTGCACGGCGGCGAGACGGTGCTCGCCCGCGCGGTCGTCGGCGCGGACGGCAGCGCGGGCCGCATAGGAGCGCATGTCGGGGTCAAGGTCGACCAGGTGGACCTGGGCCTGGAGGCGGAGATCCCGGTGCCCGAGACCGTCGCCGAGGACTGGAAGGGGCGCATCCTCATCGACTGGGGCCCCATGCCCGGCAGTTACGGCTGGGTCTTCCCCAAGGGCGACACCCTCACCGTCGGCGTGATCTCCCGGCGCGGCGAAGGCGCGGCGACCAAGCGCTACCTGGAGGACTTCATCGGCCGCCTCGGCCTCGCCGGCTTCGAGCCGAGCATCTCCTCCGGTCACCTGACCCGCTGCCGCGCCGACGACTCGCCGCTCTCGCGCGGCCGGGTCCTGGTCTGCGGCGACGCGGCCGGGCTGCTGGAGCCGTGGACCCGCGAGGGCATCTCCTTCGCGCTGCGCTCCGGCCGCTTGGCGGGGGAGTGGGCGGTCCGCATCGCCGAGGCCCACGACGCGGTGGACGCCCGCCGCCAGGCGCTGAACTACGCGTTCGCCGTCAAGGCGGGGCTCGGCGTCGAGATGAGCGTCGGCAAGCGGATGCTGGCGGCCTTCGAACGGCGCCCCGGCCTGTTCCACATGGCCCTCACCGGCTTCCGCCCGGCCTGGAAGGCGTTCAAGGACATCACCCAGGGCTCGACATCGCTCGGCGAGCTGGTCCGCACGCATCCGATGGCCCAGCGCGCGCTGACCGTGCTGGACCGGCGCTATCAGAGCGACGGCGTCAGCTCGTGACCGTGATCCGGAAGACGGGGTGGTCGGGCGCGGCGGCGACGAGTTCCTCGTCGGAGGATTCGGCGGTCGCCCCCTTGAAGTACTGGTTGACCTCCCAGCCCCACTTCTTCAGATAGGTCCGCAGGATCGGGAGCTTCTCCTCGTCGGAGAGCTCCACCGCGGTGAACACCCGCACCTTGCGTCCGACCCGGAGCTCCCCGCCCCCGGCGGCCCGCATGTTGCGCACCCACTGGGAATGGCCGCGCGCCGAGACCAGGTACTGCCCGCCGTCGTACGTGTGCGGGTTGACCGGGATGCGCTGCATCCGCCCGCTGCTGCGGCCGCGGACGGACATCTCCGCGGCCCCCGCCAGACTGAAGCCGTGCCGCGCCAGCCAGCCGACGAGGCGATTGAAGCGGACGGTCATCGCGCTGCCTTTGCGGTAGTACGGCGAGGACGACATGACGGACTCCCGGAATACGAGGACGGGGTGAGCGCCGCTCGCAAACGCGAGCGCTGCTCTCTCTTCCTCTCAGTCTGCACGCCGTCCCCTGCCCTGGCAAGAGCACTGCTCTCCTTTGTGTGCGCCGCTCTGCTTTCATGCGACACTGACCCCCATGAGCACCGCACACGGCGCCCGCGCCCGGGCCAGGATCGAAGTCACCGCGGCCATCAAGCAGGAGGCCCGCGGACAGCTCGCGGCGGAGGGTGCGGCCAAACTCTCGCTACGGGCCGTCGCCCGCGAACTGGGCATGGCCTCCTCGGCGATCTACCGCTACTTCCCGAGCCGTGACGACCTGCTGACCGCCCTCATCATCGACGCGTACGACTCCCTCGGCGAAGCAGCGGAAGCAGCCCGCACCACGGCAGCCGGCACCCCACCGACCGAGCGCTGGATCGCGGTCTGCGAAGCCGTACGCACCTGGGCCCTGGCCCATCCGCACGAGTACGCCCTGATCTACGGCACCCCGGTGCCCGGCTACACCGCACCCCGCACCACCGTCCAGGCCGCCTCCCGCGTCGCCCTCGCCCTCATCGCCGTCCTCCGCGAGGCGCACCAGGAGTCACGTCTCACCGAGCCGGCCCTCCCCGCAGACCTCCGTCCCGAGGCCGAACGGATGGCCGCCGACTTCGCCCCCGACCTGCCGCCGGAGACCGCGGCGGCGATGGTCGCGGCCTGGGCCCAGCTGTTCGGCCTGGTCGGCTTCGAGCTGTTCGGCCAGTTCAACCGGGTGGTGGAGGACCGCGACCGCTTCTTCCGCCACGCGGCGACCCAGCTCGCCCACTCGGTGGGTCTCAGCTAGCCGAGGCACGTGTACTTCACCGGGAGTACCCGTGATCACCACGCCGGGGTGACGCCGCTCGGGCCGACCGGCGTCTAGCGTGACGGACATGGACGAGCAGCAGGGGCACGGCCGGATCCGGCCTCCGGCCTGGTGGACGTACGGCCCACGGGGCCGGGACGACCTGGAGACGGCACCCGGCAAGGACGGCATCGCCCGCCTGCCCTGGATCACCACCCTCCTCATCACGGCCTTCGTCATGGCGGGCTCCACCTTCGCCGCCCACGCCCAGGAGGGCGAGCGCGTCGCCCTGGACGTCCCCGCCCGCCTCCTGCTGTTCGCGGCAGGCGCCCTGCTCCTGCTGCGCCACCGCCACCCCGTGCCGGTGCTCTTCGGCACCGTCGCCACCGTCCTCCTCTACCTCGGCGCCGGATACCCGTACGGCCCGGTGTTCCTGACCGTCGCCGTGGCCTGCTTCAGCGCCATCGTCAGCGGGCACCGCCGCGCCGCCTGGACGGCGATGGGCACCCTCTGGGCGGGCCATCTGCTCCTCTCCCACCTGCTCTACCGCTGGCTGCCGCCCACCGCGGACTCCGCCGCCTCCTGGAACCAGGAGATCGTGGTCGCCACCTGGGCGGTCGCGCTGGTCGCGGTCTCGGAACTGGCCCGCACCCGGCGTGAGCAGTGGGCGCGCGAGCGAGCCGAACGCGCCCAGGCGGCACGCCGGCGCGCGGACGAGGAGCGCCTGCGCATCGCCCGGGAACTCCACGACGTGCTCGCCCACAGCATCTCCGTGATCAATGTGCAGGCGGGCGTCGGACTCGCCCTCCTGGACAGCGACCCGGAACAGGCACGCACGGCGCTCGCCACCATCAAGGACAAGAGCAAGGAGGCGCTCGGCGAGGTCCGCCAGGTGCTCGACACCCTCCGCGCGCCCGGCGCGGCGCCCCGCACACCGGCCCCCGGCCTGGACCGGCTGCCCGAACTGGTCGACCAGGCGGCCGCCGCCGGTCTCACCGTCACCGTCGAGGGCGAACCGCCGAACCTCCCGCCCGGCGCGGACCTCGCCGCCTTCCGCATCGTCCAGGAGGCCCTCACCAACGTCGTACGGCACTCCCGCTCCCGGCACGCGCGCGTGCACCTCGAGGAGCGCGCAGGGCGACTGCGCCTTCGCATCGACGACGACGGACCCGCCTCCGGCGCCGACGCGGGCGGCAGCGGCAACGGACTGGCCGGAATGCGGGAGCGGGCCGCGTCCCTGGATGGCACCATCGAGGCGGGCCCGCGCCCGGACGGCGGCTTCCGCGTGCTCGCCGTCCTCCCGCTCACGCCGAAGGAGGACCGGTGATCCGCGTACTGCTCGCCGACGACCAGTCACTGGTCCGGGCAGGCTTCCGCGCCCTGCTCGACGCCCAGCCCGACATCGAGGTGGCCGGGGAGGCGTCCGACGGCCACGAGGCGGTACGCCTGATCCGCGAACTGCGCCCGGACGTCGTCCTGATGGACATCCGCATGCCCACCCTCGACGGCCTGGCCGCCACCCGCCAGGTCACCGACGACGCGGACCTGGCCCAGGTCAAGGTGGTCATGCTCACCACCTTCGAACTCGACGAGTACGTCTTCGAAGCACTCCGCTCCGGCGCCTCCGGCTTCCTGGTCAAGGACACCGAACCGGAGGAACTCCTCCGCGCGGTCCGAGCAGTCGTAGCGGGAGACGCCCTCCTCTCACCCGGCGTGACCCGCCGCCTCATCGCCGAGTTCGCCGCCCGCTCCAAGCAACCGGCGGCCGTCGACGCCCTGGGCCGGCTCACCGAACGGGAACGAGAGGTCATGGCCCTCGTGGGCATCGGCCTGTCCAACGAGGAGATCGCCCGCCGCTTGGTCGTCAGCCCCCTCACCGCCAAGACCCACGTCAGCCGCACCATGGTCAAACTGGGCGCCCGCGACCGCGCCCAACTGGTCGTCCTGGCCTACGAATCGGGCCTGGTCCGCCCAGGCTGGCTGGGCTGACCGCAGCGCCCTCATATCGCGTCGGCAGCCGCAGGACGACGCAAGGGGACGTGGTGGTACGGCGCAGCCCGCCCCTTGCCAGAGCCCCACGCCGCCCCACTGTGGCCACACAGGGAGGGGCGCGACTGCGGCGGGCTGCGCCGTACCGCCGCGGCCCCGCCCTCCGGGCTCACCTGGCGCGCCCGCCCTCGGACTCACCCGGCGCGACCCCCCGCCCGAAACCGCACCAGCACACTGACGACCCGAACGAGAAACAGCACCGAGGCGAGCACCAGCCCAGCCCCCCGCAACACCGCCGCCACACCACTCGGCAGCGGGAACAGCACCGCCGGACCAGCCACGGCCCCGAACACGACCGCCGCCGCAAACACCGCACTGACCAGCGCGTACCCGATCTCGACGGTCGCCGCATCCCGCTCGGCCCGACTCCGCCGCCCCCCGTATCCATCCATGCCCCCGAGTCAAACAGGCGTGCGCCCGGCGGAGCAAGCCACCCCGCCGGGCGCACACTTCGGAGGCGGACCCCCTGATCACGGCGCGCCGACGCGCTCCGCTTCCGCCTCCCGCGAGGTGGACTTGGCGACCACAACGGAAGCCCCGCCACGACGCCCCCGCAGCCCAGTGAGCGATATCAGCAGCCCGACCACGGCGATCCCGGCCACCACGATCAACCCGGGCCGGTAACTGTCCAGCACGGCCTGCGGATCGGCGGCCCGTGCCGGCGCATGCGCGGTCACCACAGCTGTCACCACTGCCAGGAACAGCGCACCCCCCACCTGCACCGAGGTGTTGAGCAACCCGGACACCATGCCCTGCTCGTGCTCGTCGACACCGTTCGTCGCCTGGACGTTGAGCGAGGGGAAGGTCAGCGCGAAGCCGGAGCCGACGAGCAGCATGGTCGGCAGGATCACCGCCCCGTACCCGGGATCGAGGTCGATGCGCAGGAACAGCACGTACCCGGTGACCATCAGGCCGAAGCCCAGCACGATCAGCCGAGCGGTGCCGAACCGGTCGATGACGGCCCCCACCTTGGTCGCCGACAGCGCCACGAGCGCACCCGCCGGAAGGAAGGCCAGCGCCGTGTGCAACGCGGACCACCCCAGTAGCTGCTGCATGTACAGCGTGACCAGGAACTGGAACCCGATGTAGCTCCCCACGAACGTCAACGCACCGAGCTGCGCCCGCACTTGCGCCCCGGACCGCAGCACCCCGAGCCGGATCAGGGGACTTGCGCTGCGCCGTTCCACGGCGACGAACACCGCGAGCAGCAGCACGACGGCCGCGAACGACACGACAGTACGCCCGGACCCCCAGCCCACCTCGGGCGCCTGGACGACGGTGAAGACGAGCAGCAGCATCGACCCGGTCCCGAGCACGGCACCCGGAACGTCGTAGCCACCCCGGCTACGCTCCCGCTCCGTACGCGGCAGCAGCCGCATCCCCGCGACGAGGGCGATCAGCGCGATCGGCGCGGGCAGCAGCATGGTGAGCCGCCAACTGGCCTCGGTGAGCAGCCCGGAGAAGACGAGCCCCATCGAGTAACCGGCGGCACCACAGGTCGTGTAGATGGACAACGCCCGGTTGCGCAGGGTCCCTTCGGGAAACGTGGTCGTGATGATGGACAGTCCGGCCGGCGCGGTGAACGCCGCGCTGAGCCCCTTGATGAACCGGCTGGCGATCAGCAGCGGACCGGAGTCGACGAGACCGCCGAGCAGGGAGGCGACGGCGAAGACTCCGAGGGCCACCAGGAACACCTGGCGCCGGCCCAGCAGGTCGGCGGCACGCCCGCCGAGCAGCAGCAGACCGCCGTAGCCGAGGATGTAGCCGCTGACGATCCATTGCAGCGACGAGGTCGACAGGCCGAGGTCGGCGCCGATGGACGGCAGGGCCACGCCGACCATGGACACGTCCAGCGCGTCCAGGAACATCGCGGCGCAGAGCACGAGCAGGGTGCCCCAGAGCCGGGGAGTCCACCGCCCGTCGGGCGCGGAGTGGGTGAGCGGAGAGGTCATGCCCCAGAGATTTGCATGCACAAGCATGAGATGCAAGCGCATTTAATTCAGATGCAATAAATCACCGGCTCTGCTACGGTGCGGCCATGGCGGCGAACCAGGTCGATCGGCAACTAGTGGAACGGTGGCGGGACATCCTGGCGCTGCACGCCCGCACGCAGTGCGAACTGGACCGTGCCCTGCAGCAACACGGCCTGTGCGCAAGTGACTTCGAGGTCCTCGACATCCTCGCGGAGAGCTGCGCGGCGCAGGACTGTGCCTATCGCGTCCAGGAGATCTCCGAGCGGGTCCATCTGAGCCAGAGCGCCCTGTCCCGGCTGGTCGCCCGCCTTGAGAAGGAGGGTCTGGTGGAGCGCGGCATGTGCCCGGAGGACCGCAGGGGCGTGCGGGTCGCGCTCACTGAGAAGGGCCGCGCGCTGCACGGCGAGGTACTGCCCGTGCAACGCGCGGTACTGGCCCGGACGCTCACATGTGACTGAACGGCGGCGCTAGATCACGGCGGACGTCGCCCGCCACAGCTCGGCGAGCGCGGGATCCCCCGAAACGCCGGGCACCGGCATCCGGTTCCACAACGCCAGATACAACTGCTCGGCAGGCCCGCTCAGTTCACACTCGGCGTCCCCGTCCGCACCCCGCACGGTCACCGGCGGCTCCTGCGACACCCGTACCGTCCACATGGCATCCGTGTCCGTCACCCGCACCCTCAGCACCCGGGGCGTCTCGCTGCGCACCCGGCTCTTGCGGCGCGCGTGGAAGCCGCGCAGCAGCTCGTCGATGCCGTCGACCGCGAAGTCGGTGGCGATCGCGGTGGGGGCGCCGCCGAGCGCCGACTCCGCGTCGAAGCGGTGCACAGCCGTCTCGTGCGCCTGACGTCGGGCCCAGAAGGCGAGCGCGGAAGGGGCGCCGGGCAGGAAGGTGAAGCACTCCACGTCGGGCGCCGCACCGGCCAGCGTGTCGACCAGCCGGCGGTGACACGCGCGGTACCAGGCCACCAGCTCAGACCCGTCGAGCGCCGGCTCCTCACCCATCGGGCGCGGCGCGGTGTGCCCCTCGGCGACGAATCCGGCGGCCCACTCGTGCACCACACCGGTGTGCCGCAGCAGGTCGCGTATGCGCCACCCGGGGCACGGCGGCACGGCGGCGTCGACACCGGCCTTCTCGGCGGCGTCGGCCAGCAACCGGCCCTCTGTGTCGAGAATTTCGAGAAACCATGCAGTGTCCATGGCAAGGAGTCTGCCGCACGGAGCGCCCATGATCACGGGCCGCGCTGCCACTCACCACGCCAGATCCACGCGCACCCCTCACCACGCCCCCCTACGGCAGCGGCGTACCGCCCGTCGCGTTGACGATCTCGGCCGTGATGTACGACGCCTCCTGCGAAGCGAGGAAGACATACGCCGGGGCCATCTCGGCCGGCTGGGCGGGCCGCCCGATCGGTGCCTGCTTGCCGAAGTCCTTCGTGTCCGGCAGCGTCGCCGGGATCAGCGGCGTCCACACCGGGCCCGGAGCGACGGCGTTGACGCGGATGCCCCGCTCGATCAGCATCTGCGCGAGCCCCTGGGTGAACGTGACGATCGCCCCCTTCGTCGTCGCGTAGTCGAGCAGATGAGGGCTCGGCTTGTACGCCTGCACCGAGGCGGAGTTGATGACGCTCCCGCCCTCCGGCATGTGCGGCAGGGCGAACTTGCACAGCCAGAACATGCCGTACAGGTTGGTGCGCATCACCCGGTCGAACTGCTCGGTGGAGATCGCCTCGATGCCGTCCGGCTGCGACATCTGGTACGCCGCGTTGTTCACCAGGATGTCGACCCTGCCGAACTCCGACACCGCGCGGTCGATCAGCGCCCGGCAGTTCTCCTCCTCGCGCACGTCGCACGAGACGGCCACGGCACGCCGGCCGGCCTCCTCCACCCAGCGCGCGGTCTCGGCGGCCTCCTCCTTCTCGCTGTCCAGGTGCGTGAACAGCACATCCGCACCCTCGCGTGCGAAGGCCAGCGCGACCGCCCGCCCGATGCCGGAGTCCCCACCGGTGATCACGGCCTTGCGCCCGTCGAGCCGCCCGCTGCCGCGGTAGGTGTCCTCACCGTGGTCCGGCGGCGGATCCATGGGCCCGGTCCAGCCCGGATGCGGCTGGTCCTGGGAGGGGAACTCGGGGGTCGGATGCTGCTCGCCGGGATTCTGCTGCTTGCTCACGTCTCTCTCCCTCTCCCACGGTGGCTCTCACGTACACGCACGGCCGACACCGGGTACCCCGGCTCGGCCTGGGCCCACCCATGGGCTCCGCCGATACGCGCCCACCCACCGCAAACGGCGGTCGGCTGAGAGGTTCACTCTTCAGCCAGCGGTGAACGGGTGGCGGGTGGGCACAGGCCGGGGGGCCGGGGCGGAGCCCCCAGTCCTCAGCCCACCCGCCGCGTCGCCGCGCCGATCACCGTCGCCACCCCCGCGAGCACCGCCACGCTGGTCAGCGCCGCCGGAAGGCTGAGCCAGTCCGCCATGAACCCGATCGCCGGCGGCCCGAGCAGCATCCCGCCGTAACCCAGCGTGGAGGCGGTCGCGACCCCGCTCGGCCCCGCCAGCGCGCCCGCCCGCTCGACGGCCACCGGGAAGAGATTGGCGAGGCCGATGCCGGTCACGGCGTAGCCGAGCAGAGCGGCCCACAGGGAGGGCGCGAGCGCCCCCAGCAGCATCCCGGCGCACGCGGTGGTGCCGCCGACGACCACGGTCCGGGTCCGGCCGAGCCGCTCCAGCAGCGTCGTCCCGGTGAGCCGCCCGACGGTCATGGCGAGCGCGAAACAGGAGTACCCGATGGCCGCGGCCCCCGGCGAGGCGCCGAGGTCCTGCTCCAGATGGAGCGCGCCCCAGTCCGCCAGCGCCCCCTCGCCGTACGCCGTGCACAGCGCGATCAGCCCGAACACGATCACCAGCCCCCGGGTGCGCCGGTCCGTCCGGCGCGGCGTGCCCCGCTCGGCCCGCC
>NZ_JAOCQE010000151.1 GCF_025290915.1 Streptomyces sp. 15-116A | reverse complement strand
CGTCGGGGACGGCCTACTCGCCGTCCTCGGGCTTGTCCGCCTCGTTGATCTCCTGCTCCAGGCCCAGCTGCTCGACGAGCCACTTGTCGAACTCGATGGCGGCCCGCACCCAGCTGACCGTCGACGAGACGAAGTGCTCCAGGCTGACGCCCATGCCGATCAGCATCTGGGCCTCACCGATCAGACGGACGGTGCCGTCGTCATGGGTGTGCGTGTAGACCTTGGGCCACAGGGTGCGGCGGTTCCAGTCGTCGACGGACTCCAGCAGCTGGGGCTTCTCGTCGATCTGGTGCGGCCGGTCGTAGAACGTCCGCACGGAGAAGATCTGCTGGTCAGCCTCCCCACGGAACATGAAGTAGGTGCGGAACTGCTCCCACGGCGCCGCGAGGTCACCCTCGTCGTCGACGACGTACTTGAGCTCCATCTGGTCGAGGAGCTGCTTCACGAGGTCCTGATCCGGGACGACGGGGCCCGCCGGTCCTTGGGGCTGCGGCTCGGGCTGGCCCCCGAAGTTCGGAATCGAGGACGGGTCGATGCTCACCGTGTTTTTCCCTTCGTACGGATCCCGCCATCCTCCCCCATGCGGGGAGGGGGGTGGCAAGCCCCGACGGGCCTGTCAGCCCTGGGCTGACACGATCCGGTCAATCTTCGGGTGCCACCCGGTGAGCCATCGACACTTCCTCACTCAGAGTGACTTCGCGGTCGCCGGTCCGACCTGCAGCCCGTCGTCCGCGCGGGTCACGCGGACCGTGTCGCCGTCCTTGATCTCGCCGGAGAGGATCTCCTTGGCGAGCCGGTCGCCGATCGCGCTCTGCACCAGGCGGCGCAGCGGGCGGGCGCCGTAGGCCGGGTCGAGGCCCTCCTCCGCGAGCCAGGCCAGCGCCTCGGGCGTGATGTCCAGCGTGAGCCGCCGTTCGGCGAGCCGCTTGGCCAGCCGGTCGATCTGGAGCTTCGCGATCCGCTCCAGCTCGGGCTTGGTCAGCGCCGAGAAGACCACCAGGTCGTCGAGCCGGTTGAGGAACTCCGGCTTGAAGGACGCCCGGACCACCTCCAGGACCTGCTCCTTCTTCTCCGCCTCGCTGGTGAGCGGGTCCACCAGGAACTGGCTGCCCAGGTTGGAGGTGAGCACCAGGATGGTGTTGCGGAAGTCGACGGTCCGGCCCTGACCGTCGGTGAGCCGGCCGTCGTCGAGCACCTGGAGCAGGATGTCGAAGACCTCGGGGTGCGCCTTCTCCACCTCGTCCAGCAGCACGACGCTGTACGGCCGCCGCCGCACCGCCTCCGTCAGCTGGCCGCCCTCCTCGTAGCCGACGTAGCCGGGCGGGGCGCCGACCAGACGGGCGACGGAGTGCTTCTCGCTGTACTCGCTCATGTCGATACGGACCATGGCCCGCTCGTCGTCGAAGAGGAAGTCGGCGAGCGCCTTGGCCAGCTCGGTCTTGCCGACACCGGTCGGGCCGAGGAAGAGGAACGACCCGGTGGGCCGGTCGGGGTCGGCGATCCCGGCGCGGGAGCGGCGTACGGCGTCGGACACGGCCCGTACGGCCTCGCTCTGCCCGATGAGCCGCCGGCCGATCTCGTCCTCCATGCGCAGCAGCTTCTGCGTCTCGCCCTCCATCAGCCGCCCGGCCGGGATACCGGTCCAGGAGGCCACGACGTCGGCGATGTCGTCGGCGCCGACCTCCTCCTTGACCATGGTGTCCTTGGCGACCTCTTCCTCGGCCTCGCTGGCGGCCTCCAGGTCGCGCTCGACGGCCGGGATCTCGCCGTAGAGCAGCTTGGAGGCGGTGTCGAAGTCGCCGTCGCGCTGGGCGCGTTCGGCCTGGCCGCGCAGTTCGTCGAGCTTCTCCTTCAGCTCACCGACGCGGTTGAGGGACTGCTTCTCCTTCTCCCAGCGGGCGGTGAGGCCGCGCAGCTCCTCCTCCTTGTCGGCGAGGTCGCGGCGCAGCTTCTCCAGCCGCTCGCGGGAGGCCGCGTCGGTCTCCTTGCTGAGCGCCAGCTCCTCCATCTTCAGCCGGTCGACGGCGCGCTGGAGCTCGTCGATCTCGACGGGCGAGGAGTCGATCTCCATCCGCAGCCGGGAGGCGGCCTCGTCGACGAGGTCGATGGCCTTGTCGGGCAGGAAGCGGGAGGTGATGTACCGGTCGGAGAGGGTCGCGGCGGCAACCAGCGCGCTGTCCGCGATCTGCACCTTGTGGTGGGCCTCGTAGCGGCCCTTGAGCCCGCGCAGGATGGCGATGCTGTCCTCGACGGACGGCTCGGCGACCAGCACCTGCTGGAAGCGCCGCTCGAGCGCCGGGTCCTTCTCGATCCGCTCGCGGTACTCGTCGAGGGTCGTGGCACCCACCATGCGCAGCTCGCCACGCGCCAGCATCGGCTTGAGCATGTTCCCGGCGTCCATGGCGGAGTCCCCGCCGGCGCCCGCGCCCACGACGGTGTGCAGCTCGTCGATGAAGGTGATGATCTGCCCGTCGGAGTCCTTGATCTCGGCGAGGACGGTCTTCAGCCGCTCCTCGAACTCGCCGCGGTACTTGGCCCCCGCGACCATCGCGCCGAGGTCGAGGGCGACGAGCCGCTTGTCCTTCAGCGACTCCGGGACGTCACCCTTCACGATCCGCTGGGCGAGCCCCTCGACGACGGCGGTCTTGCCGACGCCGGGCTCACCGATGAGCACGGGGTTGTTCTTGGTCCGCCGGGACAGCACCTGCACCACGCGCCGGATCTCCTGGTCCCGCCCGATGACGGGGTCGAGCTTGCCCTCGCGGGCGGCGGCGGTGAAGTCGGTGCCGAACTTCTCCAGCGCCTTGTACTGCCCCTCGGGGTCGGCGGTGGTCACCCGCCGCCCGCCACGGGCCTTCTGAAAGGCCTCCTGCAGCTTCTTCGCACTGGCCCCCTGCTTCTCCAGCACCTCCCCGGCGGCACCGCCCTTGGCGGCGATCCCGATGAGCAGATGCTCCGTCGACAGGTACTCGTCGCCGAGCTCACGCGCGCGTGCCTGGGCGTCCGCGATGACGGCGAGCATCTCCCGGTTGGGCTGCGGCGGCGCGACGGTGGACCCGGTCACGCTCGGCAGCCCGGCGAGGACCCGCTCGGCCCCGGAGCGTACGGCCGCCTGGTCGGCGTCGACCGCGGCGAGCAGGTCGGTGATGTTCTCGTTGTCCTGCCCCTGGAGCAGGGCGAGCAGCAGATGGGCCGGGGTGAGGTCGGGGTTCCCCTCGGTCACGGCCCGATTGCCGGCCGCGTTGATCGCGTCCCGGCTCCGGTTGGTCAGCTCGGCGTCCACGTGTCCGTTCTCCTCCTTGCGGTGACCCTTCAGCGGCGGTGCTGGCTGACTCGGTCAACGTATACAAACTTGAGTCTATTCCACTCAAGGCTAGGGCGGGGAGGGGGCGGCGGGCTAGTTTCCGGCGGCTGGATCCGGGGCGGCCCGGGCCACGACCAGCCGACCGCCGCGGGAGCTGGATCCCGGCCCAGGCCGCCACGAGCCGACCGCCGTAGCCGACCGCCGCGGCAGCTGGATCCCGGCCCAGGCCGCCGCGAGCTGCCCGCTGGAGCTAGATTCCGGGCCATGACCACCATCAGCTCACCGCGGGACCCGGCCGCGCCGGACGCGGCGTATCTCGCCTTCTGGCAGGCCCGGCATCTGTGCACCCTGACCACCCTTCGCCCGGACGGCACACCGCACGTGGTACCCGTCGGTGTCACATACGATCCCGAGGCGCGCCTGGCTCGGGTGATCACGCGCAGGACGAGCAGGAAGGTGCGCAACGTCCTGGCGGCCGGACCGGAGGGCGCACCGGTGGCGGTGTGCCAGGTGGACGGTGGCCGCTGGGCCACGCTGGAGGGCCGCGCGTTCGTCCGCACGGACCCGGACCGGGTGGCGGAGGCGGAACGCCGGTACGCGGAACGCTACGGCCGCACCCCAACTCCGAACCCGTCCCGGGTGGTCATCGAGATCACGCTCACGCGGGCACTGGGCCACGCCTGAGAATTCCGTACGGCCGAACGACGAATTCCGGCCACGCGGCGAGGCCGGGACATAGGGCGTCGTAGGCCCTCGCAGGGCCACAAACTGCAGCGGCGTCACCGTGTTCAGGTCACGGTGACGCCGCTGCGGGGGGAAGCGCCTGAGCGATCTTTTACGACGGGGGAATCGCGTCAGGCACTGCGGGGGGTGGCAGAGAAGGTGCGGGCGGCAGGGGTGTCGGCGTCCACCTGCTGATGGTCCCGCTGGTCGAGATTCACAAAGATCATTCCGTACCGGATGGCACACCGCACGGGCTGCGGCGCACCCCGGGGCCGCCGCAGACACCGGTACGCCCGCACGTCCCCGTCCTCGTCCCGCGTGACGACGACCGGCTCCCCGAAGACGGTCACCATCAACGAGTCGCCGCTGTGGGGGATGGCGGTGACCAGGTCGATGAAGTGCCAGCCGGAACGGTAGGCGGTGGCCATTTCACGACGGAAGGAGCGGTCGTCGGGTGGAGTGGTCACGTCAGCCCCCGAGTTCCTTGGCTCGTGAGTTCGGCGAGGTGCTGCTGTCGGGTCCGTGCGTCTTCGCAGCCACCGACGGCCAGGCGCTGTTCGCCCGGACATCGTCCTTCACATCGGAGAGGCCACTCAGTGTCCCGAGGGCCACAACGGCGGAGAAGGCAGCGACAAGCACCGAGCGAAGCATTGTGTTACGCATAGTCGGCTTCGTCCTCACTTGAAGGTCCCCTTTCCCCCGTCGAGTAAGACGATGGCTCATTCGGGCACGTCATGGCCACACAATCGGTGCATCATGTTCCTGCATGTTCAGGACCCTGGGGGGTGAAGATTTGCCAGCAAATCGGACTAACGAGACACATCCCCACGGGATAGCCGACTTGTGCGACGAAGGCGGCCGACTGTATGCCGCCGCTCTGCGTACCGGCCGCATCTCTCGTGCCGATGCGGAAAACGCCCCCTGTCTGGTGGAACATGCCCTGCTGCATCCCGACCCGGACGATCCGAGCTGGCTGCGCCCCGTACCGCCGGTGGTGGCCCTCTCCCGGCAGCTCGGCCCTCTCGAGACCGAGATAGCGGACCGGCGCCGACGCGCAAGCGAACTCACGGAGATATTTCAGCCCTTCATGGCTCTGGGTAGCCAGGTTGCGGCAACAAGCGACTCCATCACTGTGCTGGAAGGCAGCGAGCGGATCAATGCCGCCCTGAACATGGCGACAGCGCAGTGTCAGAAGGAGATGCTCACCGTCCAGCCCAGCGACCGCCTTTCCGAGCGCAGTCTGCTTCTGGGGCTGGAACGCGACAAGCCGCTGATCGCACGGGGGATGCGCATCCGGACGCTCTACCAGCACACCGCGCGGTACAACCCGGAACAACTTGCTTACGCTGCCCGGCTGTCCGAAGGCAAGGCGGAGTACCGCACCATCGACGAAGTGGTGGAACGCCTGATCATCTGCGATGACACGGTTGCCTTCATCCCGGCCCGAGAAGACCAGCAAGTGGCCTTGGAGCTGCGCCACCCAGGCATCGTGCGCTACCTCAGCAAGCTCTTCGAATATCTCTGGGACCGCGCGGTGCCACTGAGCACCGGCACCCCGTACGAAATTGCCCCTGGCGGCATCACCGAGATCCAGCACTCCATAGCCAAATTGCTCATCGAAGGCCACGTCGACGAAGCCATCGCCCGCCGCCTCGGCATGAACGTACGCACCTGTCGGGCCCACATAGCCAAGCTCGCCTCTGCGCTCGGCAGCGGCAGCCGGGCACAACTAGGCTATTTGATCGCACAATCTGGCATCCTCAATTCGGAGGGGACCGCCAAGTGACCTCTGCGCCGCATGCGGAGCACGAGGAAGAGGTGCTGTGCACCGCAGGAGCTGTGCTGTACGAGCGCGCCATCCACGGCCGATCACTCACCAGCCGGGAAATTGAGCAGGCCCCCTGCTTAGTCAGACTCGGCCTCCTGCAGCCCGCCGTCGCGGACCCGGACGCATGGGAACCCCTGGCGCCGAGGCTCGGCCTGCATCGCCTTCTGCGCGCCTCCGCGGACCGGATCGCTCATGAGCGACGTGAGGAGGAGCGGTTGGTCAGCGCTTTCGCGCCCCTGCTCCTTGCCGGCGGACACGACGACATCCAAGCGACACCCACGCTCACGCTGCACACCTCGTTCAAACGCATCGGACATGTCATCGAGGAGACGATGGCCCACGCCTCCGAGGTCCTGGCCATCCAGCCCCGCAGCAGAACCACCCAGGTCAACCCCGCCTTCGACGAACCCGCCCTCCAGCGCGACCAGGCCCTTCTGGACCGCGGCGGCCGCATCCGCGCCCTCTACCAGCACACGCTGCGCCACGCCCCCAAGATCACAGCACGTTACGAGCGGCTGCGCGGTGACGTCGAAGCACGCACCCTCGACGAGGTAACCGCCCGGCTGCTCGTCTTCGACCGCACGGTCGCCTTCATCCCCGCGCGCGCCGACCGCGCCACCGCGCTGGAGATCCGGCACCCGGCGATCGTCACCTTTCTCGCCACCGCCTTCGACCGTCTCTGGCGCCTGGCCACCCCCATGTACCCCCAAGCTGTCCAGCCGCCGTCTCCGGACAGAATCACCCCCCGCCAACGCGCCATCGCCGAACTCCTCATCGAGGGCCACACCGACACCACCATCGCCGACCGCCTCGGCATGAACGTCCGCACCGCCCGCGTCCACATCGCCAAACTCGCCGCCACCCTCGGCAGCCAGAGCCGCGCCCAACTCGGCTACCTCATCGGCCAGTCCGGAATCCTCGACCAACAGGAACCGGAAACATGACCCCCACCCCACACACCGACCACGCCCCAGGCCACCTGTGCCCCGCAGGTACACGGCTCTACGAGCGGGCCCTGCAACACGGGCACTTGACCACCGACGACGCCAATGAGGCACCCTGCCTACTCGACACCGGCCTCCTGCACCCCGCCCTCGAAAACCCCGACCGGCTCCAACCCGTCGCCCCGGCCATAGCCCTGCAACGACTGCTCCGCTACACCGGAGAACGCATCGCGGAGGAACGGCGGCGCGAGGAACAGCTCGCCGAGGTGTTCCAGTCACTCGTGCGCGTCGGTGAAGCATCGGCGGAAGAGGGTGGCACTCCGCTCCTGAGCGTTCTCAGCGGCAAAGACCGGATCAATCAGGCCATCACCGAGGCCCTGGCCGGCGCGACGGAGGAACTGCTCTCCGTCCAGCCCCAGCTGAACTACCACAGCTCCGCATACGCCCGAGAAGCGCAAGCCCTGGCCATGCGCCGCGACCAGGCCCTCCTCGACCGCGGCGGCCGGATCAGAGCCCTGTACGCACACACTCAGCGCCACATACCAGTCGTCGTCTCGCGGTACGAGCAGCTGCGAGGCGATGCCCAGGCCCGCACGCTGGACGAGGTCACCGAGCGTCTCATCATCGTCGACAGAACCGTTGCCTTCATTCCCGCCGACAGGGACCGGGCCATGGCACTGGAGATCCGGCATCCGGCGCTCGTCGGTTATCTGACCGGCATGTTCGACCGCTTCTGGCGCCTCGCCACCCCCATGTACCCCCAAGCAGTCCAGCCGCCCTCCATCAACGGCATCACCGCCCGTCAGCGCGCCATCGCCGAACTCCTCATCGAGGGACACACGGACACCGTCATCGCCGAACGCCTCGGCATGAACGTCCGCACCGCCCGCGTCCACATCGCCAAACTCGCCGCCACCCTCGGGAGTCAGAGCCGGGCGCAGCTCGGGTATCTCATCGGACGGTCCGGGATTCTTGATCAGGCACGGTGACCGCCGGGGGCCGGGAGGCGTCCAGGCCCGCCTGGGCGATGCGGACGCCCAGCTGCGTGCGGCTCGCCGCGCCCAGGGTTTCCGACAGGCGGGCGATGTGGGCGCGGCAGGTGCGGACGCTGATGCCCAGGCGCTCCGCGATCACCGCGTCCTGGTGGCCTTCCGCCAGTAGCGCCGCGATGGACTGCTCGCGATGGGAGATGCCCTCGATGCCCGTGTCGGGGAGCGGGGCCGTCAGAGGGATGGCCAGGCGCCAGAGGCGGTCGAAGACCGTACCGAGATACTCCACCAGCGCCGGGTGGCGTAGCTCCAGCGCCATCGTGCGCTCCGCGTTCGCCGGGATGAACGCCACCGTGCGGTCGAAGAGGATCAGGCGCTCGATCACCTCGTCCAGCGTGCGTGCCTCCACCGCGTCGCCCATCAACTCCAGGTAGGAGAGCAGGCCGTGGCCATGGCGGGCCACGTGCGTGTAGAGGTCCCGCATGCGCACGCCCCGGCCGCGCAGCGCCATCGCCCGGTGCAGGCCCTCCGACAGCTCCGCCTCCCGGCGGATACCGCCGGGCTGGACCGTCAGCACCTCCGTCGTGCACGCCGCCGTCGCCTCGTCCATCGCCGCCTGGATCCGGGCGAGCCCGTCCAGCACGCGGATCGCCGGTCCCTCCGTGACGGCCGGCGACGGCGACCGCACCTGACCGCTCAGGCCCGCGTACCACTCGACGGCCTCCACCGCCGAGCCCACCCGGCGCCGGCTCGCGCTGATCTCGTCGTAGACCCCGCGCAGCAGCCGGGTCATGACCTCCTGCGGGGAGGTCGGCACCAGCCAGTCCATGTCGTCCGGGTCGGGGTGCAGCAGGGCGAGTTCCAGCAGGCACGGCACCGGTTCCGCGTCCCGGCGGGGCACGCGTCCGCGCCGTACGGCCCGGGAATACACCCGATCCCCGGCCTCGCACAGTCGGTCAGCACCGTGTGGATGCCCGTCCGTCCCGTGCCCGGCCATCGCCCATCCCACCCCCGGTTCAGCGTCTTTCCGCAGCGCAACTATGCGCGGACGATACGTGCTGCGCAACACGGCTCGGGCGCGAGGATGACCCGGAACGCCCACGCGAGTCCCCTTATGTCCACTCCCCCGGGACGGCCCGCTGCAACAAGATGAGGGTGGTGTTCGCGCGCACGGCGGTGGGATTGTCGGCCATGGGGGAATGCGAACAGCCAGGACGAGGACCAACAGCCAGGACGGGGAAGGGGCGTACCACTGTGACCGAGTGGGATGTCACCCAGCAGCCGGGCGCCGAGGCCGGTTCCACGATTCCGTCGGACGACGGCGAGACGCGGCGCGCCCGAGGCGGTGCGCGGTCGTGCCCGCTCACCGACCGCGAGCGGAAGTGGCTCGAACTGCTCGGCGAGAAGGCCCCGCCCGCTCCCCCCGCCCCCTGACCGCGCGGTCCCGGCCGTCCCCCCTGGCCGGGACCGTGCTCACACCGTCCGGCCGGAACGGCTACTTCAGGCCGATCGCGTCGCACGCCGCCTTGTACTTCGCCGTGCAGATGTCCGGCACCTCGTAGATGCCGTCCGCGACGACCGTGTCCTCGATGTTCTTCTGCGTCAGGGCGACCACGGGCACCAGCTGGGCCGGGATGTCCTTGTCCGTGGGGCTGTCGACGCGGTCGCGGGTCAGCGCGTCGAACTGGATGTCCTTGCCCTGGACCTTCGCGACGGCCATCTCCGCGGCGGCCTCGGCCTCCTGCGGGTAGGACTTGTACACGCTCATGTACTGCTCACCGGCGACGATCCGCTGCACCGCCGCCAGTTCCGCGTCCTGGCCGGTGACGGGCGGCAGCTCGGTCACGCCGGCCGCCTTCAGCGCCTCGATGGCGCCGCCCGCCGTGCCGTCGTTGGCGGCGTACACCGCGGCGATGTTCTCCGCGCCGATCTCGCTGATCGCCTCGGCCATGTCGGCCTTGGCGTTCTCCGGCTTCCAGTCCTTGGTGTCGTAGGACTTGGCGATCGTCACCTTGCCCTTGAGCTCGGACAGCGCGCCCGCCTTGAACTGCTTGGCGTTCGGGTCGGTCGGCGAGCCGTTGATCATGACGATCTTGTCGGTGAGGGAGACGTCGTCGCCGAGCTCCTCCAGCAGTGAGCGGCCCTGGACCTCGCCGACGAGTTCGTTGTCGAAGGAGATGTACGCGTCGATCGGGCCCTCGGCGAGCCGGTCGTAGGCGATGACCGGGATCCCGGCCTCCTTGGCCTTCTTCACCCCGTCCGCGATGCCGTGCGAGTCGACCGCGTCCAGCAGGATGACGTCGACCTGGTCGTCGATCATCTGCTGCAGCTGGCTCGCCTGCTTCTCCGCGTCCGCGTCCGCGTTGGCGTACACGACCTTGCCCTGGTTCTTGGTGAGGGACTCCACCTTGCGCTTGAAGATGGGGTAGTCGAACTGCTCGTACCGCGTGTTGGCCTTCTCCGGCAGCAGCAGTCCGACGGTGATGTCGTTGCCCTTCGTGGGGCTCGCGTCGTCGCTGCTTCCGGTCGCGTCGAGCACGCCGCAGCCGGCGAGCATGACGGACAGGGAGGTGGCGGCCACGGATATGGCGATACGACGACGCATGCGAAGGCTCACTTCAGGTACGTATTCGGGACGTGGGCACAGCAGTGCGACCCATGTGACTGAAAAGCCAACGCTTCAGGCACCATCGGCGTCAAGGGGAACCACTTAACGAGATGGACACAGCACGCTCCGCTGACGCTGTGAGGGTTCCGCGGACGCCCCGCGAACGAACCGCGACCGACCCGCGATCACCTGCGCATACGCCGTCCACAACGGCTTCACAGGTGGGTGCGCGCACGCGTGGGGCCCGGCGGCCGAACCCCGGCCGCCGGGCCCCATGCGGAATGCCGGACGCGCTCAGTCCGACTGCTGCTGCTGGCGCTTGGGGCGCCAGACCACCAGCGCGCTGGTCTGCTGGACCTGCTGGTACGGCACCAGGTCGCGCCGGTAGGAGGCGTGCACCGCGGCCTCGCGCTGGCGCATCGCCGCCGCCGCGCCGTCGAGGGCGTCCTCCAGTTCGGCCACGCGGGCCTGGAGCGCGGCGACCTGGTTCTCCAGTTCGATGATGCGCTTGATTCCGGCCAGGTTGATGCCCTCGTCCTGCGACAACTGCTGCACCTGGCGGAGCAGTTCGATGTCGCGGGCCGAGTAGCGCCGGCCCCGCCCGGCGGTGCGGTCCGGCGAGACCAGCCCCAGACGGTCGTACTGGCGCAGGGTCTGCGGGTGCAGGCCGGAGAGCTGGGCCGCCACCGAGATGACGTAGACCGGGGTGTCCTGGGTCAGTTCATACGGATTGCGTCGACGGCCGTCCATCGAAATCAAGCTCCCTTCGCGGCCTGGAACAGCTCCGCCCGCGGATCCTCGCCCGCGGTGGCCTCGCGATACGCCTCCAGCGCGTCACGAGCCTTCCCCGACAGGTCCTTGGGAACACTCACCTCGACGGTGACCAGCAGATCACCGCGGGTGCCGTCCTTGCGGACCGCGCCCTTGCCCCGGGCGCGCATGGTGCGCCCGTTGGGCGTGCCCGGCGGCAGCTTCAGCGTCACCGGCGGCCCGCCCAGCGTCGGGACCCGGACCTCGCCGCCGAGGGCCGCCTCGGGATACGTGACCGGGACGGTGACGGTGAGGTTGTCGCCCTTGCGGCCGAACACCGGGTGGTCGCCGACGTGCACGACGACATACAGATCACCCGCCGGGCCGCCGCGCTCGCCCGGTGCGCCCTTGCCGCGCAGCCGGATCCGCTGGCCGTCGCTGACGCCCGCGGGGATGCGCACCTGCATCGTCCGCGAGGACTTGGCCCGGCCGCTGCCCTTGCAGATGTCGCAGGGGGTCTCCGCGATCAGCCCGCGGCCCTTGCAGTCCGGGCACGGGTCGGTCAGGGAGAAACCCCCGCCGCTGCCCCGCGCGACCTGGCCGGTGCCGACGCAGGTCGGGCACACGCGCGGTGTGCCGTTCTTGTCGCCGGTGCCCGAACAGGCCTTGCAGGGCGCCTGGGAGGACATCCTGAGCGGGACGGTCGCGCCCTCGATCGCCTCGGTGAAGCTGAGCGTGACCTCGGACTCGATGTCCTGGCCGCGCCGCGGCTGCGTCCGCGTCCCCGCGCCCGCGCCGCCGCGGTTGAACAGGCCCCCGAAGACGTCACCGAGGCCGCCGCCGAAGCCGCCGCCCGCGCCCTGCCCGCCGGCCTGACCGCCGAACAGGTCGCTGAGGTCGAAGTTGAACGTGCCGCCGCCGGCGCCCGGCCCCGGGCGGAAGCCGCCGTTGCCGAACAGCGCGCGGGCCTCGTCGTACTCCTTGCGCTTCTTGGGGTCGCCGAGGACGTCGTTCGCCTCGGAGATCTCCTTGAACCGCTCCTCCGCCTTGGCGTTGCCCTTGTTGGCGTCCGGGTGGTACTCGCGGGCGAGCTTCCGGTACGCCTTCTTGATCTCGGCCTCGGTGGCGTCCTTGGGGACGCCGAGGACCTTGTAGTAGTCCTTCTCGATGAAGTCCTTGGTGCTCATCCCCGACGTCCCTCCTTCCCGTCGTCAGCTATTACGTCAGCCCTCCTCCGGGCCACCGCTCTCCTTGTTCTCCGCCGGCTCGGCCTTCTCCTCGGTACTCGTGTCCTCGGCGGCCTTCACCGTCTGCGCGCCCGGCTGCGGCTCGGCGACGGCCACCCGCGCGGGGCGGATGGTGCGCTCGCCGATGCGATACCCCGGCTGGAGGATCGCGACGCAGGTCGTCTCGGTTACGTCCGGGGCGTAGGAGTGCATCAGGGCCTCGTGGATCGTCGGGTCGAAGGGCTCGCCCTCCTTGCCGAACTGCTGCAGGCCCATCTTCGCCACGGTCGTCTCCAGCGACTCGGCGACGGACTTGAAGCCGCCGACCAGTTCGCCGTGCTCCCGCGCGCGGCCGATGTCGTCGAGCACGGGCAGGAGCTCGGTCAGGAGGTTCGCGATGGCGATCTCCTTGACCGCGATCCGGTCGCGCTCGACCCGGCGGCGGTAGTTCTGGTACTCGGCCTGGAGGCGCTGGAGGTCCGCGGTGCGCTCACCGAGCGCCGTGCGCACCTGGTCCAGCTGGGCCACCAGGGCCGCGTTCTGGCCCGTGTCCCCGGCCGGGGCCGCCCCCTCCTGCTCGGAGGAGCTGGGGGCGGCCTTCGGCTCGGCGTCCTCGGAAGCGGCGCCGGAGGAGGGGACGTCGGGCTGCTGCGGCTGCTGCTCGTCGAAGCCCGGGGTCTCCTCCGTCACGCGGCACCGTCCTTCCGCTCGTCGTCGACGATCTCGGCGTCGACGACGTCGTCGTCGGCCTTGGCCTCACCGGCACCGGCCGAGGCGCCGCCGGCGGCCTGCGCGCCCTGGGCGTCGGCGTACATGGCCTGACCCAGCTTCTGGGAGACGGCCGCGACCTTCTCGGTGGCGGTGCGGATCTCGGCGGTGTCGTCGCCCTTGAGCTTCTCCTTCAGCTCGGCGACGACGGCCTCGACCTCGGTCTTGATCTCGCCGGGGACCTTGTCCTCGTTGTCCGCGAGGAACTTCTCGGTCTGGTAGACGAGCTGCTCGCCCTGGTTGCGGGACTCGGCGGCCTCGCGGCGCTTGTGGTCCTCCTCCGCGTAGCGCTCGGCCTCCTCGCGCATGCGGTCGACCTCTTCCTTCGGGAGCGAGGAGCCGCCGGTGACGGTCATCTTCTGCTCCTTGCCGGTGCCGAGGTCCTTCGCCGTGACGTGCATGATGCCGTTGGCGTCGATGTCGAAGGAGACCTCGATCTGCGGGACGCCGCGCGGCGCCGGGGGCAGACCGGTCAGCTCGAACATGCCGAGCTTCTTGTTGTACGCCGCGATCTCGCGCTCGCCCTGGTAGACCTGGATCTGCACCGACGGCTGGTTGTCCTCGGCCGTGGTGAAGATCTCCGAGCGCTTGGTCGGGATCGTCGTGTTGCGCTCGATCAGCTTGGTCATGATGCCGCCCTTGGTCTCGATACCGAGGGACAGCGGGGTGACGTCGAGCAGCAGGACGTCCTTGACCTCGCCCTTGAGGACACCGGCCTGGAGCGAGGCGCCGATGGCGACGACCTCGTCCGGGTTCACACCCTTGTTGGCCTCCTTGCCGCCGGTCAGCTCCTTGACGAGCTCGGCGACGGCGGGCATACGGGTGGAGCCACCGACGAGGACGACGTGGTCGATCTCGTTGATGGAGATGCCGGCGTCCTTGATGACGTTGTGGAACGGCGTCTTGCAGCGCTCGAGGAGGTCCGCGGTCAGCTGCTGGAACTGGGCGCGGGTCAGCTTCTCGTCGAGGTGCAGGGGGCCCTCGGCGGAGGCGGTGATGTAGGGCAGGTTGATCGAGGTCTCGGTGGAGCTGGACAGCTCGATCTTCGCCTTCTCGGCGGCCTCACGCAGGCGCTGGAGCGCCATCTTGTCCTTGGACAGGTCCACGCCGTGGCCCGACTGGAACTGCTTGACCAGGTAGTCGACGACGCGCTGGTCCCAGTCGTCACCACCGAGGTGGTTGTCACCGTTGGTGGCCTTCACCTCGACGACACCGTCGCCGATCTCCAGCAGGGAGACGTCGAAGGTACCGCCACCGAGGTCGAAGACGAGGATCGTCTGGTCGTCCTTGTCGAGGCCGTACGCCAGGGCGGCGGCCGTCGGCTCGTTGACGATGCGCAGCACGTTCAGACCGGCGATCTCGCCGGCCTCCTTGGTCGCCTGGCGCTCGGCGTCGTTGAAGTACGCCGGGACGGTGATGACCGCGTCGGTCACCTTCTCGCCCAGGTACGCCTCGGCGTCCCGCTTCAGCTTCTGCAGCACGAAGGCGCTGATCTGCTGCGGGTTGAAGTCCTTGCCGTCCAGGTTGATCTTCCAGTCGGTGCCCATGTGGCGCTTGACCGACCGGATGGTCCTGTCGACGTTGGTCACGGCCTGGCGCTTGGCCACCTCACCGACCAGCACCTCACCGTTCTTGGCGAAGGCGACGACGGAAGGCGTGGTCCTGGCGCCCTCGGCGTTGGTGATGACGGTGGGCTCGCCGCCCTCCAGAACGCTGACGACGGAGTTAGTCGTGCCCAGGTCGATGCCGACCGCACGTGCCATTTCGATTCCTCCAGCTGACTTGAGTGGAACGGACTCAAGCATGCCTGACGCCCGACGCGGGGTCAACAGAGCTGAGTCTGCCCGACTCAACTCTTATCCATCCCTTACACGCAATAAGCGTCTGACCTGGGAGGATGCGGAGGTTGATCGGTTATGGAGCTCGAAAATGTGGGGCACGCGACGGTTCGTGCGGCACCTCGCGGAGTGCTTCGCCGGGCACCTCGCGAGGATCTCGTACCCCCCGCCGGGCCCGCACCGGGGGTTCCTCGGACGACCGGCTGCGCGGGACGCCGGGAAACCGCCCGAGACGGCCCTTGCGATCGCCGACCGTCCGGGGCCGGGGAGCGGCGAGCGCCCCTGCCTCGGGGCGAGGGCCGGCTGCGGCAACCGGCTGCCCGGCAGCTCGTCCGGCGGCCTCACGAGTACGACGCCCGGCGACGACACCACCGGCACCGCGGCCCCCGGGCCCCGCGGCAGTCCGTCCGCCGGGCCCCGCGGTCGACCGGTTCGAGGGGGGCTCCTGGACCGGTACGCGCACCAAGGCCAGCACGGTTACCACCGTAACCGCCGCTACCCAGCGGGCGCCGTCCGCCG
>NZ_JAOCQE010000150.1 GCF_025290915.1 Streptomyces sp. 15-116A | reverse complement strand
GGGACCTGGCTGTTCAGCCACAACGGGGCCGTCGCCGGCTGGCCGGGCGCCCTCACACCGCTGGTGTCCACCCTGCCGGCCGAGGACCTGCTGGCGCTGGAGGCCCGCAACGACTCGGCGTTCGTCTGGGCGCTGGTGCTGGCCCGGCTCAGGGCCGGCGACGAGGAGGGCCAGGCGCTGGCCGACACGGTGACGGAGGTCGCCGCTGCCGCCCCCGGCTCCCGGCTGAACGTGCTGCTCACCAACGGTGACACGGTCACGGCGACCGCCTGGGGCGACACGCTGTGGTACCTGGCCCGGCCCGGCGGCGGCACCGTCGTGGCCTCCGAGCCCTTCGACGACGACCCGCACTGGCAGGAGGTCCCCGACCGCACCCTGCTCACGGCGAGCCGCACGGACGTGCTGCTCACCCCGCTGAAAGAGCCGACCGACGATCTGGCGCCCGCCCCCGCCCCGGGCCCCGCCCGAGCCGCGTCACCGAAGGAGCCCCGTACGTGAGCCCGTTCCGCATCACCCGCACGCTGCCCGAGGACACCACCGGCGCCGCCCTGCGCGCCGATGTCCGGCAGGGCCTGACGAGCACACCCAAGACGCTGCCGCCGAAGTGGTTCTACGACGCCCACGGCAGCGACCTGTTCGAGAAGATCACCGAACTGCCCGAGTACTACCCGACGCGCGCCGAGCGCGAGATCCTGCTCGCCCGCGCGGGCGAGATCGCCGCGGCGGCCGGCGCCCGCACCCTGGTCGAACTGGGCTCCGGCTCCTCGGAGAAGACGCGGTATCTGATCGACGCCCTCACCGAGCTGCACACCTACGTGCCCGTCGACGTCAGTGACAGCGCCCTCACCCAGGCCGGTGAGGCGCTCGCCGCCGAGCGGCCCGGGCTGCGGGTGCACGCGCTGATCGCCGACTTCACGGGCCGGCTGACGCTGCCGGAGGCGCCGGGGCCGCGCCTCGTGGCCTTCCTCGGCGGCACCATCGGCAATCTGCTCCCCGAGGAGCGGGCCGCGTTCCTGGCCTCGGTCCGCGCGCTGCTCTCCCCCGGCGACGGTCTGCTGCTCGGCACGGACCTGGTCAAGGACGAGAAGGTGCTGGTCCGGGCGTACGACGACAGCGCCGGGGTGACGGCCGCGTTCAACAAGAACGTGCTGACCGTGATCAACCGGGAGCTGGGCGCCGACTTCGATCCGGACGGCTTCGAACATGTCGCCCTGTGGGACGCCGAGCGGGAGTGGATCGAGATGCGGCTGCGCTCCCGCGCGGCGCAGACGGTGAAGGTGCCCGCGCTGGACCTCGCCGTCGACTTCGCGGCCGGCGAGGAGCTGCGCACCGAGGTCTCGGCGAAGTTCCGCGAGGCGGGCGTCCGCGCGGAACTGGCCGCCGCGGGGCTGGAGTTGACCCGCTGGTGGACGGACGAGGAGGGCCGCTTCGCGCTGTCGCTGAGCACGGTGCGCTGAGCTCGGTGCGTTGAGCTCGGTGCGTTGAGCTCGGGGCACTGAGCACAAGTCGCTGAGCACGGGGCGCCCGAGGGCCGGGCGGCCCGCCGGTCACTGCACGTCGGGGTTCAGGGCCTCGGTGATCCGGCGGGAGGCCCTCTCGGCCTCGGCGGCCGGGTCGGCCCCGGTGAGCACCTTGGTCATGTACTCCTTGATCGGGTTGTCCGCCTCGACGGCACCCCAGTTGGGGGTGATGGGGGTCGCGCGGCCCTGTGCGGCTCCGGCCGCCATGGCCGCGACGGCCTCCTGCCCGGCCACGGCGTCGGCGAGCGTGGTCTTGTTGGGGACGTAGTCCATGGTGCGGGCCAGTTCGGTGTTCCACTTCTCGCCGGCGAGGGCGGAGACGACCTCGACGGCGGCGTCCTTGACATCGGTGTTCGCCGGGACGACCAGGTCGGAGCCGCCGGTGAAGACGGCGCCGGGCTCGCCTGCGGTGATCCCGGGGACGGGGAAGTAGCCCAGTTTGCCCTTGAGTTCGGGATTCTGCTGCAGGATCGCCCGGGCCAGCCCGGGGACGGCGACGATCTGCGCCACGTCGCCCCGGGCGAACACCTCGGCCTGCGGCGGGTGTTCCTCGTCGGCGTCGACCGGTCCGTCGCCGAGTGCCTGGAGCCGGCGGTAGAAGTCCATGCCGCGCAGCGCCTTCTCGGAGTCCAGCGCGCCCCGCCAGACGCCGCCGCGTTCCTCGGCGAGCTCGCCGCCCGCCTCCCAGATGAACCCGGCGAGCGTGTACCAGTCCTGGCCGGCCAGGTAGATGCCCTGGTTCCCCCCGGTGTCGAGCTTCTCGGTGACCGTGAGCCACTCCGCCTGGGTCTTCGGCGGTGCGGTGATCCCGGCCTGCCGGAAGAGGTCCTTGCGGTGGATGACGACCCGGTTGGCGGCGTACCAGGGGATGCCGTACTGGCTGGTGCCCCACCGGCCCGGTTCGGCGAGGCCGGGCAGCCAGGCCTTGTCCGGGTCCCAGTCGCGCACCGCCTCCAGGGTGAGTTCGTGCAGATCGCCGCCCTCGGCGTACTGGGCGACCTGGGTGTTTCCGACCTCGATGACATCGGGGGCGCCCTGGCTGCCGCCGTCCAGCGCTCTCTGGACCTTCTCGCCGATGCCGGTCCATTCCTGGATGCGGATGTCGAGTTCGAGGCCGGAGTGGGTGCGTTCGAAGTCCTCGGTGAAGCGGTCGAGGAATTCCTGGGAGGCGCTGTGCCGCATCAGCCACACGGTGACGGTGCGCCGTTCGGCTTCGCCGCCCGGCAACACCCCGCAGCCGCTGAGCAGGGCGGCGGACACACAGACGAGGGCGAGCAGTCGACGTCTCACGTGGGGTCCTGTTTCTGTCTGACGGACAGGGGTGCTGGGCCCGACGTGGGGGGAGAGCGGGAGCTCGTCCGGGTGTCCCGCATCTTGGTATGGACCAATACGGAAGGTCAAGGGCGTAGGGCATACGGAGCCGACGTCTCGCGCTCCGCCACGGCTTGGGGCACGGTGGAGTGACGTGTGACACAGGCGGCACCGCCGGGCCGGAGAAGCCGTCAGGGAGAGGAGCACCCGTATGTCGAACCACACCTACCGGGTCACGGAGATCGTCGGCACCTCGCCCGACGGCGTCGACCAGGCGATCCGCAACGGCATCGAACGTGCCTCGCAGACGCTGCGCAATCTGGACTGGTTCGAGGTGACCCAGGTGCGCGGCCAGATCGAGGAGGGCCGGATCGCGCACTGGCAGGTGGGCCTGAAGGTCGGCTTCCGCCTGGAGGACACGGAATAGACCCGCCCGCCCGTTCTAGGTACGGCCCTCACGCTCCTGGGCCGCCTTGAGCTCGCCCGACGGACTCGCCCAGCGGGCCTGCAGGACGGTGAAGCCCGCGCGGCGGGCGTCCTCGCAGACCAGTTCGTCGTCGTCCACGAGGACTCGGACGTCCCGGGTGCGGGCGAGGCGGCGCAGGATGGCCAGCTTGGTGTAGCGGGCGGGGCGGCGGTCGGCGTCGCCGCGCATGTGGACGGTGCCCTCGGGCAGCCCGTGGGCGGCGAGCCAGTCCAGGGTGTCGCGGCGGCAGCGTTCGGGGCGCCCGGTGAGGTAGACGATCTCGCACTCGCGGGCGCTCTCGCGCACCAGCGCGACGCCCTCCGCGAGCGGCGGGTCCTGCGGGGCCGCGGCGAAGAAGGCGTCCCAGTCACGCGGTCTGCGCTCCAGGAACCTCTGCCGGTGCGCGGTGTCGGCGAGCGTGTTGTCCAGGTCGAACACGGCCAGCGGCCGCCTGCTGCTGTCGGTCACGACGCCCAGCCTAGTCAGGGCCACGACATGACCCGGTGAGGAATCCCCGGTCCCGTCCTGCGTTGAACCTTGTATGAGCTCCGTGATCGCCTCGGCCCGCTTCTCCGTTCTCGACCGCTCGCGCACCCGTGAGGGCCGCACCGGCCCCGAGGCGCTGCGGGACACCGTGCGGCTGGCGCGGGAGGTGGAGCGGCTCGGCTACCACGGGTTCTGGGTGTCCGAGCACCACGGCGTGCCCGGCGTGGCCGGTTCGGCGCCGACCGTCCTGGCCGCCGCGGTCGCGGGCGCGACGCGCACGATCCGCGTCGGCACCGGCGGGGTGATGCTGCCCAACCACCGGCCGCTGGTGGTGGCCGAGCAGTTCGGG
Organism: Streptomyces sp. 15-116A; assembly: GCF_025290915.1. Lineage (GTDB taxonomy): Bacteria > Actinomycetota > Actinomycetes > Streptomycetales > Streptomycetaceae > Streptomyces. The sequence continues at coordinate 11,491 of NZ_JAOCQE010000150.1, read as the reverse complement.
GTGCTGGAGTCCCTGTTCCCCGGCCGGATCGACATGGGCCTCGGCCGCTCCGTCGGCTTCACGGACGGCGTGCGCAAGGCGCTCGGACGGGACCAGGGCGACGCCGAGGACTTCGCCGCCCAGCTCGAGGAGTTGCTCGGCTGGTTCCGCGGCACGTCCCCCACCGGGGTGCACGCCCGGCCCGCCGAGGGCCTGACGGTCCCCCCGTTCGTGCTGGCCATGGGTGAGGGCGCCACGATCGCCGCCCGCGCCGGGCTGCCGATGGTCATCGGCGACCTGCGCGGCCGTGACCGGATGCTGCGCGGCATCGACACGTACCGGGCGGCGTTCCGCCCCTCCCCCTGGGCGAGCGAGCCGTACGTCGTGATCTCCGGGACGATCGCCGTGGCCGCCACCGACGAGGGGGCCCGGCGCCTGCTGATACCGGAGGCCTGGTCGATGGCGTACTCCCGCACGCACGGCACCTTCCCGCCGCTGCCGCCGGCCGAGCGGGTCGACGCGCTGCCGATGACCGCCAAGGAGCGTGGCTTCTACCAGTCCGGCCTCTCCGGTCACATCGCCGGCACCGAGGAGCAGCTGGCGGAGGAGCTGGAGACGGTGCTGAAGGAGACCGGCGCCCAGGAGGTCCTGGTCACCACCAGCACCTACGACCGCGAGGCCCTGCTCGACTCGTACCGCAGGCTGGCCCGGCTCACCGGCCTGGGGGATGCCACCGCCCGTTCGTGAACTCCCCGGGGTGCGGCATGCCGCGGCCCGCCCGTGCACTCCCCAGGCTGCGCGGCGGCGGCCAGTGCGCGGCGGTCGGTGTGACGGCCCGGCGGTATCGGAGGCAGCACCTCCACATCGGCGAGGAGCCGGCGGGCCGAGGCCACCCGCCACAGCGACGCGAGCAGCGTGTCGTCGCCGACGAAGGCGGGCGCGGTGGCAGGCGTGCCCCGGTCGGTCCGATAGCGGATGCGGACCGGCTGGACCGGGACACCCGCGTCCAGGGCCGCCTGGAAGACGGCCCGGCGGAAGGTCCCCTGGGCGCGCCCGCACCAGGTGCTGCCCTCCGGGAACACGGCGACCGCCGCGCCCCGTTCCAGCTCCCCGGCGATCCGGGCGACCGTCTCCGGCAGCGCGCGCAGCCGGTCACGCTCGATGAACAGCGCACCGCCGCGCGCGGCCAGCGGTCCGGCCACCGGCCACCGGCGTATCTCCGCCTTGGCCAGCATGCGCGCCGGACGGACCGCGGAGAGCAGCGGCACGTCCAGCCACGAGATGTGATTGGCGACGAGCAGCAGCCCGCCGCTGGGCGCGGCGGCACCGGCGATCCGGACCCGGACCCCGGCCGCCCGCACCACCCACCGGCACCAGCGCCGCACCGCACCGCCCGGTATCCACCGGCCGCACGGCACGAGCACGACCGCGGCGAGCACCAGAACGGCGACGCCCGCCAGCCGCAGCACGGCCCGCGGCACCGCCACCGCCGTGGCCGTCGGCTCCACACAGCCCCGCGGGGTGCAGGGCGCACCGGGCAGCCAGACGCTCATCAGGCGGGGACGAGCGAGAGGAAGTGCCGCAGATAGCGCGGATTGACCCGGCTCATCGGCAGCAGGACGTAGAAGTCCGCGACCCCGAAGTCCACGTCGTGCGCCGGCTCCCCGCACACCCAGGCACCGAGGCGGAGATAGCCGCGCAGCAGCGCGGGCAGCTCCGCGCGGGCGGTGCCCGGGTCGCCGGGCGTCCAGGGCAGCAGGGGCCGTACCCGGTACTCCTCCGGGGCGAGGTGCCGTTCCCGCACCCGCTCCCAGGTGGCCGAGGCCAGCGTGCCCCCGTCGGCCAGCGGCACCGAGCAGCAGCCCGCCAGCCACTCGTGACCGTGCTCGACCATGTACCGGGCGATCCCGGCCCAGATCAGGCCGATGACCGTCCCGTCACGGTGCCCGGGGTGCACACAGGACCGCCCGACCTCGACCAGCCCCGGCCGGATCGCGTCGAGCGCGGACATCTCGAACTCGCCCTCCGCGTACAGCCGCCCGGCGATCGCCGCCCGCTCGGGCGGCAGCAGCCGGTAGGTCCCGACGACCTGCCCGCTGACCTCCTCACGCACGAGCAGGTGATCGCAGTAGGCGTCGAAGGGGTCGATGTCGAGCCCCGGCTGCGGGCCGGACAGCAGAGCGCCCATCTCCCCGGCGAACACGTCGTGCCGCAGCCGCTGCGCTGCCCGCACATCCTCTTCGTCACGAGCAAGGCCGACGGTGTAGCGGGTGGGGGCGGCAGTCAGTACGCCGGTCATGGCACTCTCCTGGTCACGCGCGGGAGCGGGGAGCTGGGGACACCCCTGTTTGTCCCGGGGCCGGCTGTCGCGCACATGACCTGAACGGGGAGAGCGGATGTGAGAATGCTGAATACGAGACGGGGCCGGGATGAGCACCACTCCCGACCCCGCCCGTCCGCACGATTCGGCGAACGTTTTTCTTCTTGACCGACGTCAGCGGCGCTACCGCTTCGACACCTTCCGCGTAGCCCGCAACCACTCCTTGTTCATGCTGGTGATGGACATGAGCGGAATCCCCTTGGGACAAGCCGTCGCACACTCACCCGTGAGCGTGCACCCCCCGAACCCCTCCTCGTCCATCTGCGCCACCATGTCCAGCACCCGAGTCTCCCGCTCGGGCGCCCCCTGCGGCAGCACATTCAGATGATTGACCTTCGCCGACGTGAACAGCATCGCCGCACCGTTGGGGCACGCCGCCACACACGCCCCGCACCCGATGCACTCCGCGTGCTCGAACGCGAAGTCGGCGTCCGGCTTCGGCACCGGCGTGGCATGCGCCTCCGGCGCCGCACCCGTCGGCGCGGTGATGTAGCCGCCGGCCTGGATGATCCGGTCGAACGCGGACCGGTCGACCACCAGGTCCCTCACCACCGGGAAGGCCGCCGCCCGCCACGGCTCGATGTCGATCGTGTCGCCGTCCTTGAAGGACCGCATGTGCAACTGGCAGGTGGTGGTGCGCTCGGGCCCGTGCGCGTCGCCGTTGATGACGAGCGAACACGCGCCGCAGATGCCCTCGCGGCAGTCGTGGTCGAAGGCGACGGGGTCCTCACCGCGCAGGATGAGGTCCTCGTTGAGCGTGTCGAGCATCTCCAGGAACGACATGTCGGGCGAGATGCCGTCCACCTCGTACGTGGACATGGCGCCTTCGGCGTCGGCGTTCTTCTGCCGCCAGACGCGCAGGGTGAGCTTCATGCGTAGCTCCGCTGAGTGGGGTGGACGTACTCGAAGACCAGGTCTTCCTTGTGCAGGACGGGGGCGGAGCCGGTACCGGTGAACTCCCAGGCCGCCGCGTACGAGAACTCCTCGTCCTTGCGCGCCGCCTCGCCGTCCGGTGTCTGGGACTCCTCCCGGAAGTGCCCGCCGCAGGACTCCGTGCGGTGCAGCGCGTCGAGGCACATCAGCTCGGCGAGCTCCAGATAGTCGACGATGCGGTTCGCCTTCTCCAGGGACTGGTTGAACTCCTCGCCCGTCCCCGGGACCTTGATCCGCCGCCAGAACTCCTCGCGGATCTGCGGGATCCGCTCGAGCGCCTTGCGCAGCCCGGCGTCGCTACGGGCCATTCCGCAGAACTCCCACATCAGCTCGCCGAGTTCACGGTGGAAGGAGTCGGGCGTACGGTCGCCGTCCACGGCGAGCAGCCTGCGCAGCCGGGCCTCGGTCTCGGACACGACCTCCTGGACCACCGGGTGACCGGCGTCCACCTCGTCCTTGTGCGGGTTGCGGGCGAGGTAGTCGTTGATGGTGGCCGGCAGCACGAAGTAGCCGTCGGCGAGGCCCTGCATCAGCGCCGACGCGCCGAGCCGGTTGGCGCCGTGGTCGGAGAAGTTGGCCTCGCCGATCGCGAACAGGCCCGGGATGGTGGTCTGGAGGTCGTAGTCGACCCACAGGCCGCCCATCGTGTAGTGCACGGCGGGGTAGATCCGCATCGGCACCTCGTACGGATCCTCGTCGGTGATCCGCTGGTACATGTCGAAGAGGTTGCCGTACTTGGCCTCGACGGCCTTCCGGCCCATCCGCTTGATGGCGTCGGCGAAGTCCAGGTAGACGCCCTGGCCGCCGGGGCCCACTCCCCTGCCCTCGTCGCAGACGTTCTTCGCGGCGCGGGAGGCGATGTCGCGGGGGACCAGGTTGCCGAAGGACGGGTAGATGCGCTCCAGGTAGTAGTCGCGCTCGTCCTCCGGGATCTGGTGCGGCGGCCGGGTGTCGCCCTTGGCCTTGGGCACCCAGATCCGGCCGTCGTTGCGCAGCGACTCGCTCATCAGCGTCAGCTTGGACTGGTGGTCGCCGGTGCGCGGGATGCAGGTGGGGTGGATCTGGGTGAAGCAGGGGTTGGCGAAGTAGGCGCCGCGCCGGTGCGCCCGCCAGATCGCGGTCGCGTTGGAGTTCATGGCGTTGGTCGACAGGTAGAAGACGTTGCCGTAACCGCCGCTCGCCAGCACGACGGCGTCCGCGAAGTACGTGTCGATCTTCCCGGTGATCAGATCCCGGGCGACGATGCCGCGCGCCCGCCCGTCGACGACGATGAGGTCGAGCATCTCGGTGCGCGGGTGCATCTCGACGTTGCCGGCGGCGATCTGCCGGGACAGCGCCTGATACGCGCCCAGCAGCAGCTGCTGACCCGTCTGGCCGCGGGCGTAGAAGGTCCGCGACACCTGCACGCCGCCGAAGGAGCGGGTGTCGAGCAGGCCGCCGTACTCGCGGGCGAACGGCACGCCCTGCGCCACGCACTGGTCGATGATCTCGACGGAGATCTGCGCGAGGCGGTGCACGTTGGATTCGCGGGCGCGGAAGTCGCCGCCCTTGACGGTGTCGTAGAACAGGCGGTGGATGGAGTCGCCGTCGTTGCGGTAGTTCTTCGCCGCGTTGATGCCGCCCTGCGCGGCGATGGAGTGGGCGCGGCGCGGGGAGTCCTGGTAGCAGAACTGGACGACGTGGTAGCCCTGTTCGGCGAGGGTCGCGCCGGCCGAGCCGCCCGCGAGGCCCGTGCCCACCACGATCACCGTGTGCTTGCGCCGGTTGGCGGGGTTGACCAGTTTGGCCTCGAAGCGGCGCTTGTCCCAGCGTTCGTGGATCGGGCCGGCGGGGGCCTTGGTGTCGACGACCGGTTCGCCGGTCGTGTAGTCGGCGTAGGTAGTCATGGGTCAGCTCACCACTCCGGTCATGACGGCCACGGGTACGGCGATGAAGCCGGCCGTGAGCAGCAGCGCGAGGACGTTGGCGACGGTCTTCAGGGCGCGGTCGCGGGTGCGGCTGCCGGCGCCGAGGGTCTGGGCGGCGGACCAGAAGCCGTGCCGGATGTGCAGTCCGAGGGCGAGCATCGCGACGAGGTAGATGACATTGCCGTACCAGGTGGAGAAGGTGTCCACGACGTTCTGGTAGGGCTTGCCGCTCTCGAAGCCGCCGGTGTGCACGGTGCCGGTGGTCAGGTCGAGGATGTGCCAGACGATGAACAGGCCGAGGATGATCCCGCCCCAGCGCATGGTGCGGGTCGCGTAGCTCGCCCGCGGCTTCTTGTGCACGTACTTGCTGGGGCGCGCCTTGATGTCGCGGCGGCTGAGCTGGTACGCGGACACGGCGTGCGCGACGACGGCCACGACGAGGACGACGCGGACCAGCCACAGCGTCCACTCGTAGTGCATGAAGGGCTCGCCGACGGTGCGCAGCCAGTGCGCGTAGTGGTTGAACTCACCGGCCCCGAAGAAGATCTTCAGGTTGCCGATCATGTGGACGACCAGGTACAGCAGCATGATCAGTCCGCTGACCGCCATCACGGTCTTCTTGCCGACGGTCGAGTCCCACACGGTGCGTGCCATGGACGGCCGTCGGTCCGTCCGCGTTGCCAGAGCCATGGCATCAGACGCTAGGGCCGGAGGGCCCCATCGGTCCAAGACATGGATGAGCTCGTTTCGATAGGGAGTGCCTATGCACTGTCTATGATGGCCGTATGCAGTTCCAGCAGCTCCAGTACTTCGTGGCCGTCGCCGAGACCCGGCACTTCACGCGGGCCGCCGAGGCGGTCCATGTGGCGCAGCCGTCGCTGTCGCAGCAGATCAAGGCGCTGGAGCGGGAACTGGGCGCGGATCTGTTCCTGCGGGCCCGCGGCAACATCACGCTGACCGACGCGGGCGAGGCGCTGCTGCCGCTGGCCCGGCGGATCCTGGCCGACGCGGACACCGCGCGGCACGAGGTGCAGGAGCTGGTGCAGCTACGCAGCGGGCGGGTGCGGCTGGGGGCGACGCCGAGTCTGTGCACGGGGCTGCTGCCGGACGTGCTGCGGGCCTTCCACGACCGTTATCCGGGGATCAGGCTGATGATCGAGGAGGGCGGCTCGCACGACCTGGTGCGGGAGCTGGCGCGCGGTGCGCTGGATCTGGCGCTGGTGGTGCTGCCGCTGCCGACGCCGTCACCCGCGCTGACCACGGTGGAGCTGCTGCGGGAGGACCTGGTCGTGGTGTCGTCCCCGGACGCGCCGAAGCCGGGGCGGGGACGGCGTGCCGTCCGCATCGCCGACCTGGAGGGCGAGCGGCTGGTGATGTTCCGGCACGGGTACGACCTGCGGGAGTTGACCGTCGCGGCGTGTCGCTCCGCTGGGTTCGAGCCGGATTTCGCTGTGGAGGGGGGTGAGATGGACGCGGTGCTGGGGTTTGTGCGGGCGGGGCTCGGTTATGCCGTTGTGCCTCGGATGGTGGCGGCACGGTCGGGGCGGGGGTTGCGCGTCACTCCGCTGGCACGGCCGGGGTTGCATCGGACGATTGCGCTGGCTCATCGCAGTGATGTTGCTCCGCCTCGGGCTGCGCGGGAGTTGCAGCGGATGCTGTTGGAGCGGTGAGCTGCCCCCTGGCGCCGTAGGGGTTCAGCGCCGTTCGGGGGTGTGGGTTCGTTGTGGCTTGTCGCGCAGTTCCCCGCGCCCCTTCAGGGAGTTGCATCCGCCAGCGTCAGGTCGTGGAGGCTTTCCGGGGGGCCCGGGCGGGCGTAGTACCAGCCCTGGGCTGTGTCGCAGCCGAGTATGCGGAGTTGTTCGGCCTGGGCGCCTGTTTCGACGCCCTCGACCGTGACCGCGAGGTCGAGGCTGTGGGCGAGGGAGACGATACCCTCGACGATCTTGAGGTCGACCGGGTCCGCCGGGAACTGCTGCATGCTCTGGGTGAAGGAGCGGTCCAGTTTGAGGATGCTCACCGGGAGGCGGCGCAGGTTGGCGAGGTTGGAGTAGCCGGTGCCGAAGTCGTCGAGGGCGATGTCGACGCCCATCTCGGCGAGGCGGCGCAGGGGTTTGAGGAGGTCGTCGTCGGCGCCGATGAGGGCGGACTCGGTGACCTCCAGGCACAGGGCGCTGGGTTCGACGCCCGTGCGTTCCAGGATCTCCACGGTGTCCTGGACCAGGCCGGGGTGGGTCAGCTGGCAGGGCGAGAGGTTGACGTTGATCCGCAGCGGGCCGACGGCGTCGGTGCCGCCGTTGCGTTCCTGCCACGCGCGGGCCTGGCGCACGGACTGCTCCAGGACCCAGCGGCCGAGCGGGACGATCAGGCCGGTGTGCTCGGCGAGCGGGATGAAGCGGTCGGGGGACAGCACGCCGTGCTGCGGGTGCAGCCAGCGGACCAGGGCCTCGGCGCCCCGGACACTGCCGTCGCCGAGATGCACCAGCGGCTGGTACTCGATGAAGAACTCACCGCGTTCGAGAGCCGTGGGCAGCGCCGTGGTCAGGCCGTGCCGGGTGATGGCGCGGGCGTCCGCCTCCGGGTCGGCCAGCTCGAAGCGGTTGCCGCCCGCCGACTTGGCCCGGTACATGGTGATGTCGGCGCTGCGCAGCACCTCCGCCGCGCTGCGCTCCCCGGCGGGGCCCTCGACGATGCCGATGCTGCCGCGCACGGTCAGTTCCCGGCCGTCGATGCTGATGGGGGCGAGCAGCGCGTTCATGATGCGGGCGGCGAGCTCGTCGACCGTGCGCCGGGTGTCGGGGCCGGTGGTCAGGGCGACGAACTCGTCGCCGCCGAGCCGGGCGACCATCTCGCCGGGCGCCGTCGCGCAGGACTGGAGGCGGTCGGCGACCTCGACGAGCAGGCGGTCGCCGGCCGCGTGGCCGAGACTGTCGTTGACGGTCTTGAAGCCGTCCAGGTCGAGATAGCACAGGCCGAACCGCTGGCCCTCGCCGGCGCTCAGCGCCTTCTCCAGGCGCTCGAAGAAGAACGTGCGGTTGGGCAGACCGGTCAGCGCGTCGTGGGTGGCCTCGTAGCGCAGCCGGAGGTTGAGCAGGCGGCGCTCGGTGGTGTCCTCCATGAGGGCCAGCTGGTACTGCGGGTTGCCGTCGGGGTCGCGCAGCAGGGAGACGGTGAGGTTGGTCCACAGGACCGTTCCGTCAGGACGGTAGAACGCCTTCTCCACGTGGTAGTGCTCGCGTTCGCCGCGCACCAGCTCCTCGTAGAGCTTCCAGGTCTGCGGGGCATCGTCGGGATGGGTCCACTGGATGACGTTACGGCCGCGCAGCGTCTGCTCCGACAGGCCGAACATGCGCCGCAGGGCACCGTTGACCTGGAGGACGTTGCCCTCGAGGTCGGCGATGCCGATCCCTATGGCCGCGCCCTCGAACACCGCGCGGAACCTCGCCTCGGTGGCGTGCAGGGCCTGCGCCACGACGCCCTGGGCGCGCAGCGCGGCCTGAGCGACGGCCTCCTGCTCGGCCAGGGTCCGCCGGCGCAGCGCCTCGGCGAACCCTGCGGCCATGGCGTGCTGGAGCCGGGCGCAGCGCGCCCGGAGATCCTCGCGGTCGCCGTCGCCGCCGCAGTACAGAACCAGGTAGGCGTCCACGCAGTCGAGGGTGCGGCTGAGCGCGTCCGGGTCGGTGCAGTGTGCCTCGACCAGGGCGGCGCCGGCCGCCCGGCCCGCCTCGGCGTCGAACACCCGGGCGCGCAGCGCCTCGCTCAACCGCCGGGCCTCGGGCAGCAGTTGCTCCTCCAGCTCGGGCCGGGTCGACGACGTCGAGGTCACCGGGAAGACCGCCCGGCTCCAGATCGTCGCGAACCGGCGCAGTCTGTCCTCCGGCCCGTCCGGCTGTGCGCTCACGCCTTGCGCCCCACGCCCGCGAAACCGGAGAACGCATACGGATCCTCGTCCTCCGGCGCGGTGTCCGGCCGCCAGCGCGGCGGCGACACCAGTCCGGGTTCCACCATGTCGTACCCCTCGAAGAACCGCGCGATCTCGTCGCGCGAGCGCATGATCAGCGGGTTGCGGATGTTCTTGTAGACGTCCACCGCTCCCCCGGCCCGCTCCGGCGGCAGCGGAATGCCCTCGTAGGAGGCATGGGTGAGCACGAGCATGCTGCCGGGCGCGAGAGCCTCGCGCAGTTCGGTCACCGCCGTGTACGGGTCGTCCGTGTCTTCCACGAAGTGAAGTATGGCAACGAGAAGCAGCGCGACTGGCCGATTCAGGTCTATCAGTTCGTGCACCTCGGCGCTGTCCAGGATCTCCCGCGGCTTGCGGAGGTCGGCGGCGAGGATGCCGGCGTTGTCGTTGCCCTCCAGAACCGCCTGGCTGTGGGCCACGGCGACCGGGTCGTGGTCGACGTACATCACCCGCGCCCCGGGGTCGGCCGCCTGCGCCACCTCGTGCACATTGCCGAAGGTGGGTATGCCGGACCCGATGTCCAGGAACTGGGTGATGCCCTCGCCGACGGCGAAGCGCACCGCCCGCCGCATGAACGCCCGGTTCGCCTGCATGATCTTGGGCAGTCCCGGCATGAACTCCATGGCCCTGCGGGCCGCTTCCCGGTCGACCTCGAAATTGTGCGAACCGCCCAGGTAGTAGTCGTACATCCGGGAAACGCTCGGCACCGTGATGTCGATGCTCCGTGGGGCCCAGGCGGGACGCTCCATGTATCTCTCCGAGGCGTAGGCGATCCGGTGTTCGAGCAGAGGCTACTGATCGCCCGCCAAAGGGGCGACCCGAAACGGAAATTGACCATCCGTTCCCGGTCACTGCCAGCGGCACGTGCGTGTACTGAACCCCGGATCAGTACGGCAATTCCCCCCGTTTCCGGTGGTGTTCCCGGCAAAACGGTCCGCCCCCGCGTGTGATGCGCGGGGGCGGACCGGGGTCGGGGGCGCCGGAGTGGACGACACCCTGGGGAGGTTGCTACTTCTCCTGCGCTCCGACCGGCTTTCCGTCGGGCCGTACGGCGTACCAGGTGCCGCCGACGCCCTGACCGTTGGTGTCGCCCGGCGCCTTGTCGCCGGCGAAGGTGTAGATGGGCCAGCAGTTGATCGTCTGCTGCTCGGCGCCGTCGGGGCGCTTGAAGGTCATGTAGCCCTTCTCCTGGATGCCCTTGGTGTCCTCGAAGTCGACCGGTGCCACCACCGGCCACTTCTGCAGGCACGCGCCGGTGCAGGCGGACACGGGCTCGGGCCAGGCCTCGTCCTTCATGAAGCGGTAGACCGTCATGCCGTTCTTGTCGACGACGATCTCCCCGAGCTTCGGGTCCTTGCGGGTGGACAGGCCCGCCTGCTCGGCCGCCTGCGCCTTCTTGCCCTCGGGGTTGAGCGCGTACCACTTGCCGCCCACGCCCTGGCCCTTGATGTCACCGGCGTTGATGTCCTTCACGTAGCGGTACGCCGGCCAGCCGCCGATGGTGAGCTGCTTGGTGCCGTCGGCCCGGGTGACCTCGCCGAGCAGCGACTCGTCGATGCCCTCACCGGCGGCGGCGTCGTCGGCGGGCACCGGCGGCCAGGTCGTGGCGCAGTCGCCGTCGCAGTTGGACTTGGGCGGTTCGGCGGCGTCCTGGTCGAAGCGGTAGAGGGTGCGGCCGAGGCCGTCGGTCACCACCTTGCCGAGCTCGGCGTTGGTGGAGACGGCCAGTTTGCCGGCGGAGTCGTCCGGGCCGGTGGATGCCTGGGCGTCGCCGCCGGGCGCCTTCTCGGCTCCGCTGCCGATGCCGGCCAGGTCCCCGGCTCCGGCCGTGGCACCCACGTTCTGGCTGCTGGCCGGCGGAGCGTCCTGACCGCAGGCCGTCGTCAGGGCCAGCACCGCCGCGGCGCTCGCCACGAGCGAGGCGGTCCGCCAGGAGGTCTTCATCGTCAACTCCACATCATCGCAAGGGTGTTGTGTTGCAGCGCCCTGCTGTGCCGCCGCTCGACGATGAGTACGCACGGGGGTACCTGTTGTGTTCAACACGGCGGGGACTTCTTTCCGGAGCACGCGCATCCACGGCGGCGGCGTATTCGCTCGTTCGGGGCAATCGCCCGGTGCTGCGGCGTGGCCCGGCCCCGCGCGACTCATGATCTCCGTCGTGCAAGCACTCGTACCGACCCGATCCACGCTCACCGCACGGGCTTTGGCGGCTGCCGCGCTCGTCTGGGCGCTGCTCGGCGCGCCGGGCGCGGCGGTGGCCGACGCCTGCGCCTACGCCTCGACAGGGCCGGACGGCACGGAGGCGGTGGCGGTCGCGGGCAGCCTGACCTGGCC
>NZ_JAOCQE010000015.1 GCF_025290915.1 Streptomyces sp. 15-116A | reverse complement strand
CGCCGCCCCGTCGTCTGGAGCGGCCGCTCGGCCCCCGACGACACCGGCGCCCACCGACTGCTCCAGGCCGTGCGGAACGGCGGCGTCCGGCACCCCGACGAGCCGCTCGCCGACCCCGGGGCCACCCAGGTCATCCCCCGCGTCGGCACCGGCTACGGCCACGACGGATACGACGGGTACGACGGCTACGGCGGCTACGGCCGGAGGGAGGAGGCCGCCGCCGAACAGACCCTCGAAACCCCCGTCATCGGTGCCCAGCGCACCCAGGACGGCCCCCTGCTGCCGCCCATGCGCACCGTCGGCAGCGCCTACGACGAACCCGCCTACGCCCAGCCGGAGTTCGACGACACCGGCGCGTACGGCAGCGGCGCGTACGACACCGGCGCCCACGACCTCCAGCAGGACACCGGAGCCCAGGACACCGGCCGGCGCTCCCGGCGCCACGGCGACGACCCGGCACGGCACGCCTACTACCCCGGCCGCCGGATGAACCTCGGCGTCGTCCTGCTCCCGCTGCGCGTCGCCCTCGGCTTCGTCTCCGTCTACGCGGGCATGGGCAAGCTCTGCGACCCCGCCTACCTCGACGGCGGCAAGCGCGGCTCCCTGGTGACCTGGCTGAACAGCCTCCACCCCTGGGACATCGCCGAGCCCCTGCGGCAGTTCGCCCTCCAGCACCCCATCGGCACCGGGCTCGGCATCGCCTTCCTCCAGGTCGTCGTCGGGGTCCTGACCATCCTCGGCTGCTGGCAGCGCCTCGCCGCCGCCATCGGCGCGCTCCTTTCGGCCGGGCTGCTGATCGCCGTCAGCTTCAAGAGCACCCCCATCTACGACACCACCGACATCCTCTACCTCGCCGCCTGGTCCCCGCTGGTCATCGCCGGTGCGCCCGTCTACTCCGTCGACGGCCGCCTGGCCGGCCGCGCCTGGCGGCGCCTCGGCCCGCGCGCGGACATCTGGCACCTGCGCCGGTACGTGCTGCGGCGCGGCGCGCTCGTCACCGTCGTGGTGTGCGGGCTGACCCTGCTCGTCGGCTCGATCCTCGGCGGCGCGGTCCGCGACACCGACCGTGTGGTCGTCCCCGGGCCCGGCGAGTCGCCGCGCAACGAACTGCCCGGCTCCCCGCTGCCGAAGGAACCCGGCGAGCGCAAGAAGCGCACCCCGTCCGCCTCCACCTCGCCCTCCCAGGGCGCCACGTCCGGCGCGGCCAGCCCCTCCGCGGACGCCGGCACCCCCGACGCGCCCCGGGACACCGGGGCCACCACCGGCGCCCCCAGCCAGACCCAGGGCAGCAGCGGCGAGGCCCCGCCGCAGCAGTCCTCCCCGGCGGGACAGGCCCCGAGCACCAGCTCCGGACCCACCTCCGGCGGCGGTACGGGCGGCGGCAGCGGCACCCCGAGCGGGGGCGGCGGCGGCTCGTCCGACGACCGGCCGGGGCTCGTGGGCGGCCTGCTGGGCTAGACCGCCCGGGCCTGAGGGCCGTACGACTGTGGGGCCCCGCACGAGTTGCTCCGTGCGGGACCCCACTGGTGTGTGCGCGGCGCGTCAGCGGCCCTGGGACGCCAGCTCCTTCGCCGCCTCGGTCAGGTCCTTCGCCGTGTCGATGGCGCGCCAGTAGGAGCCCTGCGGGATCGGGAAACCGGCCAGTCGGCGCTCACGGGCCAGATGCGGGAACGTGGTGCGCTCGTGGTCACCGCGCTCCGGGAGCAGACCGGCGAAGGCGGGGGAGAACACGTAGACACCCGCGTTGATCTCGAACGTCGACGGCGGGGCCTCGATGAAGTCGGTGATGTGGCCGAAGCCGTCGGTCTTCACCGCACCCCACGGCAGGCGTGGGCGGGCCAGCGCGAGGGTGGCGACGGCGTCCCGCTCGGTGTGGAAATCCGCCATGTCGCGCAGCGAGAAGCGGGTCCAGATATCGCCGTTGGTGGCGTACCAGGGGCGGTCCGGGCGCGGGAGGTGGGCGGCGGCGTACTTCAGGCCGCCGCCACGGCCGAGGGGTTCCGTCTCGACGACGGTGGTGACGGAGAGGGGAAGTTCGGCGCTCTCCAGCCACTTCTGCAGCACCTCGGCGAGGTGGCCGCAGGAGACCACCACGTCCGTGACGCCCTCCTCGGCGAGCCAGGACAGCTGATGGCCGATGATCGGCGTCCCCGTACCGGGGATCTCGACCATCGGTTTGGGCCGGTCGTCGGTGTACGGGCGCAGACGGGAGCCCTGGCCCCCGGCCAGGACGACGGCTTGAGTGGGGCGCAACGCGGCACTCGGATCGGTCATGCCCGAACTGTACGCGGCCCCCTGCCGCCCGCCCGGCGGCGGGCGGGCACGGTCGGCGAGGGGGCGGCGCCCATGAGGGCGGCACCGCTGAGAGGCACCGCTGGGAGGCGCTTGTAACGGCGCCGCTCAGAGGGGCGCACAAGGGCGGGCGCCGGTGGTGGCGCTCACGGTGGCGCCGCTCCGGGGCGGTGCGCAGGGCGGCGCCGCTGGTGGACGCGCTCACGAGGGCGCCGCGCGTGGAGGGCGCTCAAGCGGCGCCGTCGGTGAAGGGCTCAGTGGTGGGCGGCGAGGACTCCCGAGGCGAAGGCGGTGTCGCAGACCGGGCGGGCGTAGGACTGGGCCTTCGTCGGGCCGTACACCCGGACCGCGGCCTTGCCGAGGGCGCGGGCGATGGAGGCGCAGTGCTTCGCCAGCGACGGGCGGTCGTTCACGGCCTGCTGGAGGTGGGTGAGCGCCACGCCCGGGTCCTTCTCCTGCAGTTCGACCAGCAGCTTGTCGCGGAGCACCTCCTGCGGCGTGCGAGCGGCGGCACGCGAGGAGGCGCCGGACGCGGCGGTGTCCGCGGCGGTGAGCACCGGGCTGGTGGAGCCGCCCGACCAGTTGACTCGCGCGACCGCGAGGGTCCCGGAGAGCACCAGGACGACGGGCAGGACGAGGGCGAGGGTGCGGCCGACCCGGCGGGCGGGGCCCCGGCCGCGTCGCGTCTGAGGGGTAGTGGAGTGCTTCACGCGAGTGAGGGTAGCGTCCGGTGATGATTTGGCGACATTCTGTCACCGATTCGGGGGATGTAAGGGGGCGGATTTCTGGGTACGGCGTTGACGCACACTGCTCGAAACGTCCGGTGTGCCGGGGTATTTGTCGACAACGCGAAGGGCCCCGAGGCAGATGCCGCGGGGCCCTCGTCGAGCGTCGGGGGAGCGTCAGTCGGACAGACGCGCACCGGTGGAGGTCGAGAACACGTGGGTCTCGCCCGAGCGCGGCACGACGTGCAGCAGGCTGCCCTTCTCCGGGACGTCACGGCCGTTGACGCGGACCACGAGGTCCTTCGACTCCGTGCCGACCTTCGCCGTGCCGTACACGTAGGCGTCGGCGCCCAGTTCCTCGACGACGTTCACGGTGACCGCGAGACCCTGGTCCGACTCGGCGCCCGCCACGTCGAAGTGCTCGGGACGCACACCCACGGTGACCGTCTTGTCCGTGGTCGCGGCCAGCGCGTCACGGTCCACCGGCACCACCGAGTTGCCGAACTTCACACCGCCGTCGGTGACCGGCACCTCGACCAGGTTCATCGCCGGGGAACCGATGAAGCCGGCCACGAACAGGTTCGCCGGCTTGTCGTACATGTTGCGCGGGGTGTCGATCTGCTGGAGCAGACCGTCCTTGAGGACCGCCACACGGTCGCCCATCGTCATGGCCTCGACCTGGTCGTGGGTGACGTAGACGGTGGTGATGCCCAGACGGCGCTGCAGGCTGGCGATCTGCGTACGCGTCGACACACGCAGCTTGGCGTCCAGGTTGGACAGCGGCTCGTCCATGAGGAACACCTGCGGCTCACGCACGATCGCGCGGCCCATCGCCACACGCTGGCGCTGACCACCGGAGAGCGCCTTCGGCTTGCGGTCCAGGTACTCCGTCAGGTCGAGGATCTTCGCGGCCTCCTCGACCTTCTGCCGGATCTCCGCCTTGTTCACGCCGGCGATCTTCAGGGCGAAGCCCATGTTGTCGGCGACGGTCATGTGCGGGTACAGGGCGTAGTTCTGGAACACCATGGCGATGTCCCGGTCCTTCGGCGGCAGGTGCGTGACGTCACGGTCACCGATGCGGATGGCGCCGGCGTTCACGTCCTCGAGCCCCGCCAGCATGCGGAGCGAGGTGGACTTGCCGCAGCCGGACGGGCCGACCAGAACGAGGAACTCCCCGTCCTCGATCGAGATGTCGAGTGCGTCGACGGCGGGCTTGTCGGAACCCGGGTAGATCCGGGTCGCCTTGTCGAACGTAACTGTGGCCATGGTGAATGGGCCCCCTTCTACCGGCAGGAACGTGCCGGACGATCCGAGTAGGAAGGTGGTGCCACGACGGGTGTTCCGCTGTGGGCGGCGCTTATTCCGTTGTGGTTCCGTGTGGTGTAGTCCACGAGGGTGAACTGGCACTGGACGGTACCTGGCGTTCACCTGGTCTGTCAGTACCTCCGGGGCTGTGAATTTCGCGGAAACTTTCGAACCCGTGAGGGCGGGGCCGTAAGTACGTGGCTGGGGGCGATCGGCTCTGTGTACAGTGGAGCCGCTCCTCGCCTCCTTAGCTCAGCTGGTCAGAGCGCCGCTCTTGTAAAGCGAAGGTCGTCGGTTCGAATCCGACAGGGGGCTCTGGTGGATCCCGGGTCAGTCCGACTGACCTGGGATTTTTTCATGCCGTGCCGGCGCGCAGTCGCCGTGCGATCTCCAGGTGCTGTTCCTCCACCGGGTCGCCGTCCTCGATGTTCCACAGGATGTTCTCCAGGAGGCGGGCGTAGGTCCAGGCGCGGGCCCGGGGGCGGTCCAGGTTCATGACCTCGGTCATCGCGTCGAAGCGCCAGTGGATGTCGGCGGGGTCGAAGCGGTTGGCGAGGGCGGGCCAGAGTTCGTAGCCGGGGTCGCCGGCGAGGGGCTTGGGGTCGATGGCGAGCCAGGGGGCGCGGTCGGCGGCGAGGACGTTCTCGTCGTGCAGGTCCCAGTGGAGGAGACGGTCGCCGGGTTCGCCGGCGACCTCGCGCAGGGCCGCCGCGCAGTCGGCGGTGATGCGTCGGGTCTCCGGGTCGGGGATGCGGGTCAGGGCCCAGGGGGTCTTGTCGAGCATGGCCTGCGCGATGTCGCCGAGGCGGCGCATCCCGGGCGGGGCGGGGGTCTGGTTCAGGTGGCTGAGCAGGAGGGCGATCTGCCGGACCGACGCGTGGATGTCCGGCTCGTGCGCGAGCATACGGGAGGCGTCGAGGCGTTCCAGGAGCATGGTGCCGGTGGCCGGGTCGTGGTCCAGGAGGCGGACCGCCCCGTCGCCGCTCCACAGGCGCAGGGCGATCGGTTCGCCTTCGCTCTCCTCGTCGCGGAGCTGGAGCTTGAGCACCGCCGGGGTGTCGTCGGCGCGGACCACGGGGAGGACGAGTGCGCTGACGCCGTGCATGGGGGTGCCGGTGACGCGCAGCGTCCAGCGGTCCAGGAACGCGGCGGTCAGGTCGGGGAGTGCGGCGATGAAGGCGCGGCCTTCCTCTCCGTTGAACTTCTCCTGGGCGCGGGCGAGTTCCTCGGGAATGTCGATCACCCCGGGCACGCTAGCCGGGTACGGCGGGCGGGGCAGGTGAATAACGCGGGCTGCGGATTCCGTAGGAGACAGCGGGTGCGGGGAAGGGCTAACGTCCGGGGCCATGAGCAGCATGACCAGCGGTGTTGTGAACGGCGGCGTGTCCTTCTGGTTCGCGGACGACGGGCTTCCGGCGGTGCGGGCGCCGCTCGAGGGGGACGCGGTCGCGGATGTGGCGATCGTGGGCGGCGGGTACACCGGGTTGTGGACGGCGTACTACCTGAAGAAGGCGATCCCGTTCCTCCGGATCATCGTGCTGGAGCGTAAGTTCTGCGGCTACGGCGCCTCCGGGCGCAACGGCGGCTGGCTGTACAACGGGATCGCGGGCCGGGACCGGTACGCGCGGCTGCACGGGCACGAGGCGGCGGTGCGGCTGCAGCGGGCGATGAACGCGACCGTCGACGAGGTGATCCGGGTCGCGGAGGCGGAGGGGATCGACGCCGGGATCCACCGGGGCGGGGTGCTCGAAGTGGCCCGTACGCCCGCGCAGTTGGCGCGGCTGAAGGCGTTCCACGAGCATGAGCTGAGCTTCGGGGAGAAGGACCGCGAGCTGTACGGGGCGCGGGAGACCGCTGAGCGGGTGCGGGTCGCGGACGCGGTCGGGTCGTCGTGGACGCCGCACGGGGCCCGGCTGCATCCGGTGCGGCTGGTGAAGGGCCTGGCGGCGGCGGTGGAGGCGCTGGGCGTGACGATCCACGAGTCGACGCCGGTGACGGAGATCCGCGACAAGCACGCGGTGACGCCGTACGGGACGGTGCGGGCGTCGTACGTGCTGCGCTGCACGGAGGGGTTCACGGCGGGGCTGAAGGGGCAGCGTCGGACGTGGTTGCCGATGAACTCCTCGATGGTGGTGACCGAGCCGCTGAGCGAGGAGCAGTGGGAGACGATCGGCTGGGCGGGCCGGGAGACGCTGGGCGACATGGCGCACGCGTACATGTACGCGCAGCGCACGCCGGACGGGCGGATCGCGCTGGGCGGCCGGGGTGTGCCGTACCGCTTCGGCTCGCGCACGGACAACGACGGTACGACGCAGGCGGCGACGGTGGAGGCGCTGCGGGCGCTGCTGGTCGGGTTCTTCCCGTCGCTGGCCGGGGTGCGGATCGAGCACGCCTGGTCGGGGGTGCTGGGCGTGCCGCGTGACTGGTGCGCCTCGGTGACGCTGGACCGGTCGTCGGGGCTCGGCTGGGCGGGCGGGTACGTCGGCTCGGGCGTGGCGACGGCGAATCTGGCGGCGCGGACGCTGTGCGACCTGGTGGCCATGGACTCGGGGCAGGGCGGCCGTACGGAGCTGACGGATCTGCCGTGGGTGGGCCACAAGGTCCGCCGCTGGGAACCGGAGCCGCTGCGCTGGCTGGGCGTACGGGGCCTGTACGCGGCGTACCGCGCGGCGGACCGGCGTGAGCAGTCGACGTACGCGACGGGGTCGTCACGACTGGCACGGGTGGCGGACAAGGTGGCGGGGAGGTAGGGCCCCGCCCGGAGTGCCGGGTGACTACGGCTCCAGGGTGCCGGGTGACTACGGCTCCAGTACGACCTTCCCCGTCGTCCCCCTGTTCTCCAGTGCCCGGTGTGCCTTCGCCGCGTCGGTGAGGGGGAAGCGGTGGACGGCCGGGGTGAGGTGGCCGGCGGCGGCCTGGTCGAGGGCGCGGAGTTCGAGGGTGCGGACGGGGTTGGGGCCGCCTGCCCTGCGCAGCATCTCCGGGCCGAGGACGTTCACGGAGACGCCGTCGACCAGGTAGGGGCTGTCCGCGTCGATGCCCTCGGCGGACCAGCCGAAGACGACGTGCTTGCCGCCGGGTGCGAGCAGTCCCACGGCGGTGCGGGCGACGTCGCCGCCGACACCGTCGTACACGATCGTCACCTTGCCTTCGTGGGCGGCGAGTCGGTCCTCCCAGCCGGGCGCGCGGTAGTCGACGGCGAGGTCGGCGCCGTTGGCGGTGACGCGGGCGGTCTTCTCCGGACCGCCGGCGAGGCCGATGACGGTGGCACCGGCGTTCTTGGCGTACTGGACGAGGAGCGTGCCGATGCCGCCGGCCGCGGCGGGCACGAGGACCACGTCACCGGGGCCGGGTTCCGCGAACTGCACGATGCCCATGGCCGTACGCCCCGTGCCGATCATGGCGACGGCCTGGGCGAAGTCGAGGCGCTCGGGGATCTCGTGCAGGCGGTCGGCGTCGGTGACGGCGAGTTCCGCGTAGCCGCCGGGGGCGAAGCCGAGGTGGGCGACGACGCGCTTGCCGAGCCAGTGCCCGGGCGTGCCGTCGCCGAGCGCGTCGACGGTGCCGGCGACCTCGCGGCCTGGGATGGTCGGCAGGGTGGCCGGTGCGGGGGCGGGGCCCCGCTGTCCCTCCCGGAGTGCGGTGTCCAGGAGGTGGACACCGGCGGCTCGTACGGCGATACGGACCTGTCCGGGGCCCGGCGTCGGGTCCTCGACCTCTTCGTAGGTGAGGTTCTCGGCCGGACCGAAGGCGTGCAGACGGATGGCGTGCATGGTGGTCCCCCCAGCGGGTCGCTGCTGTGGCGTGTGTCGCCGTGACGACCCCACTGTTCAACCTCAAGCATGCTTGAGGTCAAGCTCCCGCCGGCCGAGGGCGAGGGAGACCGCGGTGAGGGCGCTGTTGAAGGACACCTCGGACAGCACACCGGGCGCGGCGACCTGGTCACCGGCGAGATAGACACCGTCGCCGCGGTCGACGGCGGGCCGGTCGCGCCAGCTGGTGCCGGGCGGGTCGACGGCTCCGGTACGGCCGTTCGCCACCGCCTCCTGCCGCCAGGTGACCCGCTCGCGCCAGCCCCCGAAGCCCAGGTCCAGCAGCTCCTCGGCACGCCGGACGCCGTCGGCCTTCGTCTCCTTCGGGCCGATGGGGATCTGGCCCTGGATCAGCTGCTCGCCGGCCGGGGCGAGGGTGCGGTCCTGGGCGGTGAAGCGCTCCAGCCAGCCCGGCGCGTCCAGGTCGGACACGGCGAACGCGTCCCCGCGACGGGTGCGTACGGCGAGGTCGACGAGGACGGTACGGCCGCTCGGCCAGGTCAGGGAGGGGTCGCCGAGGAGCCGGCGAGCGGAGTCCAGGGAGGTGGCGACGACCACCGGGGTGTCGGTCGGGAGGGTGTCGACCCGGGACAGCGTCTCCATACGGACGCCAAGGTTCCAGGCGCGGGCGGCCATGCGGTCGATGAGCGACCCCCAGCCGCCGCGCGGGTAGTGCGCCTCGGGCGGCAGCTTGGTGGCCCGGCGCAGGCGTTCCTGCACGAAGGCGGCGGACAGGGAGCCCGGGTCGTGGTGGAAGAGGGCGACCGCGGAGTAGTGGGCGGCGGCGCGTGCGGCCTCCTCGCCGGCGACACCGGTGGCCCAGGTGAGGAAGTCGCTGTCGACGGGGGCGTCGGCGCCGCTGCGGCGCAGCAGCTTCAGCATCGCGAAGGGCGGGGTGCGGCGCAGCACGCCCCGGTGGCGCAGCCGCAGCCGGGCCGCCTCCAGGGGCGGGATCGGGGCGAGCGGGCCGATGAGGTCGCGCTGTCGCAGCCAGGCCCAGTGCGGGCCGCCGTTGTAGAGGGCGTGCGGTCCCTCGTTGGTCCGGTAGGGGCCGTCGGCGGTGCGGGCCCGGCCGCCGAGGGTGTGATGGGCCTCGTGGATGGTGACCTTGGCGCCCGCCTCGGCGGCGGTGATGGCCGCGGTCAGTCCGGCGAAGCCGCCACCGATGACGGTGATGCGGTGCATGGCTGGTGGTCTCCCTTGCTCGGGTCGCCTGATGACGTGACGTGACGTGTCGCGTCGGGTCGGGTCGGGTCGTGTCGGGTCGGGTCGGGTCGGGCCGGGCCGGCTCGTGTCTCGTGCGTTCTCCTCCCGCTAGGACCACTCGACCACCCCGGAATGTGACATCGGCGGGGTTTGCGCAGGTCAGGGCCGTTGTCAGTGGTGGGGTGCAGGATGGGGGCATGGCGAGGAGAGCGGCGGGCGGTACGGGAGTGAAGGGGGCGCGGCGCCCCGAGGCGCGGCTGCCCGCGCTGGAGCGGTTCGAGGGGGGTGAGCTGGAGCCGGACGGGGACTATGACGGGCTGGAGTTCCGGGAGGCGGATCTCGCCGGGCAGGACGGGGGCGGTGCCCGGTTCATGGACTGTGCGCTGACGGGGTGCGCGCTGGACGAGACCGGGCTGTCCCGGGTGCGCGTGCTGGACTCCGTGCTCACCGGTGTGCGCGGCGTGGGGACCAATCTCGCGGAGGCGACCCTGCGTGACGTCGAGCTGACCGACGCGCGGCTCGGCGGGACGCAGCTGCACGGGGCGGTGCTGGAGCGGGTGCTGATCCGGGGCGGGAAGATCGACTTCCTGAATCTGCGCGGGGCCCGGCTCAGAGACGTCGTCTTCGAGGGCTGCGTGCTGGTCGAGCCGGACTTCGGCGGGGCCCGGCTGGAGCGCGTGGAGTTCGTGGACTGCACGATGAAGGGCGTGGACCTCACCGGGGCCACGCTGGCGGACGTCGATCTGCGCGGGGCGGCGGTGCTGGAGATCGCCCGGGGTGTGGACCGGCTGGCGGGGGCCGTGATCAGCACAGGGCAACTGCTGGATCTGGCACCGGTGCTGGCGGGGGAGCTGGGGATCAGAGTGGAGGGATAAAGGTGAGGGCAGTTATTTGACGCGGGGATAGCGGGCCTGGAGGGTCCAGATCGCCGGGTTCTCGCCGAGGTCGTCGTGCAGGTCGACCAGGTCCGCGATGAGGTCGTGCAGGAAGTCCCGGGCCTCGCGGCGGAGTTCGGCGTGAGAGAAGGTCAGCGGGGGCTCGGCGGCGGGCAGCCACTCCGCCTCGATGTCCACCCAGCCGAAGCGGCGCTCGAACAGCAGGCGGTCGGTCGACTCGGTGAAGTCCAGCTCCGCGTGCTGGGGGCGGGAGGCGCGGGAGCCCGCCGGGTCGCGGTCGACGCGCTCGACGATGTCGCACAGCGCCCACGCGAAGTCGAGCACCGGCACCCATCCCCAGGCTGTGGAGATCTCCCGGTCCGATTTCGTGTCGGCGAGGTAGACGTCACCGCAGAACAGATCGTGGCGCAGGGCGTGGACGTCCGCGCGGCGGTAGTCGGTCTGCGGGGGGTCGGGGAAACGGTTGGAGAGGGCGTAGCCGATGTCGAGCACGGAGGTGATGGTGTCACGGCGGTGAGACGGTCCGCGTCGCAGTGGTGAGAGGGTCCGCGTCACGGCAGCAGACGGCGCTCCTTCGCGACCGCCACCGCGCCCGCCCGGGTGTCCACACCGAGCTTGTCGTAGATGCGACGCAGGTGGGTCTTCACCGTGGCCTCGCTGATGAACAGGGCACGGGCGATGTCCCGGTTGCCGAGGCCACGGGCGAGCTGGGCCAGGATGTCGCGCTCGCGGTCCGTCAGGGTCGGCTGCGGGCGGCGCAGGCTGGCCATGACACGTCCGGCGACCGGCGCGGACAGGGCGGTACGGCCCTCGGCGGCGGCGTGGATGGCGGCGAAGAGCTCGTCGGGCCGCTCGGCCTTGAGGAGATAGCCGGTGGCGCCCGCCTCGATGGCGCGGGTGATGTCGGCATCGGTGTCGTAGGTGGTCAGCACCAGGACGTGCGGGGAGGTGCCCGAGGGCCCTGATTCGGCCGAGGTGAGGCGGCGGGTGGTCTCCACGCCGTCGATGCCCTCGCCCAGCTGGAGATCCATCAGCACGACGTCCGGCGCGAGTTTCGCGGCGAGCGCGAGCGCCTCCTCGCCGGTGCCGGCCTCGCCGACCACCTCGATGCCGGGCGCGCTGTCGAGGAGGGCGAGCAGCCCGGCGCGTACGACGACGTGGTCGTCGCAGACGAGGATGCGTACCGGGGTCGTGCGGTGGTCGGGGGCCGTACGGTCGGGAGTCATCGGTGCGCCTCCAGGGGGACGGCCGCGGACAGGACGGTGCCCTCGCCGGGCGTGGACTCGACGGTCAGGGTGCCACCGAGCGCGCGCAGCCGCGCCCGCATGGCGGGCAGCCCGTGACCGCGTGTGCCGGCCGGGGTGTCGGGCAGGGCGGCGGGGTCGAAGCCGTGACCGTCGTCGGCGATGTCCAGGACGACCTCGTCGTCCAGGACGGTGAGCGTGAGGGCGGCGCTGCTCGCGCCGGCGTGCTCACGGACGTTGGCCAGGGCGCCCTGGGCGATACGCAGCAGCGCGGACTGGACGCGGTCCGGCAGCCGGGGCAGGCGTTCCTCGCCGTCCACATGGACCCGTACGGTCAGATCCGCGCCGGACTCCCGCTCGGCCAGCGCCCGCAGCGCGTCCTCCAGGCCGCCCCCGCGGGCGAGATCGGCGGGCGCCAGGTCGTGCACGAAGCGCCGGGCCTCGGCGAGATTGTGCTCGGCGACCGAGGCGGCGGTGCGCACATGGGCGCGGGCCTTGTCCGGCTCGGTGTCCCACACCCGGTCCGCCGCCTGCAACAGCATCCGCTGGCTCGACAGGCCCTGGGCGAGGCTGTCGTGGATCTCCATGGACAGCCGCTGACGCTCCGCGAGAGTGCCCTCACGGCGCTCGGAGGCGGCGAGTTCCCGGCGGGTGCGGATCAGGTCGTCGATCAGGACGCGCTGGCGGGCTGTGTGCCGTTCCATCTGCAGAAACACGGCCGTCGCGAGTGCGGCGACGGCGGGCGGCGCCAGCGCCAGGTTCGGGTCGAAACGCCCGGCGAGCTGCACCTGCGCCGCCACGACGAACGCCGTCAGCACCGCCACCAGGACGAGGGCGGCCCGGGCGGGCAGCGTCCGCAGACCGGTGTAGAAGAGAGGCACCGCGCACCAGGCGAAGCTGGGCGCCAGCACGACCAGCACCATCCACACCACGACGACCAGCGCGAGCCAGGCCGCACGCCGCGGGGTGGGCCGCGGACCGGCGCCGGCCGTCCCCGGGCCCAGCAGATGCAGCGCCGCGAGGACGACGCACAGCGCGATGATCCACGGGGTGCGGGGCTCACCGGGGTGGCGCAGCAGGAAACGGGCGAGCGCCCCGCCGAGCAGCAGGAAGAACGCCGCGTGCATCACGACGCCGAGCCACCGGGTGTCGACCGCGTCCGGCTCGTACGACCGCTCTCGCATACGGGTGCGCCTCCTTCCGGGCGGGGCCCTGCGTCGGGCGCTGAACTGGGCAAACACCTCCATTGTCGCCGTGGGGCGGGTCGAGAGGGTCAACCGATCGGACGACCCTCGTGTCGTCCGCCGGGCGGCGCGGGTGCAGCCGGGACGCTGACGGAGTGGGGCGGGTTCCGGGCGGAGGGTGGAGCGGAACGAACGGGACGGCACCGGGCCGCCCGCCGATCACTCGAGGAGCCCCGCATGAGCGCCGAGAAGCCCGCCCACAAGGCCCACAGGAAGTTCTCCCGCCGCGCCCGCATCGCCACCGGCGGCGCCGTGCTCGCCGCCGTCGCGCTCGGCGGTTTCGGCGCGGTGTCCGCGAACGCGTCCGGGCAGGACGCCCCCGCGAAGTCCGCCGCTGCCGCCTCCGTGCCGGAGCGGGCCACCACCACCTCCACCCACCTCACCATCGACGCCGCCACGCGTGCCGCGCAGGCCGCGTTCGACGCCGCCGAGAAGGAGAACCAGCGGGTGACGGTCGCCGTGGTCGACCGCAACGGCAACACCGTCGTCACCCTGCGCGGTGACGGTGCGGGGCCGCAGTCGTACGAGTCCGCGGAGCGTAAGGCGTACACGGCGGTGTCCTGGAACGCGCCGACGTCCGAGCTGGCGAAGCGGCTGGAGCAGGCGCCGAACCTGAAGGACATTCCGGGGACGTTGTTCCTGGGCGGTGGGGTGCCGGTGACCGCCGGGGACGCGCCGATCGCCGGGGTCGGGGTGGCGGGGGCGCCGTCGGGAGCGCTGGATGAGAAGTTCGCGAAGGCCGGGGCGGATGCGGTGGCGCGGCGCTAGCTGAGCCGTGGAGTAAGGACGGGTTCAAGGCTGCGGGTGCGTGGGGGCTGGGCGCGCAGTTCCCCGCGCCCCTTTGGGGCGCGTTGTCCTGCCGTCGGCTCTTAGGATCACGGAGTGCGCCCTCACGTGTCCCTGACCGCCGTACTTGTCCTGCTCGCCGGGTGCGGTGGTGGTGTGGACGGCACGCCGGGTGCGGCAGGCGTACGCGACCCGTACTTCCCCAAAGCCGGCAACGGTGGGTACGACGTCACGCACTACGACCTCGACCTGGCCTACGAGCCCCGTACCCGGCGGCTCTCCGGCACGGCGACCCTCACCGCTCGTGCCACGCAGGATCTCTCCGCGCTGAACCTCGATCTCGACGGCATGGACGTCGAGCGCGTCACCGTCGGCGGGGCGGAGGCGCGGTGGAACCGGGCCGGGCAGGAGCTGACGGTCCGGCCCCGTGACGAGCTGGAGCGGGACCGGGCCTTTCGGCTGGCCGTGCGCTACTCCGGCACCCCCCTCACCCTCACCGACCCGGACGGATCGGAGGAGGGCTGGCTGCGTACGGCGGACGGGGCACTGGCACTGGGGCAACCGGTCGGGTCCATGACCTGGTTCCCCGGCAATCACCACCCCTCCGACAAGGCGACGTACGCCGTCTCGGTGACCGTGCCGAAGGGGCTGGGGGCGGTGTCCAACGGGGAGCCGGTGAGGAAGGACACCAAGGGTGGCCGTACGACCTGGAGCTGGCGCAGTGCGGAGCCGATGGCGAGCTATCTCGCCACCCTCGCGATCGGCCGGTACGACGTCGCCCGCACCGAGACCGCCGACGGGCTGCCCGTGCTCACGGCCGTCGACCCGGAGCAGCGGGAGGCGAGCCGGGGCACCCTGGCCGAGTTGCCCCGCGTGCTGGACTGGGCGAAGCGGAGGTTCGGGCGGTATCCGTTCTCGTCGGTGGGTGTGATCGTCGAGCGGCCGGAGGACTCCGGGTACGCCCTGGAGACCCAGACCCGCCCCGTCTTCCCCGGCGCCCCTGACACCGGTCTCCTCGTCCATGAGCTCGCGCACCAGTGGTACGGCAACTCCGTCACCCCGAAGTCCTGGCGGGACATGTGGCTGAACGAGGGCTTCGCCACGTACGCGGAGTGGCTGTGGCGGGAGGATCACGGCGGCGAGACCGCCGAGCAGACCTTCGACGCCCTGTACGCGGGCGGGTACTTCCCCGACGCGGCGACGAACGAGGCCCTGTGGTCCTTCCCGCCCGCCGACCCGCCCGACGCGGCACACATCTCCGCGACCCCCGTCTACTGGCGCGGCGCGATGGTCCTCCACAAGGTCCGCCAGACGCTGGCCGACGACCCCGCCTTCTTCGGTCTGCTCCGAGGCTGGGCCACCACCCACCGTCATGGCAACGCCGACACCGCCGACTTCACCGCGTACGTGGAGGAGCAGGCCCCGGACGAGGACTTCACCGCCGTCTGGTCGGACTGGCTGTACGGCGACGGAAAGCCATCGCACCGCTGACCATCGCGTCGCGGACGCACCGGAGCCCCGGCCACACAAGGCGCGGGGCTCCAGTCGGGCGTGCTGCGTGCCGGGTAGGTCAGACGTTCACGCCGAAGTCCTGGGCGATGCCGACCAGGCCCGAGGCGTAGCCCTGGCCGACGGCGCGGAACTTCCACTCGGCGCCGTTGCGGTAGAGCTCGCCGAAGACCATGGCGGTCTCGGTCGCCGCGTCCTCGGAGAGGTCGTAGCGGGCGATCTCGGTGCCGCCGGCCTGGTTGATGATGCGGATGTAGGCGTTGCGCACCTGGCCGAAGTTCTGGTTGCGGTTCTCGGCGTCGTAGATCGAGACCGGGAAGACGACCTTCTCGACGTCGGCCGGGAGGGCGGCGAGGTTGACGTTGATCGCCTCGTCATCGCCGGCGCCCTCACCCGTGCGGTTGTCACCGGTGTGGACGATGGTGTTGTCCGGGGTCTGCTTGTTGTTGAAGAAGACGAAGTGGGCGTCCGAGTAGACCTTCCCCTGCGGGTTGACCGCGATCGCCGACGCGTCGAGGTCGAAGTCCGTGCCGGTGGTGGTGCGGACGTCCCAGCCGAGGCCCACGGTGACGGCCGTCAGGCCCGGTGCCTCCTTGGTGAGCGAGACGTTGCCACCCTTGGACAGGCTTACAGCCATTGTTGGGAGTCCCTTCCCTCGTTTGCGTACGGCTACGTACGGCTAGAAGCTACAGCTACCTCGTTGAACGCGGAGAGACGTACGCGAGGTTCCCGCTCCTTTACTTTCTTTACCTCGGATATTCGGGTGACGTGGACCGGTCAGGGGCGGGACCATGGACGGCATGTCCGGTCCCTATGTCATCCGCGGTTCCGTAGCCCTGCCCGAGGCGGAGCTCATGTGGCGTTTCTCGCGGTCGTCCGGACCCGGGGGACAGCATGTGAACACCAGCGACTCGCAGGTCGAGCTCCGTTTCGACCTCGCCCGCACCGAGGCCCTGCCCGAGGTGTGGAAGCAGCGCGCCCTGGAGCGGCTGGCCGGCCGGCTGACCGGCGGGGTCCTCACCGTCCGGGCCTCCGAGCACCGCTCCCAGTGGCGCAATCGCGAGACCGCCGCCGTGCGCCTCGCGGCGCTGCTCGCCGAGGCCACCGCGCCCCCGCCCAAGCCCCGCAAGCCGACCCGCATCCCGCGCGGCATCAATGAACGCCGGCTGCGGGAGAAGAAGCAGCGCGCGGAGACCAAGCGGGGCCGCTCCGCGCGCGACTGGAGCTGACGCCGTGAGCCGAGCCCTTCAGCTCAGCTCCAGCACCCCCACCGTCTCCCCCTCCGCGTCCTCCCCGTTCGGCCGGAAGCCGAGTCCCAGGTAGAAGCCCTCGGGCCCGTGCTCCCCGGGATGCCAGGTGACGTAGAACTCCTTGGTGCCGCGGCGGCGGAGTTCCGCGGCGACCGATTCCACGGCGAAACGGCCGTAGCCCTTGCCCTGCTCCCCGGCCGCGATGTTCAGCCGCCACAGGCCCGAGCGGATGCTGCGGCCGTCGTCGTACCAGTCGATGTCGAAGAAGGCCATCAGGAACCCGACCGCGCGGTCGCCGTCCATGATCAGGCGGGGCCAGGCGGCGTCCGGGTGGACGTACGCCTCCGCGAGGGACTTCACCACCGGGGCCACCGCGAATTCCTGCTCGGGCCGGACGCGTATCCCGAGCGCGGCGTCCAGGTTCTTCGGGGTGATCTCTTCGAGGCGGGGCGTCGGCACCGTCGTTGTCGTCGTCACGCCGGGCAGCGTAAGCGCGTAAAACCCGTTCGGGAAAAGGGATTTCGCGAAAGGAAAGGCGAAGCCCGCGCCGTGTTCAGCCCAACTGCCGGTAACGGCCCCGGAAATACGTCAGCGGTCCGCCCTCCGCGCTCGGTACGTCGGCCGCCAGCACCCGGCCGATCACGAGGGTGTGGTCCCCGGCGGTCACCCGCTGCTCGGTGCGGCACTCCAGGGTGGCCAGCGCACCGCCGACCAGAGGCGCCCCGCTGTACTGGCCCCGGACGTAGGAGATGTCCTCGAAGAGCAGACGGTCGCTGATGCGGCCCTTCATCGCGAAGCGGCCCGCGATGTGCCGCTGGCTCTCGGAGAGGACGGAGACCGCCCACAGCGGCTGTTCGTCGAGCAGTTCGTCCATGCGGGAGCCCTCACGCAGGCTGACCAGCACCAGCGGCGGGTCCAGCGACACCGACATGAACGCGGTCGCCGTCATGCCGACGTCCTCGCCGGCCGGTGCCCGCGGGTCGTCCGGGTCCAGCGGCGGCTCCTTCGCGGTCACCAGGACCACACCGGAGGCCAGCCGGGACATGGCGGCACGGAACGCGTCGTTGCTCACCCCCTCAGCATGCCGGGCGGCGGGCGGAGCGGTGATCGTGGACTGCGTGGAGGGAGTGTCGGGCACGCCGGAAACGCTAGTCTCCGCTCCATGGCCCCCGCATCGGACCCCGGCCCGAGCGGAGACCTAGGACCAGCGGCCGAGCGGAAGGGGCGCCCCACCCCGCGGGCCCGGCACCGGACCCGCACAAGCGTCACAAATTCCGCCCTCGGTAAACCCCCGGGGAAACCGCGGAAAGACCCCGCAATTGTTCACGTTTAGCTGTGACTTGAGTCACAAGGGGCAGGAATTGTTGACCCTGTGTACCGAGTGGGCAGCGCGCTGTGATTCAGTGGCGGGGAAGCTGCCAGGACGATACGCCGATGAGCACCCTTGATTCGCCACGAGGTCTCGGGGGGAGGGCGAGCATGGAGACCGAGTCGGAGCCCTACGTCCGCCTTGCGTCCCTGCGACAACTGCACCAGGTCATGGCCGACATGAACACGGCCCGCAGCCTGGCGGACACGTTGCAGTCCGTCGCCGACGGCGTCGTGAACGCCCTCGGGTACGAGCTGGCCTGCGTGAATCTCGTACGTCCCGACGGCGATCTCGTGGTCGCCGCCTTCTCCGGCAACCCGGCGGCCGAGGCGCTCATCACCGGCCGGGTCGGCTCGCGCGAGTCCTGGGAGCGCCGCCTGTCCATGGGCGAACGCTGGGGCGACCTGATCTTCATACCGCACACCGAGGGCTGGGTCCTCGACGACGACGACGTCCCCCAGTGGTACACCGACGGTCCCGCGCCCCGCTTCGAGGACGAGTGGCACCCCTCCGACCGTCTCTTCGCCCCGATGTACGCGCCCGGCCCGCAGGGTGCCGGCGCCTCCGGTGAGCTGGTCGGCGTGCTCTCCGTGGACCGCCCGCGCAACGGCCGCCGGCCCGGCGCCTGGGGCCGCGAGGCCCTGCAGATGTATGCCTTCCAGGCCGCCATCGCGATCAGCAACGCGCGTCTACGTGCGAACATGCAGCGCGCCCTGGTCCGTCTGGAGCGCGAGCAGCAGGCGCTCAGGGCCAGCGAGGAGAGCTTCCGCCAGGCCTTCGAGTACGCCCCGTCCGGCATGGCCATCGCCGAGATGGGTGGCGATCAGCACGGCCGGATCCTGCGCACCAACGACGCGCTGTGCCGCCTCCTCGGCCGCCCCGCCTCCGCGATGCGCCGCTACTCCTTCTCCGACCTCGTCCACCCCGAGGACATAGGCACCCTGCTCCGTACGTCCGCCGAGGGCGGGCGCGCCGAGCTGCGCCTCGGCCGCCGCGACGGCACCTACGTCTGGGTGTCCCTGCGGAACTCGGTCGTCGCCGACGCCGCCGACGGGCCCCGCTTCCTGCTCACCCACGTCGAGGACATCGAGGAACGCAAGCGCCGCGAGCTCCAGCTCGCCCACCGCGCCTCCCACGACTCCCTCACCGGCCTGCCGAACTCCGCCGAGCTGCGCGCCCGGCTCTCCGCCCGCCTGTGCCGCCAGCGCCCGCAGCCGACGCTGCCCGCCGCGATCGGCTCCGCCGCCCTGGACCCCTACGAGTCCTTCGACGCGCTGGAACCCTCGCTGGACGCCGCCTACGGCCCGCCCGCGTTCGACCGGGGGCACGACTTCGACTTCCCGCCCGGCGCGGACGAGTACGACGGCTACGACCATCATGTGCACACCGTCGCCCCCGCCGGGGACCGCGACGACGGCACCAAGGGGCTCGCGGTGCTCTTCTGCGACCTCGACGGCTTCAAGTCGATCAACGACCGGTTCGGCCACAACGCGGGTGACGCGGTGCTCATCGAGGTCGCCCGCCGGCTCAGCAACGGCGTCCGGGACGGCGACACGGTGGCCCGGCTGGGCGGCGACGAGTTCGTGATCCTCGCCGACGGTCTCGGCCGGGCCGACGCCCAGGACCTCGCCGTACGGCTGCGCAACGAGATCATCCAGCCCATCCGGGCCGAGGGGCGGGCCGTGCGGGTGGGCGCCAGCTTCGGCATCGGCTGGGCGCACTGCGGCATGACGGCCGACGAAGTCCTGAAGTCCGCTGACGAACGGATGTACGTCGAGAAACGATCTCGTCCCAAACAGCATCGGCGTGCGGGATGAACCGCAGGTCAGCGGGTTGATGCGGTCTGAGTCACCCGTTTGGGGGCGGGGAAGCGGGTAGGCTCGCCCATCTCACCACCCCGCAATCGCACCCGATCCGCAGCTAGGAGCACCAAGGGATGACGCCCGGCAACAACGGCGCGAGCACGCCCGAGGACGACGACCCGTTCGGCTACCTCTACGCCGACGGCCAGGCCAACGGGGCCCAGCCGCCGTCCGGTGGCTACGGCTACCCGAACTCGGTCAACCGCGTGCGGGCGGTCGGTACACGTCAGTACGGCCAGCAGGGCGGCGGTCCCGCCGCGCAGATACCGCAGCAGCAGGGCACGTACGGTCAGCCCAACCCGCACTACGCCGCCCCGGAGACGCTGCCGGGTGGCGGCGCCGCCACGACCCACTCCCCGCAGCCGTCCCACGGCGGCGGCGGCCGAGGGCGTGGGCCCAACACCAAGGGCCTCCTGATCGGCGCGATCGCGGTGGTCGCCGCGGTCGTCATCGGCATCGGCGTCGCCATGATCGGCGGCGACGAGGACAAGGGCGACGGCAACCAGGCGGACGCCTCCCCGACCCAGGGCCAGACCAGCGAGCCGAGCCCTTCGGCGAGCGAGAGCGGCAAGACCGAGGCCGACCTCCCCGAGATCGAGGCGAAGGCCCTCCGCCTGGAGGGCGGCCCCGTCACGGCCTCGGACATCAAGGGCGCGAAGTCCGACGGTGGTGTCTACGTCGCGGGCTTCAACAAGGTGGGCGCCAAGGTCGTCTGGACCGTCAGCGGCATCGAGAAGGCCGACACCTACCGCTTCTACGTCCGCTACGGCATCCCCGGCGTGGACGCCAACGCGACCGTGGTGGTCAATGGCGAGGCGCAGACCCGGCCGCTGAACATGGAGAACTTCGGCAAGCAACCCGAAGGCGACTGGGAAAAGGGCTGGCAGACCACGTGGGCCAACGTGAACCTGACCAAGGGCACGAACACCATTGAGCTCGTCTGCAACCAGGGCAACCAGTGCAACGCGAACCTCGACCAGTTCTGGTTGACGGAGGAGGACGGCTCCTAAGCCGCGCTCGCCTCGGACCTCACCGCCACCTGGTCCAGCAGTTCCTCGTACACCCCGCGGTCGAACTCTCCCGCCACCGGTGACACGACCGTCGCCGCCGACAGGGCGACCGCTCGGGCCAGACGGGTCGGCCAGGGGAGGTTCTCGACCAGGCCCGACAGGATGCCTGCGACCGCCGAGTCGCCGGCGCCCGTCGGGTTGCCGTGGAGGTGGGCGGGAGGCGTTGCGCGCCAGTGGCCGTCCGGGGTCACCGCGAGGAGGCCCTCGGGGCCCAGGGACGCGACCACCGTGCCCGCCCCCCTCCTGCGGGCGTCCTGCGTCGCGCGCAACGGCTCGTGGGAGCCGGTGAGTTCGGCCAGTTCCTCGGCGTTGGGCTTCAGGATGTCAGGGCGGCCCGCGACGCCCCGGCGCAGGGCCGCTCCGCTGGTGTCCAGCAGGGTCGGGACGCCCGCCGCCCTCGCCGTGCGGATCAGGCCCGCGTACGCACCCACCGGGACACCCGGCGGCAGGCTGCCGCACAGGGCGACCGCGTCGGCGTCACGCAGCAGGTCCTCGTACGCCTCCTGGAAGGCGGACCACTCGGCGACCGTGATCGTCGGACCCGGTTCGTTCAGCTGGGTCGTGCCGCCCGAGGTCTCGTCGACCACGGCTATCGTGCGGCGCGTCGTGCCGGAGATCGGGATCAGCGCGTCCGTCAGGGCCGGCACCCGCATCAGGTGGTCGCGCAGGATCTCTCCCGTCGTACCGCCCACGAAACCCGTCACCGTCACCTCGTGCCCGAGTGCCGCCAGCACCCGCGCCACATTGACGCCCTTGCCGCCCGGACGCTCCGTCACCTCGGAGACCCGGTGGGAGTCGTGCGGCCGAAGCGACGGCACGCGATAGGTGATGTCGAGCGCCGTGTTCAGCGTGACCGTGAGGATCACCGGGACGACCTCCCCCTGTTGCTGCGCCTGCCATGGCCCCGGAGACACGATCATGCCAAAGAGACGACGACCGGCCCACCCCTCGGACCGGCCACCGTCCCCCCGACCACGGGAGAGATCAGCCCAGTTGGGGAGCGACCACCCATTCGCCCCGGCGCATCACGCCCTTCAGGGCGAAGTCCGCGTCCAGCAGCACCAGGTCGGCGTCCTTGCCGGGCTCCAGGGAGCCGATGCGGTCGTCCAGGCCGAGCAGGCGGGCCGGGGTGGCGGAGATCGCCTGGACGACGTCCTCGACGGGCAGCCCGTCCACCGTCACCGCCCGCTGGAAGGCACGGTCCAGGGTGAGCGTGGAGCCCGCGATGGAGCCGCCCTCCACCAGCCGGGCCACACCCTCGGCGACCTCGACCTCCATCGGGCCCAGCATGTAGCGGCCGTCGCCGAAACCGGCGGCGTCCATCGCGTCCGTGATGAACGCGACCCGCCGCGGGCCCGCGTGATGGAACGCCAACTGGAGCGCGGCCGGGTGCAGGTGCGTGCCGTCGTTGATCAGCTCGACCGTGACCCGCTCGTCCTCCAGCAGCGCCGCGATCGGGCCGGGCGCCCGGTGACCGAGCACCGGCATGGCGTTGAACAGGTGCGTGGCGACCGTCGCGCCCGCGTCGATCGCCGCCACGGTCTGCTCGTACGTCGCGTCCGTGTGCCCCACGGCCGCGATCACCCCGTGCTCGACGAGCAGCCGTACGGAGTCCAGGCCGCCCGGCAGTTCGGTCGCCAGCGTCATCATCCGCGCGTGTCCGTGCGCCGCGTCGATCAGCTTGCGGACCTCGGCCGGGTCCGGGTCGCGCAGCAGTTCCTCGTCGTGCGCGCCCTTGCGGCACGGCGAGATGAACGGCCCCTCGAAGTGGATGCCGGCGATGTCGCCCTGCTGGGCCAGCTCCGCGAGCATCCCGGCGTGCCGGGCGAGGAAGTCCAGGTCACCGGTGACGGCGGAGGCGACGACGGTGGTGGTGCCGTGCAGGCGGTGGGTGTGCACGCCCTGGAGCACCTCCTCGGCGGTGCCGCCGGCGAAGGACGCCCCGCCGCCCCCGTGGTTGTGGAGGTCGACGAAGCCGGGCACGAGCCAGTGACCGGACACGTCGATCGTCTCGACGCTCCCCGGGGCGTCGGGGGCCGTGTCCGCGATCCGCGTGCCCTCGACGATCACGCGGCCGTCGTCCACGGTCCCGGTGGGCAGGACCACCCGGGCACCGGTGAGAACCTTGGTGGGGGCCATCAGGTGGTTACCTCCGAGGGGTCGGGAACTGCTGACCTTTGACTGTGTGTGGGTGCGCTCTGGCGTGAATGAGCGAGTTCGGGGGTGAGCCGGAGGGCACGTCGCTCGGGTGGGAACGGGCGTCCGCCGGTCGAATGCGTGACCTTGTGTGCGGGTGGTCGTTGAGTGGGGTGTACGTGTCCGTCACGGCCGAGGGGTGCGGGGTGGGTGGTCTGCGCAGGCTTGCGGCACCCTTCGTCGTGCCCGGCCCCACCGGTATGGCGGTGCGGACCCGGCTCAAACACCTCACGCCCGAGGACGAGAAGGTCCTCACCCTGGTGGGTGCTCATCTCGGCTCGCTCGCGTCGAAGGACCTCAAGGCCCGGTGCGCGGACGGTCTCGAGCACGACGCCGAGGCGTGGGCGGCCCGGAAACGGGATCTGACGCCGGTGTCGTCGGCGCGGTGGGCCGGGTCGATCACGAAGGCGTCGCATGACCAGTGGGCGCTGGCCCGCCGCTGCCAACTCGCCCACATCCAGTCCCTCGAGGCCGCTATCGACACGATCAGGCACCGGCTGTCGCTTCCGATCGGCGCGAAGGGCGACAAGCGGGCGCCGGGCGGCTACCGGTCCCGGCGGGAGTGGTTCGCCAAGACGCGACGCCTGCACGTCCTGGAAGACCGGTTGGCCCGCGAGCGGACCGACCGTGCGAGCGGGGTCGTGCACGTGGTGCGGGGCGGCAAGTCCCTCGCCCGCAGCCGTCACCATCTCGAAGCCGCGCAGCTCACCGAGACTGCATGGCGCCGGCGGTGGGAAGCCGAGCGCTGGTTCCTCCAGGCCGACGGCGAATCGGGCAAGAGGTTCGGCAACGAAACCATCCGCGTCAGCCCGGACGGCGAGGTGTCGGTCAAGCTCCCCGCCCCGCTCGCCGGTCTGGCTAACACGGTGCACGGCCGGTACGTCCTCACCGGCCGGGTAGCGTTCGCGCATCGCGGGCAGGAGTGGGCCGACCGTGTGGCGGCCAACCGTGCCGTCGCCTACCGCATCCATTTCGACGTGCAGCGGGACCGCTGGTACCTGACCGCCTCCTGGCAGACCCCGCCCACCCCGGTCATCCCCATCGAAGCCGCCCTCGCCGACGGCGTGATCGGCGTCGACATGAACGCCGACCACCTCGCCGCCTGGCGCCTCGACACCTGCGGCAACCCCATCGGAGCACCGCGCCGCCTCTACTACGACCTGTTTGGCACCGCCGACCACCGCGACGCCCAGGTGAGGCATGCCCTGACCCGGCTGCTGCACTGGGCCAGAACGTGCGGTGTCAAGGCGATCGCGGTCGAGGATCTGGATTTCGCGGCGGAGAAGACCAGGGAGAAGCACGGCCGCCGCAAACGGTTCCGGCAGGTCATCTCCGGCATGCCCACCGGCATGCTGCGTGTCCGGCTGACCTCGATGGCCGACCAGATGGGCATCACGGTCATTGCAGTGGACCCGGCCTACACCTCGAAGTGGGGCGCTCAGCACTGGCAGCAGCCCCTCACCTCGACAACACGCAAGACGACCCGTCACGATGCGGCGAGCATCGCGATCGGACGACGCGCCCAAGGGCACCCGATCCGGCGACGGACGGCACCGCCCCGTATCCACCAGAGCGATGGGTACGGGCATCGGATCGTCCAGGCCGGGCCGGTGGCCCTGGGGCGTGAGGGACCCCGCCCCCGCATCCCCGGTCCACGCACCAGATGCGTGCCACCGGACGCGGCGCGTACGCGGGCGACCAGGG
Source organism: Streptomyces sp. 15-116A (assembly GCF_025290915.1). Lineage (GTDB taxonomy): Bacteria > Actinomycetota > Actinomycetes > Streptomycetales > Streptomycetaceae > Streptomyces. The sequence goes on along the minus strand of NZ_JAOCQE010000015.1, from coordinate 31,500 downwards.
CATCCAACACCGTTCGGGATGCGCCAGCTGCGCAGGTTTGGATCCAAGATTCACTCCTGCTCACTGATTAGGAACGGTCGGTGGATGCGAGGAGATCCCAGGCGAGGAGTCCCGCGCCCAGGCATCCGGCGGTGTCCCCGAGTGCCGCGGGGACCAGGGACGGCAGCTTCTGGAAGGTGACCCGCTGCCGGACGGCCTCCCGCAGCGGTGTGAACAAGGTTTCTCCTGCTTCGGCGAGCCCGCCACCGACGATCAGGGTGCGCGGGTCCAGCAGGGTGAGCGCGGTGACCAGCCCGTCGGCGAGCGCGTCGACCGCCTCCTGCCACACCTGGAGGGCCCGTGCGTCGCCGGACTCGACGGCCTTGGCGCAGTCGGCCGCGTCCGCGTCCGGGTCCCCGCAGGCCGCTGCCCATGCCTCGCTCACGGCCGAGGCGGAGGCGTACCGCTCCAGGCAGCCGCGCTGCCCGCAGGGGCAGTCGACCCCGCCGGGCCGTACGACGATGTGGCCGATCTCGCCCGCGAACCCGTGTGCGCCCGCCTCGACCCGGCCGTCGATGCCGATGGCGCCGGCGATGCCGGTGCCCAGCGGCACGAACAGATACCGGTCCGCGCCCTGCCCGGCGCCGACCCGGCCCTCGGCGAGCCCGCCGGCCCGCACGTCGTGGCCGAGGGCGACGGGTACGCCGCCGAGCCGTTCGGCGAGCAGCGCGCGCAGCGGCACGTCGCGCCAGCCGAGGTTGGCGGCGAAGACCGCGATCCCCCCGGTGTCGTCGACGATGCCGGGCACGGCGACGCCGGCGGCGGAGGCGGGCTCGCCGTAGTGGTCGATGCCGTGGGCGCGCAGGTCGGCGGCGAAGTCGAGGATGTCCGCGACGACCGCGTCCGGGCCGCGTTCGCGCCCGGTGGCCCGGCGGGCCTGGTGCAGCAGCGCGCCGCCCGCCCCGACCAGTGCGGCCTTCATCCCGGTGCCGCCCACGTCGAGGGCGATGACATGTTTCACGGGAAACAGTGTGACCCCCGGACCCGGGAGAGGTCTAGTCCACTCACGTGGTGTAGACCATAATCCGACTATCGAAAAGTTTCGGATGGCGCAGGGGCGCCAGGTTTGGGGCGACAGCAGTGCAGCGGCGGGTCAGGACAAGGGCGATCGCGGTGGTGTCCGCACTGGGACTGACGGGGGTCCTCGGCGGATGCGGCGCCGGTGACGGCTCCTCCGACGTCACCCTGCGGCTGGTCGCCGCCGACTACGGGACGTCGGCCGCCAACAGCTCCAGGAAGTACTGGGCCGAGCTGGTCGAGCAGTACGAGGCCGACCACCCCGGCGTGCAGATCGACGTCAGTGTCTACTCCTGGAACGACGTCGACCGCAAGGTCAAGGAGATGGTCGACGCGGGCGACCCGCCGGACATGGCGCAGATCGGCGCGTACGCCGACTACGCCGCCGACGACCTCCTCTACCAGGCCGGCGACCTGCTCTCCATCCCCGTCCAGGCCGACTTCGTCTCCCAGCTGGCCGAGGCGGGCCAGGTCAACGGCGTGCAGTACGGCATGCCGTTCGCCTCCTCCACGCGCGTGCTCTTCTACAACAAGGAGCTCTTCGCGGACGCGGGCATCACCCCGCCGAAGACCTGGGACGAGCTCGCCGCGGGCGCCCGGGCGCTGAAGGCCGAGGGCGTGAAGTACCCGTACGCGCTGCCGCTGGGCCCCGAGGAGGCGCAGGCCGAGACCATGCAGTGGCTGCTCGCCGGCAAGGGCGGCTACACCGACAGCGTGGGCACGTACTCCATCGACTCCCCGGAGAACGTGCGGACCTTCACCTGGCTGAAGGACGAGCTGGTCGGCAAGGGCCTGACCGGTCCGGTCGCCCCGGGGAAGCTGAACCGGGCCGACGCCTTCGAGGCGTTCGCCGCCGGTGACGTCGGCATGCTCAACGGCCACCCCTCCCTGATGGCGATGGCCGAGAAGAAGGGCGTGGAGTACGGCATGGTGCCGACGCCGGGAGTGGACGGCGAGAGCCGCGCCACGCTCGGTGTCGCCGACTGGATGATGGCCTTCAAGAAGCACGGCCACCGCGACGAGATCGGTGACTTCCTCGACTTCGTCTACGGCGAGGAGCAGGTGCTGGGCTTCTCCCGCGACTACAACCTGCTGCCCGTGACCACCTCCGCGTCCCGGACGATGGCGACGGCGGAGCAGGACAAGCACCTCAAGCCGTTCCTCGACGAGCTGGTCACCGCCGAGCACTACCCGGTCGGCAACACCTCCTGGGCGGCGGTCAACGCGGCCGTCAAGAAGCAGATCGGCAAGGCGGTCACCCCGAACGGCGACCCGCAGGCCGTCCTCACCGGGCTCCAGGCGGCGGCGACCCGGGCGGAGGGCGCGCAGTAGCGCTTGCGCGGGGGCGCGGGCCGTTGTCAGTGGCAGGGGCTACGGTGCGGAGCATGGACGAGGAAACGCCGGTGCGCGGGCTGGGCAGCCGCGAGCAGAGCATCCTCGCGCTGGAGCGCCGTGGCTTCCCCGGCCCCGGCGTGAAGGAACGCGCGATCCGTGAGGAGCTGGGCCTGTCGCCCGTGCGCTACTACCAGCTCCTCAACGCCCTCCTCGACGACCCCCGGGCCCTGGCCCACGACCCGGTGACGGTCAACCGCCTGCGCCGCATACGGGAGAAGCGGCGCACGGAACGCTGAGCGGGCGGGCTCGGCCGATCAACCGATCAACCCATCAGCCGATCGCCGATCCGCTCCGCCAGCCCTCGCAACAGCCCGACGACCCCCTCCGGACCGTCGACCACGACGTCCGCCCGCTCCCGCAGCTCGGTCACCTCGTCGCTGCCGCTGCACACCAGCAGGCCGGGGACGCCGTCGGAGCGGAGTTTGTCTACGGCGGCGAAGGCGGACAGGTCGCCCAGGTCGTCGCCGGCGTAGAGGACGGACCCGGCGCCGATCTCGCGGGCGTACTCCAGCAGGGCGACGCCCTTGTCCATGCCCGGCGGGCGCAGCTCCAGCACCATGCGGCCGGGCTCGACGATCAGCCCGTGCCGCCCGGCCAGGTCGCTGAGCGGCTCCCGCAGCGTCTCGAAGGCGCCCTGCGGATCGGCGGCCCGCCGCGTGTGCACGGCCACCGCCCGCCCCTTGTGCTCGACCCAAGTCCCCTGCCCGGCAGCCGCCCGCTCCAGCAGCCCCGGCAGCTCCTCCCGGACGGCGGCCACTCCGGGATGCGGCGCGGGCGCGGTGACCTCCCCGGTGCGCGCGTCCCACCGCTCGGCCCCGTAATGCCCGAGCACGACAAGACGCTCCAGCCCGCTCACCCCGGCAAACCCCCCGTACCGCACCGCCACCCCGGGCGCCCGCCCGGTGACGACGGCCACGGAAGCCACCTTCGGCGCGAGCGCAGCCAACGCGGGCACGGCCCCGGGATGCGCCCGAGCCTGCTCAGGATCGGCCACGATCGGCGCCAGAGTCCCATCGAAGTCCAGCCCGACCAACGCCTTCCCCGGCAGGGCAAGCAACGCCTCCAGCCCTTCCCGCCCGGCCCGCGTGCCGGGCGCCGGCAGGCTCACGACTCCCCCCGCAGCGCGTTCAGCTGGTCCAGGAACCACTGGGCCGGAGGGAGGGCGGTCGCGGAGGCGGCGAGGCGTTTGGTGCGGTCCGTGCGCTCGGCCGGGGACATGGTCAGGGCCTCGTGGAGGGCCTGGGCCGTGGCCGTGATGTCGTACGGGTTGACCGTGAGGGCGTCCTCGCCCAGTTCCTCGTGGGCGCCCGCCTCGCGGGACAGGACCAGGGCGCAGCCGTGGTCCGAGACGACCGGGATCTCCTTGGCGACCAGGTTCATGCCGTCGCGGATGGGGTTGACCAGCGCCACGTCCGCCATGCGGTACGCGGCCAGGGAGCGGGCGAAGTCGTCCTTGACGTGCAGGACGACCGGGCGCCAGCCCTCCGTGCCGTACTGCTCGTTGATCTCCTCGGCCAGCCGCCGCACCTCGGCGGTGTAGTCGCGGTACACGGCGAGATCCTGCCGGGAGGGGTAGGCGAACGCGACGTGCACGACGCGCTCGCGCCACTCGGGGTGGTCCGCGAGGAGCTGCCGGTAGGCCAGCAGTCCGCGCACGATGTTCTTGGACAGCTCGGTGCGGTCCACCCGGACGATCGTGCGGCGGCCCTCGCCGATCTCGCGTCGCAGGCCCTCCATACGTTCCTCGACGTCCGCCTCGTGGGCGCGGGCCCGCAGGAAGTCGGCGTCGGCGCCGAGGCCGTGCACGCCGATCCGGGTGTCCCCGAGGCCGCCCACGAAGCGCTCGCAGCACGCCGTGAACGCGTCCGCCCAGCGCCGGGTGAGAAAGCCCAGCCGGTCCGCGCCCAGCATGCCGCGCAGCACCTGGCCCGCGATGTCGTCCGGCAGCATCCGGAAGTACTCCGGCGGCGCCCACGGCGTGTGCGAGAAGTGCCCGATCCGCAGGTCGGGGCGCAGCTCGCGCAGCATCCCGGGGACGAGGGTCAGGTGGTAGTCCTGCACCACGACCGCCGCGCCCTCGGCCGCCTCCTCGGCCAGTGCCTCCGCGAACGCCCGGTTGTACGTCTCGTACGACGCCCACTGCCGCCGGAACTCCGCGTCGAACACCGGCTCCAGCGGCGTCTGGTACAGCATGTGGTGCACGAACCACAGCACCGAGTTCGCGATCCCGTTGTACGCGTCCGCGTGCACGTCGGCCGGGATGTCCAGCATCCGCACGCCGTCCTCGCCGACACCGCGCCGCACGGCCTCCCGGTCGCCGTCGGACAGCGCCGAGCACACCCACAGCGCCCCCGCGTCCGGCCCGATCGCCGACAGCCCGGACACCAGCCCGCCGCCGCCCCGCTTGGCCCGCAACGAACCGTCGTCGTCCACCACGTACGAAACGGGCCCCCGATTCGAGGCCACCAGTACCTGAGCTGCACCGAACGTCGAAGCCATAAGCCTCAACCTAGCCCGGCCCCGAACCGCTCAAACGTACGCATCGGCCGTATACGAACCCCAAGAGCGACCCCATGCCGAGCCCATGACCGACCTCAGGCCACCCTGCGCGCCTGGTACTCCGCGATCTCCGCCATCGGCGGCCGCTCCTCCGTGTCCACCGAGTACGTACGCGGCTCGAAGTTCTCCCCGGAGCGTTCGAACTGTGTCAGCGCCGGGCGGATCAGATGGCCGCGGGCCAGCCGCAGCTGGGCGGTGCGGTAGATCGCGGCGGACATCCGGCCCAGCGCCTGACCGTCCTGGTGCCGGTGCTTGCGCACCCCCACGTCCACCTGCGCGAGCGCGTCCAGACCCACCAGGTGCAGGGCGTCGATCAGCATGCCCAGCTCGACGCCGTACCCGACGGGGAACGGCAGCTGCTCCAGCAGGGAGCGCCGGGCCGCGTACTCGCCGCCCAGCGGCTGCACGAAGCCGGCCAGCTGCGGCCAGTGCATGTTCAGCAGCGGCCGCGCCATCAGCTCCGTCACCCGCCCGCCCTCACCGGCGGCGGCACCCAGCGGCCGGTCGTACATGGCCTTGACCAGCTGCACGTCCGGCTCGGTGAGCAGCGGGCCGACGATGCCGGAGACGAAGTCGGAGGAGAAGTCCCTCAGGTCGGCGTCGACGAAGCACACGATGTCGCCGCGCGTGACCAGCAGCGAACGCCACAGCACCTCGCCCTTGCCGGGCACGGCGGGCAGCCGGGGCAGGATCTCGTCCCGGTGCACCACTCTCGCCCCCGCCGCGGCCGCCACCTCAGCCGTACGGTCCGTCGAGCCGGAGTCCACGACCACGATCTCGTCCACCAGCGGCGTCTGCAGCAGCAGGTCGTGGCGGATGACGGACACGATGTCGCCGACCGTCTCCTCCTCGTTCAGCGCGGGCAGCACCACGCTCACCGACTGGCCGGTGGCCCGTTTGGCGGCCAGGATCCGGTGCAGGGGGCGGTCGGCCACGGACCAGGAGCGGTCGATCAGCCAGCGCTCGACTTCTTCCAGCACGGTCGGTGGCTCCTCACTGGTCTGTGTCTGTGATCCATCTCGCGGTACGGACGGCTATCTCAAGTGTCCTGGCTGTCGGTTACAGTCTTGAACAACGCGCGTGACCATCGCATGCCGGGGTCACCGCGCGGACGAGCAGGACCACAACCGAAAACCACAACTGAACACCGCTCATCCAGAGGGGCAGAGGGATACGGCCCGATGAAGCCCCGGCAACCCTCCAGTCGGTTCTTGTCACACAGACGTGGCGAGGCTCCCGGCTAGGGAAGGTGCCAAATCCGTCTCACGGCGAGATGCGTCGTGAGGAAGATGAGGAGAAAGGGCCTCGCCTCACATGGCTGTGCAGACTGTTGCAAGCACCACCGACACCACCGCTTCTTCTTCGGCTTCTTCGGCCTCCGTCGATCTCGGCCCCGCCGCCGCGCTGAGCTGTCGCGAGTGCGGCCACCGCGTGCCCCTCGGCCCGGTCTTCGCGTGCGAGGAGTGTTTCGGCCCGCTGGAGATCGCCTACGACTTCTCGGCGTACGACACCGAGGAACTCCGCAAGCGCATCGAGGCGGGCCCCGCGAACATCTGGCGTTACGCGCCGCTGCTGCCCGTCCCCGCGGACGTGGCGACCAAGCCGAACCTCAACCCGGGCTGGACCAAGCTCGTCGAGGCCGACAACCTCGCCCGCGAGCTGGGCGTCGAGCCCGGCAAGCTGTTCATCAAGGACGACTCCGGCAACCCCACGCACTCCTTCAAGGACCGCGTGGTCGCCCAGGCCCTCGAGGCCGCCCGCGCCTTCGGCTTCACCACCCTGTCCTGCTCCTCCACCGGCAACCTCGCAGGCGCGGTGGGCGCCGCCGCGGCCCGCGCCGGGTTCCGCTCCTGTGTGTTCATCCCGCACGACCTGGAGCAGGGCAAGGTCGTCATGGCCGCCGTCTACGGCGGTGAGCTGGTCGGCATCGAGGGCAACTACGACGACGTGAACCGCTTCTGCTCCGAGCTGATCGGCGACCCGGCCGGCGAGGGCTGGGGCTTCGTCAACGTCAACCTGCGGCCGTACTACGCCGAGGGCTCCAAGACCCTCGCGTACGAGATCTGCGAGCAGCTGGGCTGGCAGTTGCCGGACCAGATCGTCGTGCCGATCGCCTCCGGCTCGCAGCTCACGAAGATCGACAAGGGTCTCCAGGAGTTGATCAAGCTGGGGCTCGTCGAGGACAAGCCGTACAAGATCTTCGGTGCGCAGGCGGAGGGCTGCTCGCCGGTGTCGGCCGCGTACAAGGCGGGGCACGACGTCGTACGCCCGCAGAAGCCGGACACGATCGCCAAGTCGCTGGCGATCGGGAACCCGGCGGACGGTCCGTATGTCCTGGACATCGCGCGTCGTACCGGCGGTGCGGTGGAGGACGTGACGGACGAGCAGATCGTGGACGCGATCAAGCTGCTGGCGCGGACCGAGGGGATCTTCGCGGAGACGGCGGGCGGGGTGACCGTGGGGGTGACCAGGAAGCTGATCGAGAACGGCATCCTCGACCCGTCCAAGTCCACCGTCGTCCTCAACACCGGCGACGGCCTCAAGACCCTCGACGCGGTGGCCGGCACCGGGCTCACCGCCACCATCCGACCCAACCTGGACTCTTTCCGAGAGGCTGGCCTTGCATGAGCGTCACCGTCCGCATCCCCACCATCCTGCGTACCTACACCGGCGGCCAGGCCGAGGTGAGTGCTGAGGGGGCCACCCTCGCCGAGGTCATCGAGGACCTGGAGAAGAACCACACCGGGATCGCCGCCCGTGTGCTCGACGATCAGGGCAAGCTGCGCCGGTTCGTGAACGTCTACGTCAACGACGACGACGTGCGCTTCGAGCAGGGGCTTCAGACGGCCACCCCGGACGGTGCCGGAGTCTCCATCATCCCGGCCGTCGCCGGCGGCTGACCGAGCCTGATCATTACCGTCGGTAACGCCGGTTACCGAGTGTTCACCCCATTGCCCCCTCCGTGAGAGATGCGGAGGGGGCAATTCCATGGGATTGAGCGCGGTAGAGTTGGGGAACGCGCTCCTGATCCGCTGATCGGAAACCCTGAATTCCTGCCGTACGCCCGAATGGATACGGCCAAAGTGTGCGCCTTTTTCGCGGCTTTTGCGGCTTTCGTCCGGTCCGACTTGCCCTGAATTCTGGTGAATTCTCACCACATTCCGGACCGATGGCGTCCAGAATTCTCGTCCGATTGACCTGTTGCAGACGGCAGTTGGACAGATACATTCAGCCGCGGTCGACGCGTTCCGGCGCACGCCCCCAACCGTTGGGGGGTGAGGTCTGACCCGGATCCGCGAAGTGTGGATCTGTGCAAGGGCCAGTAATAGGGGAGTTAGGCATGGCTCAGGGCACCGTCAAGTGGTTCAACGCGGAGAAGGGGTACGGCTTCATCGCGGTCGACGGTGGTGCGGATGTTTTCGTCCACTACAGCGCGATCCAGATGGACGGGTACCGCACCCTGGAAGAGGGCCAGCGGGTAGAGTTCGAGATCTCGCAGGGTCAGAAGGGCCCGCAGGCCGACATGGTTCGCGTCACCGCCTGAACGCGCTACCAGCAACCTAAGCATTCACTGCTGACGAAGGGCCCGTACCTCCCGGGGTACGGGCCCTTCGCCGTGCGCCGCAACGGGCCCGCTTCGCGGGCGCGCCTTGCACTCGGCAGGGTCGAGTGCTAATCATTGGCGTTAGCACTCTGAAGGTGAGAGTGACAGCGAAGGACCGGGTCGGTGAGGCCCGCGGGCCGGGTGGGGCAAGGAACCACACGGCGCGCGAGCCGTCCGTCGCGGGCGCGGGCGCGGTCCGAAGGAATCACCCCCAGTCCTGGAGGGACCACTTCACATGGCCAAGATCATCGCGTTCGACGAGGAGGCGCGGCGCGGCCTCGAGCGCGGCATGAACCAGCTCGCGGACGCCGTCAAGGTGACCCTCGGCCCCAAGGGCCGCAACGTCGTCCTCGAGAAGAAGTGGGGCGCCCCCACGATCACCAACGACGGTGTCTCCATCGCCAAGGAGATCGAGCTCGAGGACCCGTACGAGAAGATCGGCGCCGAGCTGGTCAAGGAAGTCGCCAAGAAGACGGACGACGTCGCCGGTGACGGTACGACCACCGCGACCGTTCTCGCCCAGGCCCTGGTGCGCGAGGGTCTGCGCAACGTGGCCGCCGGTGCCAACCCGATGGCGCTGAAGCGCGGTATCGAGAAGGCCGTCGAGGCCGTCTCCGCCGCCCTGCTGGAGCAGGCGAAGGACGTCGAGACCAAGGAGCAGATCGCCTCCACCGCGTCCATCTCCGCCGCCGACACCCAGATCGGTGAGCTCATCGCCGAGGCGATGGACAAGGTCGGCAAGGAAGGCGTCATCACCGTCGAGGAGTCCCAGACCTTCGGTCTGGAGCTGGAGCTCACCGAGGGTATGCGCTTCGACAAGGGCTACATCTCGGCGTACTTCGCGACCGACATGGAGCGTATGGAGGCCGTCCTCGACGACCCGTACATCCTGATCGCGAACTCCAAGATCTCCAACGTCAAGGACCTGCTCCCGCTCCTGGAGAAGGTCATGCAGTCGGGCAAGCCGCTGCTGATCATCGCCGAGGACGTCGAGGGCGAGGCCCTGTCGACCCTGGTCGTCAACAAGATCCGCGGCACCTTCAAGTCCGTCGCCGTCAAGGCCCCGGGCTTCGGCGACCGCCGCAAGGCCATGCTCGGCGACATCGCCATCCTCACGGGCGGCGAGGTCATCTCCGAGGAGGTCGGCCTCAAGCTGGAGAACGCCACGCTCGACCTGCTGGGCAAGGCGCGCAAGGTGGTCATCACCAAGGACGAGACCACCATCGTCGACGGTGCCGGCTCCGCCGACCAGGTCGCGGGCCGCGTGAACCAGATCCGCGCCGAGATCGAGAACAGCGACTCCGACTACGACCGCGAGAAGCTGCAGGAGCGCCTGGCGAAGCTCGCCGGCGGCGTGGCCGTCATCAAGGCCGGTGCCGCCACCGAGGTGGAGCTCAAGGAGCGCAAGCACCGCATCGAGGACGCCGTCCGCAACGCCAAGGCGGCCGTCGAGGAGGGCATCGTCGCCGGTGGTGGCGTGGCCCTGCTGCAGGCCTCCCAGGTCTTCGAGAAGCTGGAGCTCGAGGGCGACGAGGCGACCGGTGCGCAGGCGGTGAAGCTGGCCCTGGAGGCCCCGCTGAAGCAGATCGCCGTGAACGCCGGCCTCGAGGGCGGTGTCGTGGTGGAGAAGGTGCGCAACCTGACCCCGGGCCACGGCCTGAACGCCGCGACCGGCGAGTACGTCGACCTGGTCAAGGAAGGCATCATCGACCCGGCGAAGGTCACCCGCTCTGCCCTGCAGAACGCCGCGTCCATCGCCGCGCTGTTCCTCACCACCGAGGCCGTCATCGCCGACAAGCCGGAGAAGGCCGCGGCCCCGGCCGGCGGCGGCATGCCGGGCGGTGACATGGACTTCTGATCGACCTCGGGGTCTCGGCTCCGGTTGATCAACGTCCTTACCGAGGGCGGCACCAACAGCTTCGGCTGGGGGTGCCGCCCTTGGGCGTGTGGGGTCAGTCGGCGTACTTCTTGAGCGGTTCGGTGTCGAGGGTGATGTTCACCGGCGCGGGAAGCTCGACGGTCGCGCCCCAAGGGTGGGTGTCGATCTGCTGGTAGCGGCCGTCCTTCGGTTCGCTGTACACGACGACGGTGCAGTTGTCACGGTCGACCAGCAGGTACACGGGGATGTCGGCCTCCGCGTAACCGATGGGCTTGTCGATGCGGTCACGCTGGTTGGTATCGCGGTCGTGAGAGGTGATTTCCAGGGCCAGCAGGATGCCGTCGGTCTCGGACCATTCGCCGTGCCCGACGAAGTGATCCGTGGGGGCGAGTGCGGCGTCGGTGCGGGCCCGCCCCTTGCGGTACGCCTCAGCCTTGAGGCCGGACTCGGGAGTGAGGTCGAGGTCGGGGCGGTGGAGCAGGAACTGGCGCACCAGCCACATGTAAATGGAACGGTGGTTGCCGTCCGGCATGGCCTTGACCTCGAGTTTTCCGTTGACGTACTCAAGCCGGACGGTCTCCGGCGCCCTGCGCTCCAGTTCCTCGAAGTCCTCGACGCTGAGCGGTTCCTTGGTGCGTACGCGGCCGTCGACGAACTCGAGGTGCACGTTCTCGGGGGCTGCGGCGGCGAGGTCCTCGAAGTCCTCGATGGGCATCTGCGGGTGGTCAGCGGCATTGGCGGTCATGGCGTCGCCTCCTCCCCTCCATCGTGCCCGGGGATGGTGCCGTCGGACCGTAGGCGCTGTCATACGGGTGTCCTCTCTTCTCGCTTCATGGACATCGCAGCGCGGATCTCGGCTGCGCGGCTGTGGACTGCGGGAGCGGCCAGGGGCGTGTTGGGTCGAGCGGGGGCGCGTTCGCCCCGGCACGCGCGGCAGATGCCGCCGGGCAGGGCTTCCGGCGGGCCGGGGGTACGGCACTCCGAGCACTCCAGCAGCCGGACGGGCCGGGGGGCCGTGGGCTGCTCCGGCGGGAGCTTGTCGGTGAGGCGGCGGCGGAGGAGGGCGGCCGGGTGGTGGACGGGGGTCGGCAGGCCGGCGGTCAGGGCAGCGCGCACGGCATCGTCGGTGGCGCCGCGCGCGAACCACTCCTCCACCAGCGGAGCGAGGGACGCGCAGTCAGCTCGGGAGAGCGACAGCGCGGGCGTCTCGCGGCTGAGGGCGGCGAGGAGGATGTGGGCACGGGATCGCGTGGGTGACGGTTTGCGCTGCTCCGGTACGTCGCCACGGGTGAACGCCGCCCACCAGTGGTCGTCGCGGGCGGTACGGGACCACCACGTTCGGGTGATCCAGTGGGTGCTCCCGGACTCGGACGTCACCATCTCCCGTCCGCGACGCAAGTGCCCTGCTTCTTGCAGCCGGTTGAGGGAGGTGCGCAGGGCGCACTGGCCGTACGGAGTGGTTCTGGCCAGCGTCTTCACGGAGATGTCGGCGCCGTCGGGAAGGCGGTCGATGAAGGCGGCGATGGCTGCTTCCCGCGGCCGGAGGTGCGCGAAGTCGTGTGCGGTGCGCGGAGATCGGTCCGACGCGCTGCGCTTGCCGTACCCCGGATTGGCCATCGGGTGCGGGGAGGCGTGCGCGGGCAGGAAGGCAGGACTAAGCTGGGCGTCAGCCATGGGATCGAACCTCTGTCTTCGATCTCGCTGGTTAAGCCCCCGCAGGTGTTCCCGCACCTGACGGGGGCTGTTCGTTATGCGGGCACGCTAGCCTCTCGTCACTGTGCGTCGCAAGCCGAACGCGTCAAGTCAACTCGCCGGGTGGGAGGGTGGGTTGAGGCCCACCACCCATTCCTCAGAAAAAGCGCTCGGAGCGCGGGACTTGAGCCTCGGGGATCACGATGAACGCCGTGCCCTTGGTCAGGTCGACGCTGGAGCGGGGCGGTGCGCCGTCGCTCTCGTCGTCCCGCAGCAGCAGCTCCACGCGCCGCTGCTCCAGCTCCACCGTCTTGTTTCCGTTCACGACCGCCGTGAATTCGTCGAAGGCGATGCTCGACAACGTCCGGCCCGTGCGCCTGCGCAGCCACGGGATCAGGCCCAGCCCCGTGAACCACCGCCACACGCTCTCCACCAGGGCGAACAGGGCCAGCAGACACGCGAACGCCGGGAAGGACATGAGCCAGCTCGCCGCGCTGATTTCCATGGGATCACTGTGCTGAATCCCCGGGGCGCGGTGATCAGGCCGAAGGAGGATCCGCTTCCCCCGTGCGGCGGAGGTGAGGGCGCCGCGTCAGTACCGGCCCGCCCACACCAGGTGGCCGTAGTACTTGTCGCCCAGGGCGGGGCTGCCGCCGTATCTGCGGTCGGTTTCGAGGTGGTGCTCGCGAGCGTGTCGGCGGACCGTCTGGATGATCTCGGCCGGGCTGCCCGTGCATTGGCCGGAGCTGATGCAGAGGGCGACCACTCCCGCGGCGATGGGGGCGGAGTAACTGGTGCCGGACGTCGTGCACAGGCCGGGGCCGAGGTTGTCGCAGCCGAAGCCGTTGGTGGGCAGGGTCTTCACATAGATGTCGACTCCGGGTGCAGAGATCGTGTGCCTGATCTCCCGCTCTCGTACGGCGAAGCCGGAGTTGCGCCACGGGCGGCTGTGCACGTCCTTGGCCGTGACCGTGAGGACCTCGGGGAAGCCGGCCGGCTGCGCCGGGCCGAAGTCGAACGGGCCGTTGCCCGCGGAGGCCGTGGTGACGACTCCAGCCCTGGTCATCGCGCGGATGGCCTGGTGTTCGGGCTCCTCCGCGACGGGTCCCAGCAGGCTCATGTTGGCGACTCTGATGTTCTTCGCCCGCGCATTGGCGGTCACCCAGTCGATCCCGCAGATGATCGACGAGAGTGTTCCGCTGTTGTCCTCGCCGAGGACCTTGACCGACCAGATCTTGGTGCCGGGGGCGACACCCAGCACCTCACCGCCGTTGTTCCGGGCCGCGATGAGTCCGGCGACCGCGGTGCCGTGACCGTAGACGTCGGCCGGGTGCGGGCTTTCCGTGCAGTTGATGCCGAACTCGGAGTTCAGTTCGGGACTGTCCAGGTCGACACCGGAGTCCAGTACGGCGACGCCCACCGTCGCGGGCCGATGCGCCGTCAGTCCACCACCCGGCGCCTTCCGTACGGCGTCCGTGCGGAACAGGTGCCATTCGCGGTGCAGGTCCTCGCCGAAGGCCACGGGCTGGCGTGGTCGCTGCCGCGCGTTCTCGCCGTCCGCGCCGTGCACCACCCGGTCGGGCGTCACCGACGCCACCCGCGGATCGGCACGAATCCGCGCGGCCTGCTGTGCTGTCGCGGTGACCGAGTAGCCCCGGAGCGCCGAACGGTAGATGTGCCGCACGCGAACGGAGAGCGGGCCGGCCTGCTCCTCGCTGAGCTTTTCCGGGTCCTCCCGCCCGTCCTTGAGAACGACCACCCAGCCGGTGGGCTCGTCGGTTGCGCTGGCGGATCCCGCACCACCGGCGCCCACCAGAGCGGAGACCAGGAGCAAGCCACCCGCCAGGGCAACGGATCTCCGCCGCAGGTGCGACCGGAATGCCATTCGGTGCTTCACTTCTGCTCCACTTCTCAGGGTTCGGCGCGTGGAGCACCTATAGCCGGGCTCTCCGGATGCCTAATGGCCGCTGCTCCAGGAGAAGGCTGAAAATCACACCTTCGGGTCGCCCCGAGAAGTCGCGGACTCACCGAAACCTTCGCGAGTCATATTCTCGGCCCGTTCCCTTTCGAAAGGCTGTCGCCGTGCCTGGAATTCGCTCCCTCCCCGGCGTCGTGGCCATGGCTCTGGCCGCCACCGCCCTGTCCACCGCCGTCGCCCGGCCGGCGTCCGACACCCAGGTTCCCTGTGGCGAGGAACCCCTCAAGCAGGCCATCCGGGAGGCGAACGACGCCGGGGGCGGCACCCTGCGGCTGAGCCCCGGCTGTGTCTACGAGATCAGCAGGCCGGACAGTCCGACGAACGCCCTGCCCGCCGTGATCAGCGACATCGTCATCCACGGCAACGAGAGCGTCATTCGCCGCACCTCCGCCGCGAACGTACGGATCTTCCTTGTCGACAGCCCCGAAGGCGCATTGCGCCTAGACCATCTGACGCTCCGCGACGGACACAGTACGGACAGCGGGGGCGGCATTTCCGTACGCCCGCACAGCAGTCTCGTGGCCCGCCACGTCACCCTCGCCGGTAACACGGCCGACGAGCGGGGCGGAGCCATCGACAATTTCGGCGGCTCGGTCTCCTTCTACGACAGCACATTCACGGGTAACACCTCCATGCGCGGCGGCGGCATTTTCCAGGACGGCCACGCGGACTTCCACGACAGCCAGTTGTCCGACAACACCGCCACCGTGTCGGGCGCCGCCGTCTACGGCAACACGGGCCGCGTCACGTTCGACGGAGTCACTATCACCGGGAACACCGCGCGGAACGGAGGCGGGGGAATCGCCCTCGCGCCCCCGGGGGTGGCCTTTCTGCGGGACACCGCCATCACGGACAACCAGGTCACGGTCGGCAACGGCGGCGGAGTCCTCACCGCCGGCACGCTGGACGTGGACCGCAGCCGTATCGAGAACAACGCCGTCGCCGGCACCGGCGGCGGCATCTACAACCTGACCGCGCCCGTGACCGGGGACACCGCGCGGGCCACCCTCCGGCGCAGTTTCGTGCGCTTCAACACGGCGGGGGTCGCTCCTGGCGGGATCTACAACTCCGGAGGCGTTGTATCGCTTCCCGACACCGTCGTCTCGGGAAACACCCCCACGAACTGCTCCGGCAGCCCGTCACCCGTCCGCGGTTGTGCGGGATAGCCGCGCTACGGCTGCTTCAGGCTGGTGAGGAACGCGGACCAGGCCGGGGCTCGGAACACGAGCTTCGGGCCCGTTGGGTTCTTGGAGTCGCGGACGGGGACGAGGTCGGGGAGGCGGTGAGTGGCTTCTAGGCAGTTGCCGCCTCCCCCTCCGCTGTACGTCGACTTGTGCCAGCGGCCGGCTTCCAGGCAATCGCTGCCGCCCTGGCTGTAGCTCGACTTGTGCCAGGTGGCCGTGGTCAGGTCGTAATCAGGGGTGTTCCTCATGGGCGTAATCCTGCGCCAGCGCCTCGATGAGGGCCAGGGATTGCTCCCGCGAGAACGCCGTGGCCGCGAGGAGTTCAAACCTGAACCTCTGTTGGGTGACCGTGGCCGGGTCGTCCTCCAGTCGTCCGTTGGCGACTCCCTCGTAATAGACCAGCGGAGGGGCGTCCTCGAATTCCATCAGCTTCAGGCCGCCCTGCATCGCTGGGTGCGCTCCCGCGCTCAGCGGCAGTACCTGAACGATGACCCGGTTCCGGCGGGCCATACCTGCGACGTGGTGCAGAGCCTCCGCCATCACCGCCCTGCCTCCGGTCTCACGACGCAGCGCCGCCTCGTCAAGCACCACCCACAACATTGGCTTTGTTGGGTTGTCCAGCAGACGGGTCCGCTCCATCCGGCCTTGTGTCCACTTCTCGACGGTCTCCTCCGGGGTCGTGGGGTCGTACGCGCGGTTCACGGCGCGTGCGTACGTGGAGGTCTGGAGCAGTCCGGGGATCAGGAGTGGCGCGTACTGCCTGATCGCTGTGGCCTGCGCCTCGGCTTCCATCGCCTCGGCGAAGTGCTCCTCGTACTTCGACTTGGCCGCTGCCCCGCAGTTCCGCTCGAAAAAGCCCCCCGTCCCCAACACCTCATCCAGCATCTTCGCGTACTCCGGCTGCATCCGCCGCGTCCCCGCCTCCAGCTGCCCGATGAACGACCCGCTCACGAACAGCCGTTGGCCCAGCTCCTCCTGGCTGAGTCCCGCCTTCTCTCTCGCGTGGCGGAGTTCCGCGCCCAGCAGGGCGCGAGGGGAGGAGGACGGGTCCAGGTCCTTTGGTCCAGGCATGGCAACTCCCTGTCGTACAGGTGGGGTTGTTGGGATGCCGTGTCTGGCCAGGGTAGAGGGGGTCGGACACGCTGTGTGTGGAATCGCAATACTCAGCGTGAAGGGGAGCGAGCGTGACTGATGTCGAGGAAGCCATGGAGCGGCTGCGGGAGGCGCTTGGTGGGGTTGGCGTCATCCTGCCCTCCCTGCGGGTCGACCCCGTCTCGCGGATTCACGGTGAGCCCTATGCCCTCGTCGATCTCGGGCGGTGCAATGTCAGGGTCGCTTCTCTGCTCGCCGCCGCGCTTGAGGTCTCGCCCCGTGTGGATGCGTACGCCGTCGATCTGCGGGACGGGCGGATCGGGGAGGTCATGGGGCGGGTCGGGGGACGGGTGCAGTTGCGGCCTGTTGGGGGCGGGCGGGAGTGGGACTGTCCCGTCGAGGAGGTGAGGGAGGCGGCGGCTGGTGATGTGTTGCGGGAGCGGGTGCGGCAGGTCAATCGGGGGGTGCGGTTCCCGGGGTGAGGGCGTGGTTCGGATCACAATCCGTGGGCGGAATGGCTTCCGCTCTTTCCCGGTTGTCCTTGGCGTGCGTTTAATGCATGCGCACATACCAAGCGGTACCTCCGTCCTCCGAGGAGCTCCCACGTGACCGTCACCACCTCCACCGCCGTCTCCCGAGCCGCCGACGTGCTGTCCCGGCCGGTGTCCATCAACGGCGTCACCGTGCCGAACCGGATCGCCATGGCGCCGATGACCCGCATGTTCTCCCCGGGCGGTGTCCCGGGTGAGGACGTCGTGTCGTACTACGCCCGCCGTGCCGCCGCCGGGGTCGGGCTGATCGTCACCGAGGGGACGTACGTCGGGCATCCGTCGGCCGGGGGGAGCAGCCGGGTGCCCCGGTTCCACGGGGAGGAGCAGCTCGCGGGGTGGGCGAAGGTCGCCGAGGCGGTGCACGCGGCCGGCGGGACGATCGTGCCGCAGCTGTGGCACATCGGCATGGTGCGGAAGGAAGGTCAGTCGCCGTACTCCGAGGCCCCGGCCGTGGGGCCCTCCGGGCTGCGGATCGACGGGACTGAGGGCGGCAAGGCGATGACCCGGAAGGATCTCGATGACGTCATCGGGGCCTTCGCCGAGGCCGCTGCCGCCGCCGAGCGGATCGGGTTCGACGGGGTCGAGCTGCACGGGGCCCACGGCTATCTGATCGACCAGTTCCTGTGGGCCGGTACCAACCGCCGTACCGACGCCTACGGCGGTGACCCGGTCGCCCGTGCCAAGTTCGCGGAGGAGATCGTGGCCGCCGTCCGGGCGGCGGTGTCGCCGGAGTTCCCCGTCATCTTCCGCTACTCGCAGTGGAAGCAGGAGGCGTACGACGCCCGCCTCGCCGAGACGCCGGAGGAGCTGGAGGCCATCCTCGCGCCGATCTCGGCAGCCGGGGTCGACGCCTTCCACGCCTCTCAGCGCCGCTACTGGCTCCCGGAGTTCGAGGGCTCCGACCTCAATCTCGCCGGGTGGACGAAGAAGCTGACCGGCAAGCCGGCGATCACCGTCGGGTCGGTGGGCCTCGACGGCGGGGACTTCATCAAGGCGTTCCAGGGAGAGGGCGCGGCTGTCGGCAGCATCGACAACCTCCTCGACCGCATGGAGCGGGACGAGTTCGACCTCGTCGCCGTCGGGCGGGCGCTGCTCCAGGACCCGGAATGGGCGGCCAAGGTGCTGGGCGGACGCTTCGAGGAACTGGCGCCGTACGACGCGGCGTCGCTGCAGACGCTCAGCTGAATTGCCCCTATTTTGAAAGGCAGTTGACGTCTCGCTCCGTCCCGTCCCGCACTCGTGAGGAGCACCGGTGACGCCCCCCGCGTCCCGCCCCCCGGCCGACGATCCCGCCCGCCCCGAGCCCGTCGTACGGACCGCCGCCGGTTCCGTGCGGGGGCGGTACGCGGGGGAGCCGGCGGTGTTCCGCGGCATACCGTTCGCCGAACCGCCCGTCGGGGAGGTGGTCCGGTCCGTGTTCCCGGACAGGCCGAACTGTGACGATGGCTGGTGGCACCCGCCCGCGCATGGCATGGGGCGGGTGGGATCCCTGCAGAACCCATTGCCGAAGTGCCTCAGCACGGCGCGGCCGGCTGTTCCCAAGCTTGGCTAAAGGCCGCCGCCCATCGGCTCGATGTCGACCTTGACCGGCGTGCCCCACACGCGCAGCACCTCGTAGTCGGTGAACTCGTGCACCAGCCGGTACGCCATGGCGGGGCGGGGGCCGCGGCGCTGGGCCGCGAGGTACAGCTCGGCCTCGCGGCGGTCGCGGCGCGGGGTGCCGCACAGCTGCCACGCCTGGCCGTTCCACAGCTCCGGCAGCCACCGCTGCTGGGGCTGGGGGCGGTCACCCCGGACGCCGTAGCGGGAGGGGGCCGGTTCGGGCGACTGGTACTGGGGGGCGGGGCCGTTGTACTCGGCGCGGCGGGCGGCGCGGCGCCGGGTCTCGCACAGCAGGCACAGGTCGGGGGCGCTCTCGTCGACCGGTCCTGTGGGGTGCTCGGGGCAGCGGGTGCGGGGCACGTCGGTGGTGACGGTCTCGTCCAGCAGCTCCAGGGCGCGCCGGAGGTCGGCCTTCACCTCGTGCAGCTTGGCGTCGGGCGTGTCGGCGGACAGCGCCTCCCCGTGCTCCCCGAGCACACGCAGGGCGCGGCCCAGGGCGGTGAGCTGCGCGTGGTTCATGGTGAGGTCTCCGTGGTCGGTTTCGCTCCAGTATCCCGCCCCGGTTCGACCGATGCGGAACACTGCGTGGATGACCACTCTGGCTCACTTGCGTACGTACGCCCTGGCCCTCCCGGAGGCCGAGGAGGGCACGCATTTCGGCATGGTCGCCTTCTCCGTGCGGGGCAAGGGCTTTGTCTCGGTGACGAAGGACGGCCAGGTGCAGCTGAATCTGCCGGTGGACGAGACCGAGGCCGCCGTGGCCGCGCATCCGACCGGTGAACGCCTCGTCCGGTCGGGCCGGACGATCGGTTTCCGCGTGCCGCTGGCCGACGTCAACGGCAAGGATCTGAACGCCCTGGTGCGCGCCGCCTGGTTCAGCCGGGCCCCGAAGCGGCTCGCGGCGTCACTGGCCGCCGCGGAGGCCGCCGCCGACGAACCCGGCGGTGGTGACCTGCCCGCCGGTATCGGCCGCCCGGCGACGCAGGCGCTGCTCGGCGCGGGACTGACCACGCTGGACGACGTGGCCCGGCACACGAAGGCCGAGCTGCTGGCCCTGCACGGTGTCGGCCCGAAGGCGGTGCGGATCCTCTCCGAGGCACTGGAGCTGCAGGGCAGGTCGCTGCGCGGCTGACGCTCAGCCCTTCGCCGCCTCCAGCGCCGCCCGCAAGTGGCCGTCCGTCTCCTTGAGGAGGCGGGTGGCCGTCGGGGCGTCGAGGTCGGCGAGGAGGGTGAGGATCGCGGGCTTGACCTCGCCGTCCGTGGCGGCGAGGGCCCGTTCGATCGCGGCGTCCTCCGCGCCCGTGGCGAGGGCGACGATGCGGTGGGAGCGGGCGCGGAGCTTGGCGTTGGAGGCGCGGACGTCGACCATCAGGTTCCCGTAGGTCTTGCCCAGGCGGATCATCGTGATCGTCGACAGCATGTTGAGGACGAGCTTCTGGGCCGTGCCCGCCTTCAGGCGCGTGGAGCCGGTGAGCAGTTCCGGGCCCACGACCACCTCGATGCCGTGCTCGGCCGCCGCCGCCAGCGCACTGCCCGCGTTGCAGGCGAGCCCCACGGTCAGCGCACCCCGCGCGCGGGCGTACGCGACGGCGCCGATGGCGTACGGGGTGCGCCCGGAGGCGGAGATGCCGACCACCGTGTCGTCGCCGGTCACCTCCAGCGCGGCCAGATCCGACTCGGCCAACTCCCGCGAGTCCTCGGCGCCTTCGACGGACGTGACCATGGCGTCGGGGCCGCCGGCGATGAGTCCGACGACCTGGGTGGGGGCCGTGTTGAAGGTGGGCGGGCACTCGGAGGCGTCCAGGATGCCCAGACGGCCGGCGGTGCCGGCACCGGCGTAGATCAGCCGGCCGCCGCGCGCCATCCGCTCGGCGATGGCGTCGATCGCGGCGGCGATCTCGGGGAGCTTTTCGGCCACGGCGGCGGGCACGGTGGCGTCCTCGCCGTTCATCAGCCGCGCGATGTCGAGGGTGGGCAGCCGGTCGATGTCGGCGAGTTCCGGCCGGAAGGCTTCGGTGGTCAGGGACTCCAACTCCGTACGGACATCACGAGGGTCGTGTGCAGAGGTCATGGGCGGGTCGGCTCTCCGGGTTTCTTTTTCGACGAGGGCAGGTGCAACTACCTAGGGGCGCGGGGCTGTATCGATATGCGGCTCCGCCGCGTGGGCGCGACCGGCCCCCACCAACCCGCAGCTCACCACAACAGTCGGACCACGGCCTACCGACGATGCCGATGAGCCAACGCCTCGTACGACGCGGACAATGCCGGCGCCGCAGCCTCATACGTCCGCTGCGCCACCCCCACGAACAGACAGTCCACCACCAGCAACTGCCCCGTCCGCGAGGACATCGCCGCCGGCCGCAGCTCGCTCTCCCGCGCCGTGGACGTCGTCAGCACATGATCGGCGTACTGCGTGACCGCGCTGTCCGGCCGCCCGGTGATCGCCACCGTCGTCGCCCCGCGCTCGAAGGCGACCCGGAGCGGTTCGATGACGTCCCCGGTCGAACCGGAGTGGGTGATCGCGATGGCCACGTCCCCCGCGCGCAGCTGGACCGCGTTGGTCACGGCGAGGTGCGGATCGCTGTGGGCGTGGGCTATCAGCCCTATGCGCAGCAGCTTCTGCGTGAGGTCCTGGGCGACGAGCCCGGACGCCCCGACGCCGTACACATCCGTACGCCCCGCCCCGGCGAGCGCGGTGACGGCGGCGCCGAGCTGCACGGTGTCCAGACCGGCCGCCGTGTCCGCGAGGGTCTGCTGCTCGTCGTACGCCAGCTTCGCCACCACGTCGGCGATCGGGTCGTCCACCGCGATGTCCGTGGTGATGGCGGGCGCGCGGCCCGACTGCTGCTGGGCGGCGAGCCCGGCCAGGGCCAGGCGCAGGTCGCGGTAGCCGGGGTAGCCGAGCAGGCGGGCGGTGCGCACGACGGTGGCCTCGCTGGTGCCGGTGAGCTCCGCGAGGCCGGTGACCGTGAGGGCCGCGCAGCCGGCCGGGTCGCTCGCGACGGCCTCGGCGACCCGCTGCATGGAACGGGTCATCGACGGCGCCAGCGTGCGCACCTTGGCCGCGAGGGCGGCGGGTGCGGGCGGGGCGGTGGCGGAGCCGCCGGGGCCGCGCTCGCTCGCGAAAATTTCCTTCACGTCATGGGTCACGTATGAAAGATATTTTCGGCTCGGCGGGGCGGTCAAGAGTGCGCACAATAGGGACATGAACCCCTCCGACCCGCACGGTACTTCTCGCGACGCCTCGCGCGACACCTCTCACGCCGCCCCCGTCAGCCCCCTGGAACAGGCGCTGCACGCGGCCCGCGCCCTGGTGCTCGCCGACCTCGTCGCGCGGGAGGTCGCCGAGGCGGACGTCGTCTCCCTCGTCGAGGAGTCCGTCGCCCAGCGCCGCTGGTGGGTCGAGCAGTGGCCGGAGGGTGCCGCCTACCTCGCCGGACTGGTGGCCCAGGACGTGCAGGACGCCCTGCTGGAGCGGTACGGCCGCTGGCCGCTGTGCCCGGTGTGCGGCTCCGGCGACCCGCACGCCCTGGACGTGGAGCCCGAACTCGGGCCCGACCCGCACTGGGTGTGCCACAAGGCGGGCGTGAAGGTCGCGGCGGTGGGCGCGCTGGGCGTGGCGGGCGGCGGTACCGGCCGGGCGGCCGACTCGTGACGGTCTACATCGACCCGCCCACCTGGCCGGGGCACGGCCGCATGTGGTCCCACCTCGTCAGCGACCACTCCTACGACGAACTGCACGCCTTCGCCGACCGCCTCGGCGTCCCGCGCCGCGCCTTCGAGCGCGACCACTACGACATCCCCCGCCAGCGCTACGCCGACGCGGTGCGCGCCGGGGCGCGGGAGGTCAGCAGCCGCGAGGTGGTGCGGCTGCTGCACGCGGCGGGGCTGCGGCGCCGCAAGGGCGGGGTTCAGCCGCGGAGTTCGTAGGTGCGGTGCGCGTCGTCCTCGGCGACCTGCGTGAACCCGGCCCGAGCGACGACCTTCTGCGAGGGCACGTTGCCCCGCTCGACGACCGCCGCCACCTTCGTCACGCCGTCCTGCTCCAGCGCCCACGCCGCCAGCGCGCGCAGCGCCTCCGTGGCGTAGCCCTGTCCCCGGGCGCCCTCGGACAGGTCGTAGCCGATCTCCACGCGGCCGGTGTCGTCCGGCGCACTGTGGAAGCCCATCGCGCCCACCGCACGGTCGTCCTCGCGGCGGACCAGCACGTACATGGTCCACTCGGGCCGGAAGACGCCCTCCTCGTACTGCTTGAACGCCATCCCCGCACCCTCGCGCGTTCCCTCGAACGGCCCAGAGGGGACCCACGCGAATCCGCCGTCGCCGCCCAGGGCCAGATCGGCGGCGGTGGCCGGGGTGACGCCTTCGAGGGTGAGCCGCTCGGTCTGAAGGACCGGGTTGTTGCTCCAGCGCCAGCCGGTGACCGGCTCGCGGCCCGGCAGCTCGCCGCGGCCCTCGCCCACAGGAGGGTCTCCCAGGGCGTGGGGCCGGGGCGGACGTGCGGGAAGATCCGGGTCAGCACGAAGGAGGCGAGGTCGGCAGGCGGCTCGTAGGCCACGCCCAGGCCCTCGCACATGTCGTGCGTGTGCAGCAGCACCTCGGCGACGCCCATCGCGGCGAAGCCCTCGCGGTTCGCGTGCCGGAACGGGTACGGGTGGAAGGCGCGGACCGCGCGCGGGGTGGTGCGGACGGCGGCGGCGAGCAGGGCGCCGGTCGTGGTGATCACGTGGAGGGCGCCGGTGTTGTCGGTGCCCGGGTCGAGCGCGATCTCGAAGGGCACGTACGCGTCCCGCGCCCGGCCCGTGAGCTGTCCGGCGTAGGCGATGAGATCGCTCGCGATGTGCACCGCCGTCTCCCGGCAGCTCCACTCCAGCCGCCCGGCCGTGGTCCCCTCCCAGTCCCGGTCGCCGACCGCCCCCAGCGCCGCCACGCAGTCCGCGACGGCTTCCTCCACCTGTTCCGCTCCCACAGCACGCATGCCGGGCACGCTACGCGGGTGGCGGCACCGGCAGCGACAGCATTTCCAGCTCGCCGCGGATGTTGTAGCGGGCGGTGGCCTCCCAGCGCTCCTGGCCGTAAGGGGTGCGGAACAGGCGGGGCAGGTCGAGGAGTTGGCGCAGCACGGCTGCCCGACCCTCGCGGAAGGCGTCGGCCGGCACGAAGTGGTACTCCTCGCGGACGGCGGCGGTGTAGTGGGCGTACGCCCACGGCGGCGAGCCGAGGATCGCCAGGTCGGCGTCGCACAGCACCTGGCCGTCGCGGTCGTCGTCGGCGGGGTCGTGCGCGACGGTGAGGCGGACCAGCCGGGCCACCTCGGCGACCTTGTCGTCGGGCACCCCGGCCTCGACGAGCGCCCGCTCGGCGAGCCGCGCCGACCGCTCCTCGTTCTCCGACCGCTCGGGCTGGTACACCGCGTCGTGGAACCAGGCGGCGAGCCGTACGACATCGGGGTCGTCGGCGTACGCCTCCAGCTCATCGATGTGATCCAGGACCGCGGTGAGATGAGTGAGCGTGTGGTAGTGCCGCTGGGGTTCCTGCCAGCGGGCGAGCAGGTTGTCGGCGTAGGGCGTGGGGTCGGGGCCCTGGGTTCCGCCGCGGGCGCCTTCGAGGGCTCGGGCGAAACGGGCGCGCAGGGCTTCGGTGTCGGCCATGAGGTCATTCTCGCGAGCTCGGGCGGATCAGGGGCGCCGAACTCGGGTTGATCCGCTGGGACAGGCCCTAGCGTGGAAGGCATGACGACTCCTGCGGATGTGCAGAACGAACGTGACCCCGAGCTGCCCGGGCGGCTGCTGGCCGTCGAGCGGGATGTGCTGATCCCCTTGTTGCGGGGGAGGGCGGAGGAGGACTTCGGGTTGCCGGTGGAGGCGTGTCCCGGGTGGACGGTGCGGGATGTGCTGGCGCACTGCTCGGCCGCGCTCACCCGGGTGGTGGAGAGCCGGTTCGAGCCCGGGGTCTTCTCGCCCGAGTCCAACGACCGGGACATCGCCGAACGGGCCGGGTGGAGCAACGCCCAGGTCGTCGACGAGCTGGAGCGCGGGATGACCGAGGCGGGGCCCGTGATCGCCAAGGCCGGTGGGTTGCTGGACGGGGTCGCGCTGGGGGAGTGGGTGCACGCCGGTGATGTGCGCGTGGCGTTCGGTGAGCCCGGCGCGTACGCGGGCGCGGGGCTGCCCTACGCGCTGGCGCTGCTGGCCCAGGTGACCGCGGAGAAGGGGCATCTGCCGCTGCACGCCGATCTCGACGACGCCGATGAGCCGCTGCGGCTGGGTGATGTGTCGGGGGAGCGGCCTCCGGCCCGGTTCATCGGGGACGGGCCGACGCTGGTGCGGCTGTATGCGGGGCGGCCGGTGGACGGGGCCGGGTATGAGCTGGCCGGGGTGGAGGTGGAGGAGCTGAACATCTTCGGGGACTGAGCGGGCGGGGCGTAGTCTAGATTGGACTAGACCTGTCGCCGTCTTTGATGCCCGAGGAATGGGGTCCCATGAGCAAGCGTGCAGTCCTGGAGGTGATCGCCCTCGACGTGGAGGACGCGGTCGCCGCCCAGGCCGGAGGTGCGGACCGCCTCGAGCTGGTCACCGACATGGCGGCGGACGGGCTCACGCCCTCGGCCGGGACCGTGCGGGCGATTCGTGGGGCCGTCGACATCTCGCTGCGGGTGATGCTGCGGTTGGCGGACGGGTTCGCCGCGGGGGATGTCGATCGGCTGGTGGGCGTTGCGGGGGAGATGCGGGCGGCCGGGGCCTCGGAGTTCGTGCTGGGCTTTCTCGACGCCGGCGGGGGTGTGGACCTTGATGCCGTCGAGCGGGTGGTCGGGGCGCTGGAGGGGTGCCCGTGGACGTTCCACCGGGCGATCGACCGGGCGGCGGATCGGGATGCGCTGCGTAAGCAGTTGGACGGGCTGCCGGGGTTGGACACGTATCTGACGGCCGGGGCTGTGGCAGGGGTTGATGCCGGGCTGCCGACGCTGCTGCGGGAGGCTCGGCTGCGGGGGGAGCCGGGGTATGAGCAGCAGCTGTTGGTGGGGGGTGGGCTTCGGCTCGATCATGTGCCGGTTTTGTTGGACGCGGGGGTCGACGGGTTTCACATCGGTGGGGCTGCTCGGCCTGAGGGGTGGGACGGGGCTGTTTCCGCTGAGGCGGTTGCTCGGTGGCGGGGGGCTCTGGGCGGCTGAGGGGGTGGGGGGTTCTGCGCGGTGCCGGGTGCCGGTTCGGTGTGGCTGGTCGCGCAGTTCCCCGCGCCCCTAAAGGTGTTGCAGTTACCCCAGTTGATTCGGCAACGGAGCCGCGTGCGTGACGATCAGGCCCGATACCGCCCTCGTCAGGGCAACGTACAGGCGGCGTAGGCCCGTGCGTTCGTCTGGTTCTGCGTTGACCACCGCCGACGGTTCGTCCAGGACCACGTAGTCGTACTCCAGGCCCTTCGCCAACGAGGCCGGGACCAGGGTGAGGCGGGTGGTCTGCGTGGTCTCCTCGCCCGGGGTGACCCAGGCGAGGCCCGCTGCGGTCAGTTCCTCGGTCAGGCGGGGGATGCGGGTGTCCGCCGCGATCAGGCCCACCGAGCCCTCGTTCGTCAGCAACTCCTTGCAGGCGGCGACCACTTCGCTCGCCTCCGTGACCTTCCTGACCTCGAAGAAGCCGGGGTTCTCG
This sequence comes from Streptomyces sp. 15-116A, assembly GCF_025290915.1. GTDB lineage: Bacteria > Actinomycetota > Actinomycetes > Streptomycetales > Streptomycetaceae > Streptomyces. The sequence goes on along the minus strand of NZ_JAOCQE010000015.1, from coordinate 5,262 downwards.
CGGATCGACGCCACCGGGGTCAGCCCGGGCGCGATGTGCGGGAGGAGGCGGGAGGCGTACGTGATGACGTCCGTCGGGACGCGGAAACCGGCCGTCAGTTCCTCGATCACCGCGTTCTGCTTGCCCAGGTGGGTCAGGGCCTCCTGCCAGCTCCGGGTCGCCCAGGGGGTCGTGCCCTGGGCCAGGTCGCCGAGGATCGTGGCGGAACCGGTGGTGCAGCGGCGGCCCACCGCCCTGTACTGCATGGGGGAGAGGTCCTGCGCCTCGTCGAGGACCACGTGGCCGAGGGACGGGGTGCGCTGGATCAGGTCGGTCGCCTCGTCGATCAGGACCGCGTCCGCCGCCGACCACTTCGCCGACTTCACCGAGCGGGCCGGCTTCGCCCACAGGATCGCCTTCTGCTCGTCCTCGTCGAGCAGACCCTCCGCGTGCTCGGCGAGGAAGTCCGCGTCGCTCAGCAGGCGGAGCACCAGCTTCGCGGGGTCCACGGCCGGCCAGATCGTCTTCACCGCCGCCTTCACCGCGCTGTTGCGCGCCACCGCGTCCTGCACGCGGTCGTCCGGGGCCTCCCCGGACCGTTCCATCTGCACCAGCACGGCGTGGGCGATGCGCTGCGGCAGGGCCTCGCGGGCGGCGCCGTAGCGGATGTCGCGGTCCAGCAACTGCTGGACCAGCTCTTCGAGTTCGTACGCCGGGACGCGCCAGCGGCGGGAGCCGCGGACCACGATCACGGGGTCCGTGGGCATCGTCACGTGGGAGTACAGGGCCCGGCGCAGGACCTCCGCCATGCGCGCGTCGCCCTTGATCGTCGCCGCCCTCGCGTCGTCCGTGCCGCGCACCTCGACATGGGCCACCAGGTCGTCCACCGTGGCCTGCCCGACCGTCAGCTCGCCCAGCGCGGGCAGCACCTGCTCGATGTAGTGCAGGAAGGAGCGGTTGGGGCCGACGACCAGCGTGCCGGTGCGGGCGAGGCGCTCGCGGTGGGCGTAGAGGAGGTAGGCGACGCGGTGCAGGCCGACCGCCGTCTTTCCGGTGCCGGGGCCACCCTGCACACAGACGCTGCCCGCGAGGCCCGACCGTACGATCTCGTCCTGCTCGGGCTGGATCGTCGCCACGATGTCCCGCATCGGGCCCACACGCGGGCGCTCGATCTCCTGCTGGAGCAGCTTGCTGGTCTTCGCCGCCTCCGCGGGGTCCGACAGGTGCTCGTCCTCGTACGCGGTGAGGTCGCCGCCGGTGTAGCCGAAGCGGCGGCGCAGCGCGATGTCCATCGGGTTCTTCTTGGACGCCCGGTAGAACGGCTGCGACACCGGCGCACGCCAGTCGATCACCATGGGGTCGCCGTCCGCGTCGTGCACATGGCGGCGCCCGATGTAGAAGCTCTCGCCCTGTGCGCCCTCCGCCTGCTCGGCGCCGGGGGCGTGCAGGTAGTCGAGGCGGCCGAAGAACAGCGGGGTGTCGCTGAGGTCGGCGAGGGCCTTGATGCGCTGTTCGATCTGGTGCTGGAGCACCTGGGCGTTGACCCAGTTCGCGGTGACGTCGCTGATGTCGAGGGCCTCGACGTCCTCCCGCATGGCGCGCAGGGCGGAACGGGACGCCGCGAGGTGCGCGCGTTCGCGGGACAGGGGGTCGGCGGTGGACAAGGGGGTGCCTCCGGAGGACCTGCGGGATGTGGGCGTGCGAGATGCCGACCGGTTGCCGTCCGGTCGGCGGCGCTCCGTGAAGGGGAGGCGGGCAAGAGCGGAGATTTTAGGACGGGGGCGGCTGGGGAGCCAAACGATTTATCGGCGTCGCGCGGTCTGTCGTCTCGGCGCCCCCTAGGGGGCGGTGTACGTCCTGGCGGAGGGAGCCGGGCCCCGCCCGTAGGCCCCGAGACGTACGCGACGGCTCTGAGGATCGGTCCCTCGGGCCGATGCCCGGCGAGGGGCCTCGGAGTCACCATGGAGGCATGAGTGCAGCAGCCATCCACCCCACGTCGCCGCCGGGCCTGCCGCCCGGCGCAACCCCTCTGCAAGGCGACCACCGTCATCTCCTCGGCGACGCCCTGCGCGCCGTGAAGGTGTTCCTGGGCGCCGCGTTCGACGTCGTCATCCTCGGCGAGTACGGCGAGGAGGCGGGCGTCCTGCGCAAGCGGTACCCCCACGACTGAGTATCCCGGCCCCTCCGCTTGAGTACGTCCGCCGGTGCGCGGGCACCGGCCCCCGGCTTCACTGGCCGTATGAGGGATTCTCGTGCCTGGGTGGCGCCGGCCGTCGCGAGTGCGCTGCTGATGGTCCTCGGACCGGCGGCGCTGCTCTTCGGCGGGCTGTCCGCCATGGCGACCGACTCCTGCGGCCCGGACAACTGCTCGCAGGCGCTGACGACCTCGCTGACGCTGATCTACGGGACGCTCTTCTTCGGCAGCTTCCTCACCTTCGGGGCGTGGCTGACCGCGTGGCTGCTGCCCTGGACGCCCCGCTGGTCGGTGTGGCGGGCGTGGGCGGCGGCCGTGTCGCTGCTGCCGCCGCTGTTCGTGCTGACGCTCGTGTTCACACTGCCCGAAGGGTGATCTGCCCGAAGGCTGACCTGGCCGAAGGCCGACCGGCCCGCGCGGCTGCTCAGCTCTCCGCAAGCAGCTCGTCCGCGTCCATGATCCGGTACGCGTACCCCTGCTCGGCCAGGAACCGCTGGCGGTGCGCCGCGAAGTCCTGGTCGATGGTGTCGCGGGCGACCACGGAGTAGAAGTGCGCCTGGTGGCCGTCCGCCTTGGGCCGCAGCACCCGGCCGAGCCGCTGGGCCTCCTCCTGGCGGGAGCCGAAGGTGCCCGACACCTGGATGGCGACCGTGGCCTCCGGCAGGTCGATCGAGAAGTTCGCGACCTTGGAGACGACCAGGACGCTGATCTCGCCCTCCCGGAACGCGTCGAACAGCTTCTCCCGCTGCGCGTTGGACGTCTCGCCCTTGATCACCGGCGCGCCCAGGTGCTCGCCGAGTTCGTCGAGCTGGTCGATGTACTGGCCGATGACGAGGATCTGCTGCCCGGCGAAACGCCGCACGATCGCCTCGGTGACCTTCCGCTTGGTCTCCGTCGTGGCGCAGAAGCGGTACTTCTCCTCCTGCTCGGCGGTCGCGTACGCGAGCCGCTCGGAGTCGGTGAGGTTGACGCGGACCTCCACGCAGTCGGCGGGCGCGATGTAGCCCTGCGCCTCGATCTCCTTCCACGGCGCGTCGAACCGCTTCGGGCCGATGAGGGAGAACACGTCGGACTCGCGGCCGTCCTCGCGCACCAGCGTGGCGGTGAGGCCGAGGCGGCGGCGGGCCTGGAGGTCGGCGGTGAACTTGAAGACGGGCGCGGGCAGCAGATGCACCTCGTCGTAGAGGATCAGGCCCCAGTCGCGGGAGTCGAACAGCTCCAGGTGCGGATAGACGCCCTTCCGCTTCGTCGTCAGCACCTGGTACGTGGCGATGGTGACGGGCCGGATCTCCTTCTTCGTCCCGCTGTACTCGCCGATCTCCTCCTCGGTGAGCGAGGTGCGCTTGACCAGCTCGTGCTTCCACTGGCGGGCGGAGACGGTGTTGGTGACCAGGATCAGCGTGGTCGACTTCGCCTGGGCCATCGATCCAGCGCCGACGAGGGTCTTGCCCGCGCCGCAGGGCAGCACGACGACACCGCTGCCGCCGTGCCAGAAGTTCTCCACCGCCTGCTTCTGGTACGGCCTGAGCGCCCACCCGTCCTCGACCAGCTCGATCGGGTGCGCCTCGCCGTCCACGTACCCGGCGAGGTCCTCGGCGGGCCAGCCCAGCTTCAGCAGCACCTGCTTGATCTGCCCGCGCTCCGAGGGGTGCACGGCGACGGTGTCCGGGTCGATGCGGGCGCCGACGAGCGGCGCGATGCGCTTGGAGCGCAGCACCTCCTCCAGGACCGGGCGGTCGGTGCTGGTGAGGACGAGTCCGTGCGCCGGGTGCTTGACCAGGCTGAGGCGGCCGTAGCGGTCCATCGTGTCGGCGATGTCGACGAGCAGCGCGTGCGGCACCGGGTAGCGGCTGTACTGCACCAGCGCGTCGACGACCTGCTCGGCGTCATGGCCCGCCGCACGCGCGTTCCACAGGCCCAGCGGGGTCACCCGGTAGGTGTGGATGTGCTCCGGGGCCCGCTCCAGCTCGGCGAACGGCGCGATGGCGCGACGGCAGTCGTCGGCCTGCTCGTGGTCGACCTCGAGGAGCAGGGTCTTGTCGGACTGGACGATCAGCGGACCATTCACGCGCGGCTGCCTTTCTGCGACGGGCTCGGCACGGGCACACACGGCCAAACGTCCAGTTTGCCTGATCGCCCGCCCGACGGGACCCGGAGCGGACCGGCTACTTCAGTGCGGGCAGCGTGAGGTTGTTCACCAGCGGGCCCTCGACGGTGACGCCCTCGGTGACCAGGGGCTCCCCGGCGGCGGGCAGCGGCAGGGGCAGGGCGGCCGCGGCCGGGGCGAGTCCGGTGAGGAGGGCGAGTGCGGCGGTGCAGACGGACAGGGCGAGCTTGGAACGCACGGAAGACCTTTCTTGCGGCCGACGGAAACGGGCCGGCCCCGGGGACAGGGACCGGCCCGCGAGAACGGAGAAGCTGACGAGCGGAACGTGTCAGAGGGTCACGCCACCGCCGAGATCGATACCGACCGCGGCTGCCTCGGCGGCGAAGACACCGAGCAGGGCGATGGTCGAGGTCATCACGGCGGCGACCCGACGAACGGCACGTCGCATGGGGACTTCCTTTCTGTTGCACGCGAACGGATCCGGTGATCTCCGGCCCGTTCAGGGACACCCGGTGGCTGCCCCGGGGCCCGCGCCGCGATGCGGACACGCCCGCAGGCTCGCCCGACCGTTGGACATCCCCGGCGTGGCGTGCATGAAGTCCGCCGTACACCCGAAGGGGTTCTTCCCCGGCGGTTCAGTCGCCCTCGGCGAGCTCCGCGACGCCCGTGATCCGGTGCAGCGGGTACGTCCGTACCTCGTCGGCGGTGTGGTCGTACGCCGTGACGAAGCCGCCCTCGACGCGGATCGGGGCGATGACGCGCTGGCTGGCGGCGCCCTCGGCGTTGACGTACCCGATCCACAGGGCCTCGCCGGTCAGGACCGCGGCCTGCATGGTGGCGAGGGTCTCGGCGGCGGCGGTGCGCGGCAGGTCGCCGCTGCCGCCGGAGCTGTCGCCGGGCGCCTGCTTGCGCGGCGCGGTGGAGGCCAGGTCACCGGCGCGGATGGCGCGGATGGCGGCCGTGAGGAGGGTGTCGTCGGGCA
>NZ_JAOCQE010000149.1 GCF_025290915.1 Streptomyces sp. 15-116A | reverse complement strand
CCACCCCCCTCCCTCTCGGCCGCGACGCCGCCCGCTGGGCCCTGCTCCACCCCGCCCCCCACGACCGGCCCCGCATCACCGCCGAGCATCTCAGCCAGCGCGAGGGCAACCCCCTCTTCCGCGTCCGTTACGCCCACGCCCGCACCCGGGCCCTCCTGCGCAACGCCGCCGACCTGGGCTTCACCCCCGACCCCGGCCCGGTCACCGGCGCGGTGACCCACGCCGCGCCCGGCCCTCGGACCGCCACCCCGGGGAACGGCCCTAAGCCCGCCCCGGAAGTCGGCGAAGCCGGCTCAGCCACCCTCCTCGCCCCCCTCGCCGACCACCCCCGCATCCTCCTCGCCGCCGCCACCCACCGCACCCCCGACCGTCTGGCCCGGCATCTCGTCACCGTCGCCGATGCCCTGATGCCCCTGCTTCCCACCGTCCTGCCCCTCGGTGCGGAGAAACCCTCGGCCGCCCACCGTGCCCGGCTCGCCCTTGCCGAAGCCGCCGGGACGGTGCTGGCCGGTGGCCTGTCCCTGCTCGGCATCGACGCACCCGACCACCTCTAGGAAGCCCAAGACCCGTCATGAGCCGTTCCGCACATCCCGCCGGGCCCCGTCACGCCGACGTCCTCCCCGAGGGGCACTACTCCGCACCCCCCGCCGACCTCAACGCCCTCGACCCCAAGGTGTGGGCCGAGACCGTCAGCCGTGGCGACGACGGCGTCGTCCGCGTCGGCGGTATCGACGTCAAGCGGCTCGCCGAGGAGTTCGGCACCCCCGCCTACATCCTCGACGAGACCGACTTCCGCGCCCGGGCCCGCGCCTGGCGCACCGCCTTCGGCAGCGACGCCGACGTGTTCTACGCGGGGAAGGCCTTCCTGTCGCGTGCCGTCGTGCGGTGGCTGAACGAAGAAGGGCTGAACCTCGACGTCTGCTCCGGTGGCGAGCTGGCCACCGCGCTGTCCGCCGGGATGCCCGCCGACCGGATCGCCTTCCACGGCAACAACAAGTCCCCCCAGGAGATCCGCAGGGCCATCGAGGCCGGGGTCGGGCGGATCGTCCTCGACTCCTTCCAGGAGATCGTGCGGGTCGCGCACATCGCCCAGGAGCTCGGCAAGCGGCAGCGCGTGCAGATCCGTATCACCGTCGGTGTCGAGGCGCACACCCACGAGTTCATCGCCACCGCCCACGAGGACCAGAAGTTCGGCATCCCACTGGCCGGCGGGCAGGCCGCCGAGGCCGTGCGGCGGGCGCTGCAGCTCGACGGGCTGGAGCTCATCGGGATCCACTCCCACATCGGGTCGCAGATCTTCGACATGTCCGGGTTCGAGGTGGCCGCGCACCGCGTCGTCGGGCTGCTGAAGGACATCCGGGACGAGCACGGCGTCGAGCTGCCCGAGATCGACCTCGGCGGCGGGCTCGGCATCGCGTACACCAGCGACGACGACCCCCGCGAGCCGCACGAGATCGCCAAGGCGCTCACCGAGATCGTCACCCGTGAGTGCGAGGCCGCCAAGCTGCGCACGCCGCGGATCTCCGTCGAGCCCGGGCGGGCCATCGTCGGGCCGACCGCCTTCACGCTCTACGAGGTCGGCACCGTCAAGCCGCTCGACGGTCTGCGCACGTACGTCTCCGTCGACGGCGGCATGTCGGACAACATCCGCACCGCCCTGTACGACGCCGAGTACAGCGTCGCGCTCGTCTCCCGTGCCTCCGACGCCGAGCCGATGCTCACCCGGGTCGTCGGCAAGCACTGCGAGAGCGGTGACATCGTGGTGCGGGACGCCTTCCTGCCGGCCGATCTGGCGCCGGGCGACCTCATCGCCGTACCGGCGACGGGGGCGTACTGCCGGTCGATGGCCAGCAACTACAACCATGTGCTGCGCCCGCCCGTCGTCGCCGTCAGCGGCGGCGAGGCGCGCGTGATCGTCCGGCGGGAGACGGAGGAGGACCTCCTCCGGCTCGACGTCGGCTGAACCGCAACCACAAAGACCCACAAAGAGCCGCCGGAAGATCTCCCGTCTTCCCGGCCGCGAAAATGAAATACATGTCTCACGATCCGGACGAATGGCAGAAACTCCCGTCCGGTGAGTGAGACTGGTGCAACCGAGACGGTAATCAGGAAACGAGGTCGGATGATGCGTACGCGTCCGCTGAAGGTGGCGCTGCTGGGCTGTGGAGTGGTCGGCTCAGAGGTGGCGCGCATCATGACGACGCACGCCGACGACCTCGCCGCCCGCATCGGCGCCCCGGTGGAGCTCGCCGGGGTCGCCGTACGGCGGCCCGACAAGGTGCGTGAGGGCATCCCCGCGGAGCTCATCACCACCGACGCGACCGCCCTGGTCAAACGCGGCGACCTCGATGTCGTCGTCGAGGTCATCGGCGGGATCGAGCCCGCCCGCACGCTCATCACCACCGCCTTCGAGCACGGCGCCTCCGTCGTCTCCGCCAACAAGGCGCTGCTCGCCCAGGACGGCGCCGCGCTGCACGCCGCCGCCGAGGAGCAGGGCAAGGACCTCTACTACGAGGCCGCCGTCGCCGGTGCCATCCCGCTGATCCGCCCGCTGCGCGAGTCCCTCGCAGGCGACAAGGTCAACCGCGTGCTCGGCATCGTCAACGGCACCACCAACTTCATCCTCGACAAGATGGACTCCACCGGCGCCGGCTACCAGGAGGCGCTCGACGAGGCCACCGCGCTGGGCTACGCCGAGGCCGACCCCACCGCCGACGTCGAGGGCTTCGACGCCGCCGCCAAGGCCGCCATCCTCGCCGGGATCGCCTTCCACACGCGCGTGCGGCTCGACGACGTCTACCGCGAGGGCATGACCGAGGTCACCGCCGCCGACTTCGCCTCCGCGAAGGAGATGGGCTGCACCATCAAGCTGCTCGCCATCTGCGAGCGGGCCGAGGACGGCGCCTCCGTCACCGCGCGCGTGCACCCGGCCATGATCCCGCTCAGCCACCCGCTCGCCTCCGTGCGCGGCGCCTACAACGCCGTGTTCGTCGAGTCCGACGCGTCCGGGCAGCTGATGTTCTACGGCCCCGGCGCGGGCGGCTCCCCGACCGCCTCCGCCGTGCTCGGCGACCTCGTCGCCGTGTGCCGCAACCGGCTCAGCGGCACGACCGGACCGGGCGAGTCCGCGTACGCCGCGCTGCCCGTCTCGCCGATGGGCGAGGTCGTCACGCGGTACCACATCAGCCTGGACGTGGCCGACAAACCGGGCGTTCTCGCCCAGGTCGCTACCGTGTTCGCCGAGCACGGAGTGTCCATCGATACGGTGCGCCAGCAGGGCAAGGACGGCGAGGCCTCCCTCGTCGTCGTCACCCACCGCGCGTCCGACGCCGCCCTGAACGGGACCGTCGAGGCGCTGCGCAAGCTCGACACCGTGCGTGGTGTCGCCAGCATCATGCGGGTTGAAGGAGAGTAACCAGCAATGACCCACCAGTGGCGCGGAATCATCGAGGAGTACCGGGACCGGCTGCCGGTATCCGACACCACGCCGGTCGTGACGCTCCGCGAGGGCGGTACGCCGCTCGTGCCCGCGCAGGTGCTCTCCGAGCGCACGGGCTGCGAGGTCCACCTCAAGGTGGAGGGCGCGAACCCGACGGGGTCCTTCAAGGACCGCGGCATGACCATGGCCATCACCAGGGCCAAGGAGGAGGGCGCGAAGGCCGTCATCTGCGCCTCCACCGGCAACACCTCGGCGAGCGCCGCCGCGTACGCCGTGCGCGCGCAGATGGTCTCCGCCGTGCTCGTGCCGCAGGGCAAGATCGCGCTCGGCAAGATGGGCCAGGCCCTCGTGCACGGCGCGAAGATCCTCCAGGTCGACGGCAACTTCGACGACTGCCTCACGCTCGCCCGCGCGTTGAGCGAGAACTACCCCGTGGCGCTGGTCAATTCGGTCAACCCGGTGCGTATCGAGGGGCAGAAGACCGCCGCGTTCGAGATCGTGGACATGCTGGGCGACGCCCCCGACATCCACGTCCTCCCGGTGGGCAACGCGGGCAATATCACCGCGTATTGGAAGGGGTACCGCGAGTACGCCGCCGACGGTGTGGCCACCAGGAAGCCCCAGATGTGGGGTTTCCAGGCCTCCGGCTCGGCGCCCATCGTGCGCGGCGAGGTCGTCAAGGACCCCTCGACCATCGCGACCGCGATTCGCATCGGCAACCCGGCCTCCTGGCAGTACGCGCTCGCCGCGCGCGACGAGTCCGGCGGGTTCATCGACGAGGTGACGGACCGTGAGATCCTGCGCGCCTACCGGCTGTTGGCCTCCCAGGAGGGCGTCTTCGTCGAGCCCGCCTCGGCCGCGTCGGTCGCCGGTCTGCTGAAGGCCGCCGAGCAGGGCAAGGTCGACCCGGGCCAGCGCATCGTGTGCACCGTCACCGGCAACGGCCTGAAGGACCCCGACTGGGCCGTCGCCGGCGCCCCGCAGCCGGTCACCGTCCCGGTCGACGCGGCGACGGCCGCCGAGCGGCTCGGGCTGGTCTAGCAACTCCGGGACAAGCCCTGGCACATCCGGCGTAGGACGGCGTTCACCCGGGGACGTTCTCCACAGGGGGTGCACAGGGGGCTTACGACACGCATCGTGCGCCTCCTGTGCGCCCTATGTCGCCACTGAACCTTCCTTCGATAGGCTGTACTGAACCCGCCTGCCGCATATGCCGCGGCACTGCGTCGTCTCCACGTCGTCCGACGGGGTCCGGAAGCGGCCCCAGCGGGTCTCCCGTACGTCATCGAATGTCATTCGACAGTCACGCAGCTCAAGGAGAGTCATCGAGAGATGGCCGGTCCCGCGTTCCGCGCCGCCGCCGTCCGGGTGCGCGTCCCCGCCACCAGCGCCAACCTCGGCCCGGGTTTCGACGCCCTCGGCCTCGCGCTGGGCTTGTACGACGACGTGGTCGTCCGGGTGGCCGACTCCGGGCTGCACATCGACATCGCCGGCGAGGGCAGCGAGACCCTCCCGCGCGACGAGAGTCATCTCCTCGTACGCTCCCTGCGCACCGCCTTCGACCTGCTCGGCGGACAGCCGCGCGGCCTCGAGATCGTCTGCGCCAACCGCATCCCGCACGGCCGGGGCCTCGGCTCCTCCTCGGCCGCCATCTGCGCCGGAATCGTCGCCGCCCGCGCCGTCACCATAGGCGCCGAGGCCCGGCTCGACGACACCGCGCTGCTGGAGCTCGCCACCGAGATCGAGGGCCACCCCGACAACGTCGCCGCCTGCCTGCTCGGCGGCTTCACCCTCTCCTGGATGGAGGGCGGCGCGGCCCGCGCCATCAGGATGGATCCGGCCGATTCCATCGTTCCGGTGGTTTTCGTCCCCGGGAAGCCGGTCCTCACCGAGACCGCCCGCGGCCTGCTCCCGCGCAGCGTGCCGCATGTCGACGCCGCCGCCAACGCGGGCCGAGCCGCCCTGCTCGTCGAGGCCCTGACCAGGCGCCCCGAGCTGCTGCTGCCCGCCACCGAGGACCGCCTCCACCAGGAGTACCGCGCGCCGGCCATGCCGGAGAGCGCCGCGCTGGTGGAGCGACTGCGGGGAGACGGCATCCCCGCGGTGATCTCCGGCGCCGGGCCCACGGTCATGGCGCTGGCCGACGCGGAGAGCGCCGACAAGGTCGAAGCGCTGGCCGGCACCGACTGGGCCGCCAACCGGCTCAGCCTCGATGCCCAGGGCGCGAGCGTGCTGCCGCTCGCCACCTGACACACGGTTGCCGGATTACGAGAGGGGGAATGTTTGTTGGATCCGGTAGTGTTAATCTCAAGTCTGCACCCGACCCCACCATGGCGAGGTGCCTCGTGTCCCCGTCCGGGACAGACATTCTTCCGGGAGCCCCCGAAGCCGCACTGTGTTCTCTGCACCGTTGACTGCCTCACCCGCAGGCACGACGTCGTACGCGAACACTGAACGGCCCGCCGGGCACGCTTCGGAACCGGTGCGACCACGCCACGTGACACTGGGTGCCACGGCTCGAGGAAGCGCCATCACCAGATATTTCCTCCGCCGCTTAGGCGGACCACCGCCCCGGCACGGTTCACACACCAAGGACCGAAGCCGGACAGCACAACCGGTCGCCGAGCCAGACAGGCCGACGTCCGCTCCAGGGAAGGACCCTTCGTGAGCGACACCACCGATCTGATGGGCGCACGTGTCGAGGAGACCGCTGCCGCGCCCGCCACGGACGCCTCCGCGCCTGCATCCGGTGCCGGCTCCCGGCGGCGCCGCGGTACCGGCCTCGAGGGCATGGTGCTGGCCGAGCTGCAGCAGGTCGCATCCGGCCTCGGCATCAGGGGCACCGCGCGTATGCGCAAGAGCCAGCTGATCGAGGTCATCAAGGAGGCACAGGCCGCGGGAGGCAGCGCCCCCGCCAAGGCCGACGCCCCGGCCGACGCCTCAGCCGATGCCGAACGCCCCGTCGGGGGGCTCGGGTGACGGCACGGCGTCCTCGTCCCGCACGGGCCGGGCGTCGCGCACGAACTCCTTGAGAGCGGCCCCGTACGCGACGCGGGCGGGAAAGGCGTCGGCGGCGGTGAGCCGGCTCAGCGCGGCGACGTCCAGCGGCCGGTGCGAGGCGGCCAGCACCGCGTTCCCGAACCGCCGCCCACGCAGCACACCGGGCTCCGCGATCAGCACCAGTTCCTCGAACCGCGTACCGAGGGTGGCGAGCTGGGACCGCAGGAAGGCGAACGGCGCCGCATCCGGAAGATTGGCGAGATAGGCCCCGCCCTCCCTCAACACCCGCGCCACCTCGCGCACATAGCCGACGGACGTCAGATGCGCCGGAACGCGCGAACCGCCGAACACGTCCCCCACGACGACGTCCGCACTGCCGTCCGGGGCGCGCTCCAGCCAGTCCCGGGCATCCGCCGCGTGCAGCACGATCCCGGCCCCCTCGGGCCACGGCAGATGCTCCGCGACCAGTCGCAGCAACTCACCGTCGGCGTCGACGACATGCTGCCGCGAACCGGGCCGGGTCACCGCCACGTACCGCGGCAGGGTGAGCGCCCCGGCCCCGAGATGCACCACGTCCAGCGCACGCCCCGGCGCACCGAGGACGTCCAGCGCGTGCCCGAGCCGCCGCGCGTACTCGAACTCCAGATGCGCGGGATCATCCAGATCGACGTACGACTGCGGCGCCCCGTCCACGGTCAGCAGCCAGGCCCGCGCCCGATCGACATCGGGCATGAGCTTGGCGGTCCCGTGATCGGTGACCCTGGTGACAGGTACGGCTTCGTCCACCGTCCCATTGTGCCGGGCTGCAGCGCCCCGTCGGGGGCGCGGGGAACTGCGCGACCAGCCACGAACCGGCCGGCAGTCCCCCACGCACACGCACCACCCCTCACAGAAGGGCACTCACCGTCCCCGCCCCGACAGTCCGCCCACCCTCACGGATGGCGAACCCGAGCCCCGGCTCCAACGGCACGTCCCGCCCCAGCTCGACGGTCATCGTGATCGTCTCCCCGGGCCTGGCCACACCCACCTCACCGAGGTCGATGTCCCCCACCACATCCGCCGTACGGATGTAGAACTGGGGCCGGTACCCGGACGTGACCGGTGTCGTCCGCCCGCCCTCACGCGCGGACAGCACATACACCTGCGCGGTGAACCGCCGGCTCGGCACGACACTCCCCGGCGCGGCCACCACATGCCCGCGCCGTACCGCGTCACGCGGCACGCCCCGCAGCAGCAGCGCCACGTTGTCCCCGGCCTGCGCCTCCTCCATCGGCTTGCCGAAGGTCTCGACGCCGGTGACGACCGTCTCGACGGACGCCCCCAGCACCTCGACCCGCTCACCGACCCGCACGGTCCCCCGCTCCACCGCACCGGTGACGACGGTCCCCCGCCCGGTGATGGTGAGCACGTTCTCGACGGACAGCAGGAACGGCGCATCGAGGTACCGCTCCGGCATCGGCACATACGTGTCCACGGCGTCGAGCAGCGCGTCGATGGACGCCGTCCAGCGGGGGTCGCCCTCCAGTGCCTTGAGCCCCGAGACCCGTACGACGGGCGCGGAGTCACCCCCGTACCCGTGCGCGGAGAGCAGGTCGCGGACCTCCAGCTCGACGAGGTCGGTGAGCTCCTCGTCGCCCGCGTCGGCCTTGTTGAGGGCGACGACGATGTGGTCGACGCCCACCTGCCGGGCGAGCAGGACGTGTTCGGCGGTCTGCGGCATGATCCCGTCGAGCGCGGAGACGACGAGGATGGCCCCGTCGAGCTGCGCCGCGCCGGTGACCATGTTCTTGACGTAGTCGGCGTGGCCGGGCATGTCGACGTGCGCGTAGTGCCGGGTGTCGGTCTCGTACTCGACGTGCGCGATGTTGATGGTGATGCCGCGGGCGGCCTCCTCCGGCGCCCGGTCGATGCGGTCGAACGGCACGAACGTGCCGGCGCCCCGCTCGGCCAGGACCTTGGTGATGGCGGCGGTCAGGGTGGTCTTGCCGTGGTCGACATGGCCCATCGTGCCGATGTTGAGATGTGGTTTGGTGCGGACGTACGCCGTCTTGGACATGGCGGTACCTCGAAGCCTGGTGAAGGTGAAGGCGGGGACCCCGGTGACCGGCCGACCCTCCCCCTGCGGGGTCCGCCGGAACGATCCGGAGAGGGTCAGCTTCGGGCGCCGTCGACGGCGGCCAGGAAGAAGAAGACGGCAGCCTTCGGGGCATCCGCGGCGGCGGATGCGGCGAGGTGGAAGGCGTACCGGAACATGACGACGATCATTGCCGACGCGCCATCGTTCGTCGAACGAATTTCCATCGCTCGCCGAACCCGCCGATCAGTCACCGATGTTCTTGAGCGCCTCCCGTACCGACAGCGGCGCCAGGCGCTCCCGGTGCTCGGCCACGAACGCCCGTACGGCCTCCGGGTCGGTCTTGGCGTACTCGCGCAGGCACCAGCCGACGGCCTTGCGGATGAAGAAGTCCGGGTGGCCGGACTGGCGCAGGCAGTAGCCGAAGAGCCGTTCGGTGTCGGTGCGCTCCTTGTAGCGCAGCTGGTGGAGCAGGGCGGTGCGGGCGAGCCACAGGTCGTCGTCGGCGATCCACTCGTCCATGACGGCCGTGAGCTTCGGGTCGGCGGTGACCAGCGGGCCGACGACATGCGCGGCGAGCAGGTCGACGGTGTCCCACCAGGGCTCGGTGGTGACGAGACGCCGGACGACGGGCAGGAAGCCGGAGGAGCAGCGGCGTACATGGCGGCGCAGGTAGTCCACCGCGAAGTACCGGTACTCCCGCTCGGGCAGGTCCCAGCAGCGCAGGGCGATCGCGGTGCAGTCGGCCTCGTCGGGCAGGGGCAGGCCCTCCACGACGGTGCGGTCCAGGGCGCGGCGGATCGGGGCGGTCAGGCCCAGGAAGGGGGCGATGTCCTTCATGTACGCCCGGATCGCCCCCGCTCGTTCCGGGTCGGCGGCGGGCAGGTACGCGGCGATGAGCCGCTCCAGCACGGTGTCCGCGAGCGCGCTGTCCGGTGTGCGCGGTGTTCGCTTCCCTGTGACACCCATGAGACGAACACTACGGCGATCACACACATATGTCGGTTAGTGTCACCGGATGCTCGATGCCACCACCCGCTCTGGCGGCACCGCCACGGCCTCTCCCCGGGCCGCGGCAACGGATCTCGCCGTGCCCGAAGGCGCGCTCGGCCCCGTCCCCGCGGCGCCGCGGCTCGCGGCCCGCTGCGCGAGAGTCCTGCTCTCGCCGTGGTCGCGGCTGTCCCTGCTCGTCGTGCTGCTGGCCTCCGCCGCGTCGATGGTGCTGCTGTTCGAGCCGCAGAGACTGCTGACGGACGGCTGGCCACCGCATCTGTCCGGTGCGGCGGCGGTCGTGGCGTACGCGGTGGCGTACGGGGTGTGCACGGTGGCGTTCGTGCCGCGCCCGCTGCTGAACCTCGCCGCCGGCGCGCTGTTCGGCACGCAGCTGGGCCTGGGCTCCGCTCTCGCCGGGACGGTGCTCGGCGCCGGGATCGCGTTCTGCCTGGGCCGGGCGCTCGGCCAGGACGCGCTGCGTCCGCTGCTGCGCGGGCGGCTGCTGAAGGCGGCGGACCATCAGCTCAGCCGGCACGGCTTCCGCTCGATGCTGGCCACGCGGCTGTTCCCCGGCGTACCGTTCGCCGCCGCGAACTACTGCGCGGCCGTCTCCCGGATGGGGCTGCTGCCGTTCCTGCTGGCGACGGCGCTCGGCTCGATCCCGAACACCGCCGCCTACGTGGTCGCCGGCGCCCGCGCCTCGACGCCGACGTCACCGGCCTTTCTGATCGCGCTGGCCTGTATCGCCGTACCGGGCCTGGTGGGCGCGGTGGTGGCATGGCGCAAACGACACCGGCTGCGGGGACACTGACGGCTCGTCACCGTCCGGAGCCCGTCGCTCGGGGTCGCGCGTCACTGTGCCGCCTGCGTCGCTCCGGAAGCGCACCGTTCCGCCGCGTCCGTCAGACCGCCTCCAGAATCATCGCGTTGGCGAGTCCGCCCGCCTCGCACATGGTCTGCAGGGCGTAGCGTGCGCCGCGTTCGCGCATCGCGTGGACCAGGGTGGTCGTGAGCCGGGTGCCGCTGGCGCCCAGCGGATGGCCGAGGGCGATCGCGCCGCCGTGCACGTTGACCTTGGCGAGGTCGGCGCCGGTCTCCTGCTGCCAGGCCAGGACGACGCTGGAGAACGCCTCGTTGACCTCGAACAGGTCGATGTCGTCGAGGGACAGGGAGGCGCGGCGCAGGACCTTCTCGGTGGCGGGGACGACGCCGGTGAGCATGAGCAGCGGGTCGGATCCGGTCACGGCGAAGCTGTGCAGCCGGGCGAGGGGGCGCAGGCCGAGGCGGGCCGCGGTCTCGCTCGACGTGACGAGGACGGCCGAGGCGCCGTCGTTGACGGGGCTGGCGTTGCCGGCCGTGACGTTCCACTCGATCTGCGGGAAGCGCTCGGCGAAGGCCGGGTCGTGGTAGGCGGGCCTGAGACCGGCGAGGACTTCCGGGGCGGTGTCCGGCCTGACGCACTCGTCGCGGGTGACGCCCGCGAGCGGCGCGACCTCGGCGTCGAACAACCCCGTGTCCCAGGCGGCCGCCGCCTTGCGGTGCGAGGAGACGGCGAAGGCGTCCATCCGCTCACGGGTGAGGGACCACTTGGCGGCGATGAGCTCGGCGCTGATGCCCTGCGGGACGAGTCCTTCGGGGTAGCGCTCGGCCACCCCGGGGCCGAAGGGGTCGGCGCCCGGGGGCACGTTGGACCACATCGGGACCCGGCTCATCGACTCCACGCCACAGGCGACGACCAGGTCGTACGCCCCTGACATGACGCCCTGGGCCGCGAAGTGCACGGCCTGCTGGGAGGAGCCGCACTGGCGGTCCACGGTGGTCGCCGGAACCGACTCCGGGAAGCCGGCCGACAAGGCGGCGTAGCGGGTGGTGTTCATGGCCTGCTCGCCGACCTGGTCGACGGTGCCGCCGATGACGTCGTCGATCAGTTCGGGGTCGACGCCGGACCTCTCCACGAGGGTGCGCAGGGTGTGGGCGAGGAGTTCGACGGGGTGGACGTGGGCGAGGGCGCCGCCTGGCTTGCCCTTGCCGATCGGGGTGCGTACGGCTTCGACGACGACTGCGTCACGCATGGTGCGGGCCTCCTTGGCCGTCCGGGCGGTGAGCGGTGCGGTGACCGCGGCGATTACCAGTGAGTAGGAAATCCGAACTCACCATAGCCGCGTTAGTTGGAAAATCCAACCCTCCCCTAGACTTGCCGTATGGCCGCCCCCAAGGAACCGCGCCCCTGCTCGATCGCCGACACGCTCGCCCTGGTCGGCGAGAAGTACTCCCTGCTCGTCCTGCGCGAGGTGTGTCTCGGGAACGGTCGGTTCGACCAGCTGGTGCGCAACATCGGCGCGCCGCGCGACATCCTGGCCACCCGGCTCAAGCGGCTCGTCGAGGCGGGGATCCTGACCAAGCGCCTCTACAGCGAACGCCCGCAGCGCTTCGAGTACCGGCCCACACGGGCGGGCCTGGAGCTGGAGCCGGTGCTGCTGACCCTGATGGAGTGGGGCAACCGCCATCTGCGTCCGGACGGCGACCGGCCCATGGTGCTGGAGCACATCTGCGGCCACGAACTGGTCCCGGTCGTCACCTGCCGCGCCTGCGGGGACCCGGTGCGCCACGAGGATCTGACGCCCCATCCGCAGTCACCGGGCTGGACGGTGAGCGGCCCGACGGCGGCCTGAGCACCGCCCCCGCGGCCCCTGTGCCGGGGTCGTCACCCGGGGACGCTACGCTTCCCCCGCGGCACGCCTGATCATCGATCACCGCTCGAGCGGCGGTTCGGTGTGCCCGTCGCCCGTTCCACGATCGGCACTTGGACTCCGCTACCTCATGTCTTGGTTTGAATCCCTCATCCTCGGACTCGTCCAGGGGCTGACCGAGTTCCTCCCCGTGTCCTCCAGCGCGCATCTGCGGCTGACCGCGGCCTTCTCCGGCTGGGAGGACCCCGGCGCTGCCTTCACCGCGATCACGCAGATCGGCACGGAGACGGCGGTGCTGATCTACTTCCGCAAGGACATCGGGCGGATCCTGTCGGCCTGGACGCGCTCGCTGACCGACAAGGAGATGCGCCGGGACAACGACGCGCGGATGGGCTGGCTCGTCATCGTCGGCTCCATCCCCATCGGCGTCCTGGGTGTGACGCTCAAGGACCAGATCGAGGGCCCGTTCCGGGATCTGCGGATCACCGCCACCATGCTGATCGGCATGGGCATCGTGCTCGGCATCGCCGACCGGCT
Organism: Streptomyces sp. 15-116A; assembly: GCF_025290915.1. Classification (GTDB taxonomy): domain Bacteria; phylum Actinomycetota; class Actinomycetes; order Streptomycetales; family Streptomycetaceae; genus Streptomyces. The sequence continues at coordinate 2,901 of NZ_JAOCQE010000149.1, read as the reverse complement.
CGCCGCGCGGGACGAGAGCGGGGGCCGGCACCGCGCGGCCAAGCAGCGCAAGGAACTGACGGACCTGAGCGTCAAGGACGGTCTCATCTACGGCGTCTGCCAGGCCATGGCGCTCATCCCCGGCGTCTCCCGCTCCGGTGCCACCATCAGCGGTGGCCTGTTCATGGGCTACAGGCGCGAGGCGGCGGCCCGCTACTCGTTCCTCCTCGCGATCCCCGCGGTGCTCGCCTCCGGCCTGTTCGAGCTGAAGGACGCCGCCGAGGGCGGACACGTCTCCTGGGGACCGACGGCCTTCGCGACGGTCATCGCCTTCGCGACCGGATATGCCGTCATCGCGTGGTTCATGAAGTTCATTTCGACCAAGAGCTTCATGCCGTTCGTCTGGTACCGCATCGCGCTCGGCATCCTCATCATCGTGCTGGTCAGCACGGGCGCGCTGAGCCCCGACGCGGGCGAACCGGCGCACTGACCGAACCGTTACCGGCCGTGTGACCGTCCGGTAGCGCGCTGTCAGTGCCTGGCCCTAGGCTTGTCCGCATGTCCCCCGATTTAACGACCCCTGGTTCCGTGCGGTCCGCCGCCGAGATCAACGAGCAGATCCGCGCGCTGTGGCTGCGCGCGGGTGGCTCGCTGTCACCGCGGGAGCGAGCGGAGTACGAGCTCCTGGTGATCGAGTGGGCGGCGGCGATCCGCGGCACGGTCATCGAGGCCGCTTGAGCGCCGCGTCCCCCTCGGGCGCTCAGCGCCCGCCGGCCACCCGCAGCACCGTCCCCGTGGTGTACGAGGCGTCCGGCGACATCAGCCAGGCCACGGCCGCGGCGATCTCCTCGGCCCGCCCGGCGCGGCGCAGAGGCACCGCGGCGCCGATCTCCCGGGCCCGGTCCGGCGCCCCCATGGCGGCGTGCATGTCCGTGTCGACGACTCCCGGCGCGACCGCGTTGACCCGGATCCCGTCCGGTCCGAGCTCCTTGGCCAGACCCACCGTCAGCGCGTCCACGGCGGCCTTGGTCGCCGCGTAGTGGACGTACTCGCCGGGGCTGCCCAGCGTGGCAGCGCCCGACGAGATGTTGACGATCACGCCCTCGCCCCTGGGTGTCATCAGCTGGGCGGCACGGCGCGAACACAGCAGTGTCCCCATGAGGTTCACGTCCACGACGCGGCGCAGCGTGTCGGTGCCGACGTCGGCGAACCGTCCCAGCGGCCCGGTCACCGCGGCGTTGTTCACCAGCCCCGTCACCGGCCCCAGTTCCCGCAGGGCCACGTCGAAGAGCCGCTCGACGTCCGCCTCGACGGAGGTGTCACCCCGCACGGCGACGGCCCGCGCCCCCGCCGCGCGCACCCCGTCCACCACCTTCTCGGCGGCCGCGGCATCCCGCACGTAGCCCACGACCACGTCGTGCCCCTCGGCCGCCAGCCGCAGACAGACCGCGGCCCCGATCCCCCGGCTCCCACCGGTGACCACGGTGACGAGACGCTTCATGGCTTCCTCCTGGCGACGACTCGAAGATCCCTAGGCTCGCAGATGGGCGAGGACGTCCGCGTCGAGGGGGTAGGGCCGCTCGTCGGGCAGCAGAGCGGCAGCCTTGTCGAGCTCACCGGCGCGCACCCGCGCGTGGATCTCCGTGGCGAGCGGCGTGATGTCCTCGATGCCCACGATCCACTCGTCGGCGTACCGGGCGGCGGCCTCCCCGGCGAGCCCGAGCTGCAGTGAGCGGTACGGCAACGGGTCGAAGCGCAGGTCCCGTTCCGGGTCCCACTGCACGCGCGCGGGCGCCTGCCGCAACTGCCGCTTCCAGCCGGCCTCGTCACCGTGCAGGACGGGCACGTGGTGCGACAGGCAGGCGTGGCGCAGCGCCCAGACGAATCCCTCGCGGCTGATCTCCACGGCGAGGACGGTCTCCTGGTCCTTCTTCGTGCCCCAGCCGCAGCGGTACATCATCCACAGGAAGGACGGCTTGATCCAGGTCATGCGCTCCCGGCTCCAGGACGACGGGAAGCGGCCGTCGCGGGCCGCTGCATGACCGATCTGCGGGCGGTACGCCTGGTAGACGGTGACGGTGGACTCGGTGTGGTGGGCGCGCACCTCGAAGCGGGGACGCTGTGCGGTCGGTTGATCGTTCACGCCGTCAAGACTCGCCCCGGCGGTCTGCGGGCGGCCAGTGATTTTTCCGGTGCGCGCAGAGGCCTTGGCTCCCGTGCGCCGCATGGTCAACACTGAGGCGATGACACAGCGTGCGGAGCTCGCGACCGTGAGAGATCGGCCGGCCGTGGACGCGCTCGTCACCGAGTACGCGGTGGCGGTCGAAGACGGAGGTCCGGCCGTGCTCGACTTCGTGTGCGGCGGGCGGTACGCGTTCGGCATGGTGCGGACGTATGACGGCTGGCGGCTGAGCGAGGTGGTCGCGCGGGAGAAGTCGCGGCGCCTTGCCGATCGGCGGGCCGCCGATGTGATCAACTGAGCCGACGTGCCCGCTCGCCGATCGACGCGCCCTGTCGCGGATCATCGTCGGGGCGCACACTGGAGGCAGCACGGGGTAGAGAGGCGCCTATGAAGACGCTCGGCCACTGGCTCGCCTCCCCGTGGCGGCGCTCGCTCGCCGCCACGGTGTCGGGCGCGCTGCCCGTCCTCGCCTTTCCCGCCCCGGGCCTGTGGTGGTTCGCTTACGGGGCGCTGGTGCCGTGGATCCTGCTGGCACGCGGCGCGCCCACGGGCAGGCGGGCGTTGTGGGACGGCTGGTGGGGCGGGTTCGGCTTCATGCTGGCCATGCACCACTGGCTGCTGCCGAACCTGCATGTGTTCACCTTCGTCATCGCCGCGCTGCTCGGCGCGCTGTGGGCGCCGTGGGGCTGGCTGGTGCGCCGGCTGCTGGGCGGGGCGCCGTCGGGGCGGGCGGTGGCGGC
>NZ_JAOCQE010000148.1 GCF_025290915.1 Streptomyces sp. 15-116A | reverse complement strand
CGGCAGCGCCTCCAGTCGCCGCCGCCAGTGTTCCCGCTGCTCCTGCGGGGTGCCGGAGCGTCCGGGGCCGGCTGCCGCGACCGGCCGTGGGACGGCCGCGGGGTCCGCGTACAGCCGCCACAGTTCGCGGCCCAGCAGATGGATGCTGCGGGCGTCCGCCACGGCGAGGTCCACGGTGAGGTGCACAGTGGCACGCCCGTCGGCCTGCCGCACCACCCGCAGGTCGGTGTGCGGGCCGTGACCGAGCGGGAACGGCGGGCGGCCGAGGTCCGCCGGGACGGACCCGCCGCCCGGGCCTTCCGTCCTGCCTCCGGCGTCACGGGCCTCCTCGGTGGCCCCGGGCTCCTCGACGCCGATGTCCTCGACCGGGATGCGCCAGTGGGCGGGCGGCTCGGGATCGACACGCAGGGTGCCGTCCGGCAGGACGGTGGTGCGCAGGACGTCGTAGGCCGCCGTCATGCGCAGCCATGCGTCCGTGAGCCGGTGGAGGTCGAGGTCGCGCACCACGAAGGACTGGTGGACGTGACAGCCCTCGGGTTCCCCGGCGCCGGTCCTGGCGACGTAGTACGACTGCTGCAGGGCGTTGGGCCGCTCCGTGCGGGCCTCCTCGGGCCGCTCGGCGGCCAGCAGGTGCAGGGCGTTGACGTACGCGCTGAACAGTCGCTCCGCCCGTCCCCTGGGCAGCGCGGCCTCGTTGACGTCCCAGCGCAGGTGGAGCCTGCCGCCGCGCACGCGCAGCTGGTGGTCGAGGTGGACGCCGCTCGTCTCACTGACCGCGTATCCGGGAGCCGCGGGGAAGCCCTCGGTCTCCTCCGCGAGGTCCAGCATGCTGGTGAACACGACCGGCAGCGCCGGTGCGGACCGCAGCGCCCTGAGTGCTTCCACGCCGCTGACGGCGGTGTACCCGAGGTCGGACCACAGCAGCCGGTGGACCTCGCCGGCCGCCTCGTCCACCGGTCCGCCGCCGAGCGCCTCCTCCGGCACGGGGAAGACGAGGTTGGACGTGAAGGGGCCGATGAGACGGTCGGCCGCGGCGGGAAGCCGGGTCCGCTCACTGACCGTCAGGACGAGGGAGAACGGGCTCCCGGAGCCACGGCCCAGCACACGGGCGAAGACGGTGAGCAGCAGCGAGGTCGGCGACACCCCGGCTTCTGCGGCGCGCCGGCGCAGCGACCGCCACTCGTGTGCGTCGAGTTCGGCGGTGAGCGGGAAGCGGCGTCCGGCACCGGTGGGGGTGCCGAACAGGTCCGGGCCGGGCGGGAGCCGGTCGAGCCGCCGCCTCCAGTGCTCGAGCGCCGCCCGGTGGGCCGGGGTGCCGCGGCGGGCGAGCAGGGCGGTGACGCAGTCCCGCACGGAGGGCCGGCCGGTGTCCGGCTCGGCCGCTCGTCCCGGTCGACCGGTGTAGTGCCGCCACCAGTCGGCGAGCAGCGTCTCCAGGCCGCGCCCGTCGGTGAGCAGCGCGTCGACGTCCAGGTGGACGACGGACGTGCCGCCCGGCACCCAGCTGACCTCCACGGCGAACAGCGGTCCCGTGCCCGGGGCCCGGCAGCGGTGCGCCAAGTCGTCCCGGACCCGCCTCACCTGGCGGTCCCGCTCGGCCTCGGTGGTTTCGTGGACGCGGAAGGGCGGTTCGGCCGCCTCGGGCGGCGTGCGGCGGACGAGCTGCCGGCCGTCCGTGATCTCGGCGCGCAGCATGTCGTGGTCCAGGACCGTCTCCCGCAGCGCGGCCCGCAGCCGCTCCGGGTCGAGCCCGTCCACCTCGAACTCGCGGTAGAGGTGGCAACCGACGGAATCGGCGGTGAACTCCGGCGCGCCGCCCACCAGGTACGCCTCCTGCAGGGCGGTCAGCCCGAACGGCTCGTGGCGGCGGTCGGGCTCCGGGCGCACCACGACGGAACCGTCGGGGCGTACGGTCGCCGTCTCCTCCGGGGCGGGCCCACGTGAGCGTCCGGAGGTCCCCGGTGCGGGATCCGTGGCCGACGCGCTGCGGGCGAGGGCCGACGTCGATCCGTCCCGAGTGGTGGTGCCCGCCGCTGCCGGTGGGGTGACGGCGCCGGACGTCCGTGCGGCGGTGGCGGCGGTCGCTCCGGCCGGCGCGTGAGCGTCCTGCTCGGCCCGTGCCACGGCCCCCGCTATCCGGCCGGCCAGGGCCGGTACGCCTCCCGGCTCGGAGAGGTGCTCCAGCGGTACCTCGACCCCGAGTTCGTCCTGGATCTCCAGCATCAGCCTGGCCGCCGACATGGAGTCCACACCGGCGGCCACGAGGGAGCGGGTGTCCTCCTGGGCCGCCTCGGCGGGCAGCAGCCGCCGCAGCAGGGCGGTCACCTCGGCCACCAGCGAGGCGTGCCGGGCGGACCGGTCCGACCGGTCCGCCCGGTCCGAGCCGCCGCCGTGCTCCTCCGCCGCCGGTGATGCGTCCTTGCCGGTGCCGCTCGCCCGTGTGCCGTCCCCGCCGGTGCCGGCTGCGCGCCCGTGCGCGACGGTCTCTCCGGTGACCTCGGCGTCCATGCCTGTGCCCTTCCGCTCCCTTGTCCGCTGTCGCTCTCTCGCGCGTGACTGTTCGTGCCCCGGGCGGCCTTCTCCGCGAGAAGACCGGCAGCCGTCGCGCCGTCAGTGGCCCATGGCGAGTCCGCCGTCGACGGGAACGACCGCCCCGGTGACATAGGCCGCCCGGGGTCCCGCCAGGAAGGTCACGACATCGGCCACCTCCTCGGGGGCCGCCGTGCGCCCCAGCGGGATCTGCCGCATGAGCTCGGCGCGGCGGGCGTCGGTGAGCCGCTCGGTCATGTCGGAGCGGACGTAGCCCGGCGTCACGACGTTGCAGGTGATGCCGCGCGACCCCAGCTCCCGGGCGAGGGACCGGGCCATCCCGATCAGACCGGCCTTCGCCGCCGCGTAGTTGGCCTGGCCCGCTGCCCCCGCGTACGCGCTCACCGAGGAGATGAAGATCATCCGCCCTCGCCGCATCCGCACCATGGGCCCGACCGCCCTGCGGGCTGCCCGGTACGCGCCGGTGAGGTTGGTGTCCAGTACCTGGGTGAACGTCTTCTCGTCCATCCTCATGAGCAGGGTGTCGTCCGTGACGCCCGCGTTGGCCACCAGCACCTCGACCGGCCCGTGCAGGGCCTCCGCCTCGGTGAAGGCCCGGTCGACGGACGCCTCGTCGGTGACGTCGCAGCGCACTCCCGCCACGCCGTCGGGCACCCCGCTGCCGCGGTGGGTGGCGGCGACCCGGTCCCCCGCCGCGGCGAAGGCGCGGGCGATGGCGGCTCCGATGCCGCGGCTGGCGCCCGTGACCAGTACCGACCTGCTCACCGGTTCACCACTCCCAGGCGACCAACTCGGGGTAGGGCGCGGTGAAGTGGTCGAGTTCGCCGCGTGAGACCTGGGTGGAGAATCCCGCGGCCCGCGCGATCTGCCGGGTGAAGGCCGTGCGGAAGCGCTCGTCCGCGGGCAGCCCGACCGCGTCGGCGGACTCCAGCATCAGCTCGACGAAACGTTCACGTTGGTCGTCGCGGATGTTGAGCCCCTGGTGGGCCCGGTAGATCGCCTCGAAGCCGCCCAGTTCCTCGCTGTAGCGGCGCGGACCGCCCAGCATCTGCGCCAGGAAGGCGGTGAGGTGGTCCACGTGGTGCGAGCTGCCGTACCGGAACAGCTTGCCGAGCGACTCGTCGCCGAGCACGGCCTCATGGAAGTGCTCGGCCATCTTGCGCAGCGTGGCCTCACCGCCGACGTGCTCGAACATGGTCGCCACAACGGCCCTCCTCACGTCGTCTCGGGACGTGTTCACGCTAGGTGGCGCGGGCGGCGGCTTCTGCTCAAGAGTGCGCAGTCGCCCCGTACCGAGCATGGCGACGTACTTCTCGATGCGGGCGACCCGCAGGTCGGGGAGCTGATCGCAGCTGCACTAGCATGAAGGCGAAGTCCAGGCAGACGGCTCGGGGCGCCGAACGGGCTGAACGGCTGTGCGGTGACGGGTGGGGAGCTCGGGTTGCGGTTGCGGGTGCCGGTGGGCGAGGACGCCGAGCGGTGGGTGACGCGGGCGGGCTGCCGTCGGGTGCTGTTCGTCGTGCACAACGTGACCTCGGCGACGCGGCTGCTGGACGTGCTGCCGTTGTTCCGGGTTGCCGGTGCTGCCGTGGGAGCAGGCCAGGGAGACTGCGTTCGACCTGGCGGTGGCGGCGGGCTACGGCGGTGAACTCGGCTCGATACAGGGCGAGTTGGCGGTCCTGTCGCACGGGGTCGGATACAATAAGAGGCACCGGACACCGAGCGCCGGTCTTCGGGCTGTCGCCGGAGTGGCTGCTGGAGGGCGGGCGTCCGCTGGCCAGTGCCACCGTGCTCTCGCACCCCGAGCAGTTGGAGCGGCTGCGGGCGGGGTGCCCCGAGGCCGCGCCCACCGCGGTGCTCGCGGGCGACCCCTGCTACGACCGCATCCTCGCCGCACTCCCCCACCGTGACCGTTTCCGCCGGGCCCTGGGTGTGGCGGCGGGCCAGCGGCTGGTCGTCGTCAGTTCGACCTGGGCCCCGCGTTCCCTCTTCGGCGGCACGGCGAGCGACCTGGACGATCTGCTGCCCTGGCTGCTGTCCCGGCTCCCCGCCGAACTCCCCGCCGACGAGTACCGGACCGCCGCCGTCCTGCATCCGAACATCTGGTACGGACACGGGCCCGGCCAGGTCCAGCGCCGGGCTTATGTAGACGCGGCCCGCGTTGTAGGGGTCGCCGCCGCCGGGCAGGCGCCGGAAGCGGGCCAGTGCCTCGTGCAGCCGGGGGATCGCGGCGGTGAAGTGCCGTTGCCGGGCCTGGGCGCGGCCGATGTGATGCTCCAGCAGGGCCGTGGCGCGGGGCACGTCCTCCCGGCCGTCGTCGCCCTCCCGGATACGGCCGAGGATCTCCCGTGCCTCCTCGAAGCACCGCTGGGCCTCCGCGTACCGCCACTGCCGCAGCCGCAGCAGCCCCCGGGCCTCCACGGCACTCGCCTGCCCCCGGTGATGCCCGCAGGCGCGGTCGGCGGCCACGGCCCGGGCGAGGGCGTCGTCGGCCTCGTCCGTGCGCCCGATGCCCATGTGACCGACGGCCAGTTGCACGAGCATGCGGCCCACGGCCCGGGGGTCGCCGAACTCCGCCGCGCTGCGCCGGGCGGCCTCCACGCCGAGCAGATGCGTGTCGATCCACTGCGTGTGGAAGCCGAGCTTCAGATGCAGGCCCCACATCGCCGCGCACAGCTGCCACACGAGGTCGTCGAAGCCGTGGTGGGCGGCGGCCCGGATCACGGCGGCGAGGTTCTCGCGCTCCCGGCACAGTTCCGCCAGCGCGCGCCTGCCGTCGGCGGGATCGCGGTTCTCGGGGAGCGTGAGCGCCCGGTAGGCCGGGCCGAGCCGCCAGCGCAGCGGCATGACCCGGAAGTCCGCCTCGGCCGCGCTCCGCAGCGACGCCACCGCCACCCGGCGCACGGCGGCGGCCATACGGCCGTGCCCGTCCTCGGCGATCGCCAGCTCCCGCGCGTGCGCCCGCGCCAGGTCGTGGAAGCGGTAGCGCTCCTCGCCGATGCTGCCCCCCGGCGACGGCGGCGTTCACGGATCGCGGGCCCGCCCTGTGTGCACCCTTGCTTTTGCCGCCGGTCTGTCCGATAACCGAGGCATGTCACAGCGCAGTGACCTCCGGCGGCGCAGGGCGACGCTCGAGGACGAGTGGACCCGCTGGGTGGCCGGCCGCACGGTGCTGCGGACGGCGGCGCCGGGCCGCGGGGCGCTGCGGCCCGAGGTGACCGAGTCGTGGGGGCGTTCCCTGGTCAGCGTGGACCCGCGGGTGGACAGCGCGCCCGTGACCGACGGGGGTTCGGTGGCGCGCCGCTGGGCCGGTTCACCGCTGCGCCGGCCGGTCGACGGTCTCGCCGACGAGCTGCACAGCATCGCCGAGGACGCCGGATTCGTCAGCGCCGTGACCGACGAGTCCGGCACCATCCTTTGGACCTGCGGAGGGCGCACCATGCGGCGCCGCGCCGAACAGGTCAACTTCGCGCCCGGCGGACGCTGGGACGAGCCCGCCATGGGCACCAACGCGCTGTCCCTCGCCCTGCGCACCGGCCGCCCCGCCACCGTCTTCTCCGCCGAGCACCTGGTCAGCGCCCTGCACGGCTGGGTCTGCTACTGCGCGCCGATCCACGCCCCCGACGGCCGCGTCCTCGGCGTACTGGACCTGTCCACGACCTGGGACCGCTCGCACCCCCTGGCCATGTCGACCGTCCGCTCGCTGGTGTCCACCATCGAGACCCGGCTCCGTACGGAACTGCCCGCCCCGGCCACGGCCCCCGTGCGCCTGACCTGCCTCGGAGGCGCCGGGCGGGCCGAACGCGCGGGCGTGCCGCTGCCGTTGCGCCCGCGCCAGCTGGAGATCCTCACGCTGCTCGCCCTGGAACCGGGCGGCTTCACCGCCGAGCGGCTGCGCGAGGCGCTGTACGGGGACCGCCTGGTCACCGCGTCCACGTTCAAGGCGGAGATCTCCCATCTGCGCCGCGCCCTCGGCGGCGGCATCGCCACCCGCCGCTACGCCCTGACCGACCCCGTCTCCTGCGACGCCGACGACGTCCTGCGCGCCCTGAAGGACGGCGACCTCACCACCGCCCTGCGCCACTACGGCGGCCCCCTGCTCCCCCGCTCCGAGGCCCCCGGCATCATCGAGTGGCGCGCCCAACTGGAGGTCGCCGTACGGGAGGCGGTGCTCGCCAGCGCCGACCCGGAGCACACACTGCACTACGGCGAACGGGCGCCGTACGACGCTGAGGTGCACCAACGCGCCCTGGGTCTGCTGGGCCCCGCCGACACCCGCCGCCCGATCGTGCTGGGTCGGCTCAGCACCGCCCTGCGCGACTGAGGCGGACCAAGACCGGCACCAACCTCCCGCCAACCTCGGCGCAGCACAGTGAGCCGCACCACGACGGCACGAACCGCCGTCGTACCACCGCACTCACCGTCGATCCCCCGAGGAGAGCCGCCATGGTGTACGCGCAGCCCGGCACGGACGGCAGCATCGTCACCTTCGCCCGCCGCTACGACAACTTCATCGGCGGAGACTGGGTCGCCCCCGTCGAGGGCCGCTACTTCGAGAACCCGACCCCCGTGACCGGCAAGACCTTCTGCGAGGTCGCCCGCTCCTCCGCCGCCGACATCGACCTCGCCCTGGACGCCGCGCACACCGCCGCGCCCGCCTGGGGCCGCACCTCCACCACCGAGCGGGCGAACATCCTCAACAAGATCGCCGACCGGATCGAGCAGCACCTGGAGAAGATCGCCGTCGCGGAGACCTGGGAGAACGGCAAGCCGGTGCGCGAGACGCTGGCCGCCGACATCCCCCTCGCGATCGACCACTTCCGCTACTTCGCCGGGGTGGTGCGCGCCCAGGAGGGCAGCATCGCGGAGATCGACGCGGACACGGTGGCGTACCACTTCCACGAGCCGCTGGGCGTGGTCGGCCAGATCATCCCGTGGAACTTCCCGATCCTGATGGCCGCCTGGAAGCTGGCGCCCGCGCTGGCCGCCGGCAACTGCGTGGTCATCAAGCCCGCCGAGCAGACCCCGGTCAGCCTGCTGTACGTCGTCGAGCTGATCGCCGACCTGCTGCCGCCGGGCGTGCTGAACGTCGTCAACGGCTTCGGCGTCGAGGCGGGCAAGCCGCTCGCCTCCAACCCGCGTATCGCCAAGGTGGCGTTCACCGGGGAGACCACCACCGGGCGCCTGATCATGCAGTACGCGAGCGAGAACATCATCCCGGTCACCCTGGAGCTGGGCGGCAAGTCGCCGAACATCTTCCTGCCGGACGTGACGGCCGCCGACGACGACTTCCTGGACAAGGCCGTCGAGGGCTTCGTGATGTTCGCGCTCAACCAGGGCGAGGTGTGCACCTGCCCGTCCCGCGCGCTGATCCACTCCTCGATCTACGACGAGTTCATGGCCCGCTGCGTCGAGCGCACCAAGGCCATCGTCAGCGGCAACCCCCTGGACCCGACGACCATGATCGGTGCGCAGGCCAGCAACGACCAGTACGAGAAGATCCTGTCCTACATCGACATCGGGAAGAAGGAGGGCGCCGAACTGGTCACCGGCGGCGGCACGCGCACGGTGGACGGCCTGGACGGCGGCTACTACATCGAGCCGACGATCTTCCGCGGCACCAACGACATGCGGATCTTCCAGGAGGAGATCTTCGGCCCGGTGGTGTCGGTGACGACGTTCGATTCGGTCGACGAGGCCCTGAAGATCGCCAACGACACGCTGTACGGCCTCGGCGCGGGCGTGTGGACCCGGGACGGCAACACCGCCTACCGCATGGGCCGCGAGATCAAGGCGGGCCGGGTGTGGACCAACTGCTACCACGCCTACCCGGCGCACGCGGCGTTCGGCGGCTACAAGAAGTCCGGGATCGGCCGCGAGAACCACAAGATGATGCTCGACCACTACCAGCAGACGAAGAACCTGCTGGTGAGCTACTCGGCGCAGAAGCTCGGCTTCTTCTGATGAGGGTGACCCGGGTCGAACTGACCGAGGCGGCCGAGGACTTGGTGCGCAAGCTCTCGGCCGCCCACGGCCCTCTCATGTTCCACCAGTCCGGCGGCTGCTGCGACGGCAGCGCACCCATGTGCTACCCGCGCGGCGAGTTCCGGGTCGGCGCCTCGGACGTCCTGCTCGGCCGGGTCGCCGGTGACACACCGTTCTGGATGAGCGCCGACCAGTACGCGTACTGGCGCCACACCCATCTCACCGTCGACGTGGTCCCCGGCCGGGGCAGCGGCTTCTCCCTGGAGGCCCCTGAGGGCGTGCGTTTCCTGCTCCGCTCCCGGGTCCTGACCGACGAGGAGTCCGCACGTGCCGAGTCCGAACCGCCGCTTCCGACGGGAGCCGACGTCACGGACTGAGCGGTTGTCACGAGGCGCCGGGGGGAATGCTTGATTCCACAACTTCCAGTACGTCCCCGGCGCTTCGGGAGCACCATGCTGCGCGGCATCGACGTGAGCTCGTACCAGCCCTCGTCCTACGACACGGACGGCCTCTCCTTCGTCTTCATCAAGGCGACGGAGGGCCGTTCGTACGTCAACCCCCGGCTCTCCGCCCAGACCAGGACAGCCCGCGACGCGGGCCTGGTCGTCGGCTTCTACCACTTCCTCTGGCCGGGCAACCTCACCGGCCAGGCCGAGTACTTCGTCTCCAAGGCCCCGGACCGCCCCGGCGACATCCTCGCCGTCGACTGGGAGACCACGGGCGACGGCACCCACGCGACCAACGCGGAGAAGGACCGCTTCATCCGCAAGGTGAAGGAACTCCGCCCGGACAACCGGGTGATCCTCTACTGCAACCGCGATTTCTGGTTGAACGTCGACACCACTTCCTACGCCGGCGACGCCCTGTGGATCGCCGACTACGTCACCGCGGGCAAGCCCCGCATCAAAGCGAAGTGGCGCTTCCACCAGTACACCGACGACCCGATCGACAAGAACGTCGCGGACTTCTCCAGCAAGACGGCACTGAAGGAATGGGCCGCCGGCGGGTGAGGGACCGGCCGGTCAGCCCCGGAACGCCTCCTGACGCTCGGGGGACGCCTCCGCCAGCGCCTTGGTGACCGCCTCGACACCGCCCCGCAGCCCGTAGACCGGGGTACCGGGCTGCTGCCGCCAGGACTCGTCGATGCCGCCGGCGTCGACGGTGTCGAAGCCGAGCTCGTCGATCAGTTCCCGGACCTTGCGCTTGGCCGCCTCGTCGTCACCGGCCACGGGAAGGGCCATGCGCTCGGGGTCGCCGGCGGGGCGCGGGCGCTCGAGGATGTCCTGGGCGTAGGTGCCGTTGAACGCCTTGACGACCGGGTGCCCGATCTGCCGTTCCGTCCAGCGGCTCTCGGTGAGCCCCTCGTCCTCGATCCCGGCGATCCGCCCGTCGCGCTCCCGCGGGTAGTAGTTCCCCGTGTCGATGACGGCGACCCCGTCCGCGGCCTCGTCGAACAGCCCGGACGGCAGGTCCGGTACGGCCTTGACCGGCACCGTGACCACCACGACCTCGGCGCCCCGGGCCGCCTCCTCCACCCGGACCGGTGTCGCCCCGGTCTCCTCGGCGAGCTGGGTGAGCGTGTGCGGCCCGCGCGAATTGGCGACGGACACGTCGTGCCCGAGTGCCGTGAGCCGCCGCGTGAGATTCCCGCCGATGTTGCCCGCGCCGATGATGCCGATCTTCATCCTGACTCGCCTCACCCTTCTGGGGACCGCTGTCCGTGCCGGCGCTGTCCGCGACCGCCGGTGATCCCCACCAACTCCCGCCGAGGGTGGTCTATTCCGCGTGCCAGGGACATGCGAAAGGCCCGGCGCTGTGCCCGGGCCCTCGCGGTGCGGCTCACTTGTTCAGGTGGGACCAGAACTCGTCGAAGGACAGGAGCTTGTCGCCGTTGAGGTCGCGGCTGGCGATGATGGCCTCGGCGACCGCCTCGGTGACGTTCCAGTCGCCGGCCTGGGCCAGGGCGGTCTTGAACTCGGCGGCGGTGATGAATCCGTCCCCGTCCGTGTCGATCCGCTCGAACTGCTTGCGCGCTTCTTCGATGTCCGCCACCGATTCGCCCCTCGTTGTGTGCTGTGCTGGTGTCGCAGGTCAGATTAGCTGGCCGCCCGAGCCTCCCGTGCGGCCGGTAGCGGGCGAGACGGGCGTTCGTCCCCGCGACACGGCGTTCCCGTACGGTGGCGGGCTCGGCGTCTGCGATCAGGCCGCGCAAGATCTCGGCGGCCCGGGGCGCGTCCGGGCGACGCCGGACGTCCCCGCGGGGACGTCCGGGTCCCGGTCGGCCGCGTTGAACTCGATCATCCTGCGCATGGTGGCCCGGAACTCCGGGTCCTGGATCAGCTCGGCCAGCTCCACCCAGGCGTCGACCCGCTCGGGGGTGGGGTCGTCGGGCAGGATCCGGTTTCCGGACAGGCTACGCAGGCACGCCGAAGATGCGACAGCCGCCGGTGGACGAGCCCACCGGCGGGAGCGCGCCCTCGTCGGACCATTAGCGCCCTCACCTGCGCGTGTGCAGGCGATTCCGGTCAGCACCGCCGCACGGCGCTCCCTCGGATTCCTGCTTCACCGGCCCCTGCCACCCGGACGTGGTCTTACAAGGCCTCCACAGGCCTGACTTCCCGCCCGTCCGGCGGTAGGGGGTAGACGCACCTCCACCCTGACGGGTGACGGAGTGGACAAGTACCGACAGCGGATGGTGCGCTCAGCGGTCCGTCACGCGCATCTCGAACCAGGTCGTCTTGCCGCGCGGCAGCAGGTCGACGCCCCAGCGGTCGGCGAGCTTGTCGACGAGGAAGAGGCCGCGTCCGCTGATGTCCAGTTCCTGGACCGGCATCAGACAGGGCAGCCCGCGGGACGGGTCGCGGACCTCGACGCGGATCCAGCCGCGGCGGTGACGCAGGCGCAGTCCGAAGACGCGGGCGCCGGTGTGGCGTACGGCGTTGCCGACGAGTTCGGAGACGAGTAAGACGGCGTCCTCGGTGGTCTTGGCGGTGAGTCCCCACTGCCGCAGGATCACGACCTGGACCAGTCGGCGGGCGGTGGCGGCGGACTCGGGACGGGACGGCAGCGGAACCTCCGCCTCCGTCGGATCGCCGTACAACTCCAGTGCCTTCAGGGCGTGTTCGTCCTCGACCGTCGGCGACCAGCGCGACGCGGTCGCACGTCCGTCTCCCCGCGGCTGTTCCCTACCCTCCAGCCCCGCCATGCCCCCATCATGACCGCCGGGGGCGGCCTCAGGGGCTGTTCCGAGGGAATACGCCCCCCGTGCGCCCCCCTTCCGCACCGGTCCGCCGTCATATGCCGAGGGCATTTCGCGTCCGTCGACGCCCTGTCCCACCTGCGGAAACGGCTCGCTGCGCGGCAATCGACGGGCTCCCTCGACAAGACGGGCTTAAGGTGGCCTTAAGGCTGCCATAAACCGTCCCGTCGAGGGACCTGGATGAGACATCGCGTCAATTGCAAGCCCTGGGGCGGGCTTTCACCGAACGGTCAGAGGAACTTCGCCTTGCCCGGCCCCTCCTCGACGAAGCTGCGCATGCCGCGCTCCCGGTCCTCGGTCGCGAACAGGCCCGCGAACCAGTTCCGTTCGACGGCGAGACCGGTGTCGATGTCCGTCTCCAGGCCGGTGTCGACGGACTCCTTGGCCGCGCGCAGCGCGATGGCGGGCCCCTGCGCGAGCTTGGCGGCCCAGGCGTGGGCGGCGGCGTACACCTCGTCGGCGGGCACCACCCGGTCCACAAGGCCGAGCGCCAGTGCCTCGTCGGCCTTGACCTGGCGGCCGGTGAAGATGAGGTCCTTCGCCTTGGACGGGCCGATCAGCCGCGCCAGGCGCTGGGTGCCGCCCGCGCCCGGGATGAGGCCGAGCAGGATCTCCGGCTGGCCCAGCTTGGCGTTCTCACCGGCGATGCGGTAGTCGGCGCACAGCGCGAGCTCGCAGCCGCCGCCGAGCGCGTAGCCGGTGACCGCGGCGACGACCGGCTTGGGGATGCGGGCCACGGCGGTGAAGGAGTCCTGCAGGGCGCGGGCGCGCAGGACCATCGCGGTGTGGTCCATCGCCTGCATCTCCTTGATGTCCGCGCCGGCCGCGAACACCTTCTCCCCGCCGTAGATCACCACGGCGCGCACGTCGTCGCGGCGCGTGGCCTCCTCGGCGAGTTCCTTGAGCCGGTCCTGCGTGGCGACGTCCAGCGCGTTCATGGGCGGCCGGTCCAGGCGCAGCGTTCCGACGCCTTCGGCGACTTCGAGATTCACGGTCATGGCAGCAGGTTAACCAGCATTAACGACTGCGGCCCCGGTGCCGTACCTCACACCGGGGCCGTCGTCACACAGCGAGGGCTACGCCTTCCACTTCTCCCACGACATGTTCCAGCCGTTGAGGCCGTTGTCCGGGGCGATCGTCGCGTCGTTCGAGTTCTTCACGACCACCACGTCGCCGATCATCGAGTTGTTGAAGAACCAGGCCGCCGGGGCCTTCTTGTCCCAGCCGCCGCGCACGTCGCGCAGCCCGACGCAGCCGTGGCTGGCGTTGCGGTTGCCGAAGGCGTCGCCGCCCCAGTAGTTGCCGTGGATGAACGTGCCGGAGGTGCTCAGGCGCATGGCGTGCGGGACGTCCTTGATGTCGTACTCGCCGCCGTAGCCGACCGTCTCGCCGTTCATGCGGGTGACCGTCAGCTTCTCGCTGATGACCATCTGGCCGTTCCAGGTCTCGTAGCCGGGCGCGCCGGTGGTGACCGGGATGGTCTTCACGACCTTGCCCTCGCGCATGACCTTCATCGTGAGCTTCTTGGCGTCGACGACGGAGACCTGGTTGCGGCCGATGGTGAAGGAGATCTTCTTGTCCTGCTCGCCGTAGACGCCGGGACGGCCCTCGACGCCGTCGAGGTTGAGGTCGACGGTGACCTTGGTGCCGGCCTTCCAGTACTTCTCGGGCCGGAAGTCGAGCCGGTCGTTGCCGAACCAGTGGCCCTCGACCTCGACGGCCGGTTCGGTGGTGATGCGGATGGCCTTCTCGACGTCCTCGGGGCTGGTGATGCCCCGGCTGAAGCGGACGGAGAACGGCATTCCGACGCCGACCTTCGAGCCGTCCTCCGGGGTGAAGGTGCCGATGAAGGTGTTCTTCGGCGTCAGGGTGGTGAAGTCGGCGTCCTCGGCGGCGGTGCGGCCCTCGGAGTCCTTGGCGACCGCGTGCACGGTGTACTTGGTGGAGGCGGCCAGGTGGGTGGACGGCGTCCAGGTGGCGCCGTCGCCGGATATCTTGCCGTCGATCCGCTCGCCGTCCGGGTCCTTGACGACGACCTCGGTGAGCTTGCCCTTGGCGGCGCTCACCTTGAGCGCGCCGCTGGTCTCGACGGACTTGGCGCCGTCCTTGGGGGCGATGGTGACGACCGCCTCGGACTGCTTGCTCTGGGCCGCGGTGGAGTCCTTGCCCTTGCCCTTGCCGTCGCCCGGTCCGGAGTCGCCGCCCGGGCCGCAGGCGGTGACCGCCAGCATCACGCCCAGTGCCAGCGCCGCCAGCCTCCTGCCGCCCCGCCGTCGCGCGCCACCCTGCCGCGCGCCGAACGACGCCCCCGATATCGGCCCCACGTTCACGTTTGTTCTCCCCTCGGCGGGCCTGGCCCAGCCCGCGCCCCCGCGCGCCTCTTCGCACGCACCGGCGCATCCTAACCGCAGGCCAGGGGCGTTGGGCCGGACGCCAATGTCACCGTTCCGTCCCAACTTGGACGACCGCCCGACAGCCGCCCGTCGAGGGTTATTTCACCGCGCTGCCGGCCTTCCATTCCTTCCAGCTCATGTTCCAGCCGCCGAGGCCGTTGTCGGGCGCGACCGTTTTGTCCTTGCTGTTGATCACCTCGACGACGTCGCCGACGAGGCTGCGGTCGAAGAACCAGCCGGCCGGTGCCTGGGCGTTGCCGCCCTTGTCGTCGCGCAGTCCGATGCAGCCGTGGCTGACGTTGCGCTCGCCGAAGACGTCGGTGTCGGCCCAGTAGTTGCCGTGCAGGAAGGTGCCGGAGCTGGTCAGGCGGATGGCGTGCGGCACGTCGGGGATGTCGTACTCGCCGCCGAAGCCGACCGTGCGGCTGTTCATACGGGTGACCTCGAGCATCTCGGTGATCACCATCTTGCCGTTGTAGGTCGGGGTCTTCCTCGCCCCGGCGGTGATGGGCACGGTGGCGAGGAGTTCGCCGTCGCGGCGGACCTTCATGGTGTGCCGGGAGGCGTCGACGACGGAGACCTGGCTGCGGCCGACGGTGAAGGTGAAGGTGCGGTGCTGCAGACCGTAGACGCCGGGGGCGCCCTCGACGTCCCTCAGGCGCAGGTCGACGGTGACCTTGGTGCCGGGCTTCCAGTAGTGCTCGGGGCGGAAGTCGAGGCGGGAGCCGCCGAACCAGTGCGGGCGGATGTCGACGGCCGGGACGGAGCGGACCCGGATGGCGCGTTCGACGGCCGCGCGGCGCTTGATCTCGCGGTTGAACTCCAGGGAGACGATCATCCCGGTGCCCACGGTGGAGCGGTCCTCCGGGGCGACGTAGCCGATGAAGCGTTCCTCGGGGACGTGCGTGGTGAACGTGGTGTGGCGGGCCGAGCGGCGTCCGGAGCCGTCGACGGCCACCACGTCGACGGTGTACTTCGCGGCCAGCGCCAGCCGTTCCTCGTCGGGCGTCCAGGTCAGCCCGTCGGCGGAGACCCGGCCGGGCACCGGGGACTCGCGGGCGTCCTGCGACTTGACCACCTTCACCGACTCCAGCCGCCCGTCGGGCACCCACACCCGCAGCCGGGTGCCGGGGCGGATGCCCTTGCCGCCGTCCTCGGGCGTCACCCGGATGACGTCCTCGGGGGCCGGTGGCCCGAACGCCCCGCCGATGGGGCCGTCCGAGCTACAGCTGACGGCCCCGGCCAGCAGTCCTGCCCATGTCACTACGGCGGCCAGCGCGGCCCTCGCGCGCCGTGCGCGCCCTTGTACGTGCCTCACGCGGTGCACAACGACGGGCCTCGCCCCCGGGAAACGTCACCGGCCGCCGGGAAACGACCATGCCGCCCCCGGGGAAACGTGAGTGCGAGGCACGCGCTGGGCAGAACAACGGGGAGGACGACGCGCAGGGGAGCCGCGGCGGAGCCGAGCACCAGGGCCGCACCACCCCTGTCCCCCGTCGTTCCACGAGCCGCGGGAGGCTGACAGGTGTCCAGCGCAGCCGAGCAGGAGGCGGTGGCCGGAGAGCGGGCCACCGGGGAGGGGCGCCCGGCCGCCGTCGTGAACGGCGCGCGGCCGGCGCC
>NZ_JAOCQE010000147.1 GCF_025290915.1 Streptomyces sp. 15-116A | reverse complement strand
GCGGGCGGCCTGGGGCAAGGAGCCGTACTCGGCGGCGACCCGCCAGTCGAGCAGCAGCACGGTGCCGTCGACACCGTCGGGGAGGCCGACGGCACGGAGCTCGGCGGTGCGCACGGTCAGACGGTGCATGGCGAGGACGCCGGCCACGGCGGGCAGCACGCCCGGCTGGTCGGGCACGGCGATGAGCAGCTCCACACCCAGCGGTTCCGGGTCGCCGGGCGCCTCCTGCTCGGCGGGCGGCTCGGTCTGCGCCCGCAGTGCCAGCACCGGGCCGCCGGTGGCGACGGCCTCCAAAGCGAGACGTTCCTGTTCAGCCGTGGGTGCGGCGTCCTCGGGGTCGCCCAGCGGGTCACCGGAGAGCACAGCAGAGACGCGTTTCACCAGGTCGGTGACGAGTGAGGCGCGCCAGGACGACCAGGCCGCCGGGCCGGTGGCGAGGGCGTCCGCCTCGGTGAGGGCGTGCAGCAGCTCCAGCGTGCCCTGGGAACCGACCGCGTCGGCGACCGCGCGGACGGTGGCCGGGTCCTCCAGGTCACGCCGGGTGGCGGTCTCCACGAGCAGCAGGTGGTGGCGTACGAGGGTGGCGATCACGGTGACGTCGCGCTGGTCGAAGCCGATGCGGGCGGCGACGTCCCGGGCGATGGTCTCCCCCGCGACCGAGTGGTCGCCGGGCCAGCCCTTGCCGATGTCGTGCAGCAGCGCGGCGATCAGCAGCAGGTCGGGGCGGCTGACGCGGCGGGTGAGCTCGGAGGCGCGGACTGCGGTCTCGATGAGGTGCCGGTCGACGGTCCACAGGTGCACGGCGTTGCGCTGCGGGCGGCAGCGGACCCGCTCCCAGTCGGGCAGCAGCTGATTGATCAGGCCCTCGGCCTCCAGGGCCTCCCACACCTCGACGGTGGGGCGGCCGGAGCCCAGCAGGGTGACGAGCTGTTCCCGGGCCTCGGCGGGCCAGGGCGTGGGCAGGGGGCGCACGGTGGCGGCGAGGCGCCGTACGGCGTGCAGGGAGAGCGGGAGTCCGGCCTGCGCGGCGGCGGCTGCGGCGCGCAAGGGGAGCACGGGGTCGCGTTCGGGGCGCGCGGTGCGGGCGAGCACCACTTCGCCCTCCTGCTCCACGACCCCCTCGGCGAGCGGGGTACGTTCGGCGGTCGGCTTCCCGCCGCCGAGCATGGCGCGCAGCCGGGGCCGCACGGCGCGCGAGCGCAGCACGCGCCCCACTTCGCGCCAGGTGACGTCGGAGGCGTACGCGATGACGCGGGCGGCCTCGTACACCTGCCGCAGCAGCGCGTCGGCGTCGAGCAGCCCCAGCTCGCCGGCGACCTGGTCCTGCTCCTGGAGCGCGAGCCGGTCGGTGGCGCGGCCGGTGGTCAGATGCAGCGCGTCCCGTACGTCGAGGAGGCGGCGGCGCGCCTCGGCGAGGCCCTCGCGCGGGGCGTCGGCGAGCCAGGAGGCGGCGACGGCACGCAGGGCGGTGGCGTCGCGCAGCCCGCCGCGGGCCTCCTTGAGGTCGGGTTCGAGGAGGTACTGCAGCTCCCCCATGCGCTCGGCCCGCTCGGCGCACAGCTCCTGCAGTTCGGGAAGCCGCTTGGGCGCCTGGTTGCGCCAGTCGGCGAGGACGGCGGTGCGCAGACCGGTGGTGAGGCCGAGGTCGCCGGCGAGGTGCCGGGCGTCGAGCAGGCCGAGCTGGACCTTGAGGTCCTCACCGGCGGTCTTGCGGGCCTCGGCGGGGGTGCGTACGGAGTGGTCGAGGGCGAGGCCGAGGTCCCACACCGGGTACCAGAGCCGGTCGGCGAGGGCGGCGACGCCCTTGGGGTCGCCGCCGTCGTGCAGCAGGAGCAGGTCGAGGTCGCTGCGCGGGGAGAGTTCCGCGCGCCCGTAGCCGCCGACGGCGACCAGGGACACCCCGCGCAGCCCTTCCGCGCCCGCCGCGAACAGGCCCGTGAGCCACTCGTCGGTGAGGTCCGCGAGGGCGGCACGGCGCGGCGGCCCGGACCGCGCCCCCTCGGTGAGGAGGCGCAGCCGGGCCGCCGCGTAGCCGCTGGGTCCCGAGTCCTCTGCTTCTTTCGTCACGTCCGTACTCGTCACCCAGCGACTCCCGTTCTCGTGTGTCAGAGCGCGTCCGGGCCGCGCTCGCCGGTCCGGACCCGTACGGCCGTCTCGACCGGGATCGACCAGACCTTGCCGTCACCGATCTTGCCGGTACGGGCGGCCTTGACGACGACCTCGATGAGCTGTTCGGCGTCGTCGTCCTCGACCAGCACCTCGATGCGGATCTTGGGGACCAGGTCGACGGTGTACTCGGCACCGCGGTAGACCTCGGTGTGGCCGCGCTGGCGGCCGTAGCCGCTGGCCTCGGTGACGGTCAGACCGTGTACGCCGAAGGCCTGCAGGGCCTCCTTGATCTCGTCGAGCCGGTGCGGCTTCACGACGGCGGTGATGAGCTTCATGCGTCCACCTTCTTGGACTCGGCCGGGGCGACGGGGGCGGTGGCGGCGCTGCGGGCCGCGCCGCCGCCGGCGCCGCTGAAGTCGTATGCGGTCTCGGCGTGCTCGGCCTGGTCGATGCCGGCCACCTCCTCGTCCTCGGAGACTCGCATACCGATGGTCTTGTCGAGGAGGAAGGCGAGGATCGCGGAGACGACCAGGGAGTAGGCGAGGACACCGAAGACACCGGCGCACTGCTTCCAGAACTGGTCCAGGCCGCCGCCGTAGAAGAGGCCCTCCACGTCGGACTGGCCCTTGCCGGTGGCGAAGATGCCGACGAGCAGGGAGCCGAGGATGCCGCCGACGAGGTGGACGCCGACGACGTCGAGGGAGTCGTCGTAGCCGAGCTTGTACTTCAGGCCGACGGCCATGGCGCACAGGACACCGGCGATGACGCCGATGGCGATCGCGCCGAGCGGGGAGACCGCGCCGCCCGCCGGGGTGATGGCGACCAGGCCGGCGACCGCGCCGGAGGCGGCACCGAGGGTGGTGAACGCGCCGTGGCGGATCTTCTCGTAGGCGAGCCAGCCGAGGACGGCGGCGCCGGTGGCGACCTGGGTGTTGACGAACATCAGCGCGCCCACGCCGTCGTCGTTGCCGAGCCACGAGCCGGCGTTGAAGCCGAACCAGCCGAACCACAGCAGACCGGCGCCGAGCATGACCAGCGGGAGGCTGTGCGGGCGCATCGGGTCCTTCTTGAAGCCGACGCGCTTGCCGATGACCAGGATGACGCCGAGCGCGGCGGCACCGGCGTTGATGTGGACGGCCGTACCACCGGCGAAGTCGATCACGCCCAGCTCGAAGGCCCAGCCGCCGCTGCCCCAGACCCAGTGGGCGACGGGGAAGTAGACGACGGTGACCCACAGGGCGACGAACAGCGCCCAGGCGGTGAACTTCACCCGGTCGGCGAGGGCACCGCTGATCAGCGCGGGCGTGAGCACCGCGAACATCAGCTGGAAGACCAGGAAGACGAAGATCGGGATGGTGTAGCCGTCCCACAGCTCGGTCAGGCCGATGTTGCTGAGGCCGACCCAGTCGGAGTTCCAGCCGATGATGCTGCCGGTGTCGTCACCGAAGGCGAGGGAGAAGCCGTACAGCACCCACAGGACGGTGACGATGCCGAGGCTGATGAAGCTCATCATCAGCATGTTCAGGGTGCTTTTGACGCGGACCATGCCTCCGTAGAAGAAGGCCAGGCCCGGCGTCATGAGCATCACCAGGGCGGAGCAGATGAGCATGAAGCCTGTGTTGGCGGCAGAGAGCTCCGTCTCTGCGGCAAGCGTGATGGCTGGAGCCATCGGCGTCTCCTCGTCGTTGGTACGGCCCCGTGCGGGCGAAGCCTGAGCGGGTGGGCCATGAGGGGTGGGCCGGTTATGCGCCATGAGATTGGCGCAGCGCGGTTTCGGTGGAAGCCCCTCGTTGTTTCGCCGCCGTGACGAAGGCACCTGGTGTGTTACGCGTCGGTGAACTGCTCGATGCCGGGGGCGCCGATCGTTATCGTGGCGCAATCTTCCCCTCGGGGAACGCAAGCCGGCCGCGGTCGGCCTTCCGAATGACTGGCATGGGGGAGCCGAGTCGGGCAGTTCGGGAGGGCCGGCCGCGGCCGGGGCCTTGGGAGTCCCACACGGGACTCGGTGGTGTCAGACCGCCTCGGCGGTCTCGGGCAGCTCGACGGCGAGGCGCTCGGTGAGGTCGACGACCTCGGCGACGCCGCCGAAGTCGCGGACGGCCGTGTCGACCGTCTTTCGGATACGAGTGTTGACGCGCTCGGAGCGGACCTTCTTGGCCGCCGTGATGGCCTCGGTGGCCAGAACCGCACCCTGCTCGGGCTCGCGCTGGAGCAGGTGCACGGTGGCCATGCCGATCAGGTTGAGGGCGTAGGAGCGCTGGTGCTCGCCGGCCTCCTGGGCGAAGAGCTCCACGGCCCGCTTCATCAGCGGCTCGGCGAGGGAGGCGTAGGTCGGGCTGCGGCCCGCGACATAGGCCAGGTCGCGGAAGGAGTGGGAGTTCTCGCCGTAGAGCTCGGCCTCGGAGAAGAACTGGATCCAGTCGGGGTCCGGCTCGTCCCACTCGTCGGCCTCGGCGAAGGTGTCCTCGGCCATGCGCACCGCGCGCTTGCACCGGCCGGGCTGGCCCATGTTGGCGTAGGCGCGGGCCTCCATCGCATACAGCATCGACTGGGTCCGCGGGCTCGCGCAGTCCCGGCTGCCGTACTGAGCGAGGTGGATGAGCTCCAGGGCGTCCTCGGGGCGCCCGAGGTGGATCATCTGGCGGCTCATGTTGGACAGGATGTACGAGCCGAGCGGCCGGTCGCCCGCCTCCTTGGCGGCGTGCAGCGCGAGCACGAAGTACTTCTGCGCGGTGGGCTGGAGCCCGACGTCGTACGACATCCAGCCGGCCAGCTCGGCGAGTTCGGCGGCGACCTTGAACAGGCGGCGGGTGGTGGCCTCGGGCTGGGGTTCCTGGAGGAGGTCGGTCACCTCGTGCAGCTGGCCGACGACGGCCTTGCGGCGCAGGCCGCCGCCGCACTGGGCGTCCCACTGCCGGAACATCACGGTGGTGGTCTCCAGCAGGTCCAGCTCGGGCTTGGACAGCCGGCCGCGGGCGCGGGAGGAGGAGGCCGGCTCGGGTTCGGTGCGCGGCTGCGGGCCCGACGGGGTGGGGACGAGCCAGCGCTGCATGGGCTCGATGAGGGACGGGCCCGCGGAGAGGGCCAGCGAGCTCCCGAGGAAGCCGCGCCGCGCCAGCATCAGGTCGCTGCGCGAGAACTCGCTGAGCAGGGCCACGGTCTGCGGGCCCGTCCAGGGCAGGTCGACGCCGGTCGCGGAGGGTGACGGGCGGGTGTTGCGCAGGCCCAGGTCCTCGACGGAGACGACGACGCCGAAGCGTTCGGAGAACAGCTCGGACAGGATCCTGGGGATCGGCTCGCGCGGGTTCTCGCCGTCCAGCCAGCGGCGTACGCGGGAGGTGTCGGTGGAGATGTGGTTGGCGCCCAACTGGCGTGCTCTGCGGTTGACCTGGCGGGCGAGCTCGCCCTTGGACCAGCCGCTGCGGACGAACCACGAGGCGAGAAGCTCGTTCGGACGTTTCTCCGCACTCGCAGCGTTCGCCCCGCCACCGCCGTTGCCGCTCACTGGAACGCCCCCATCCCTGAAGACCACTTGTCGCCGAGTGCGCCAAGCCCTATCAGAATGCCGGTTGTCGGGGCCGCCCGTCCGGCGGTTGTCACCCTTCGAACGGAAAGCCGAGTTGCCTCCGGCATACCCACGAGTGCATGTGCCCCAAGAAGCCGTGCACTCAACGTAATCCTACGATCACCCGTCCAGCCATGGCGGATGCGTAATCGCCACCATTCGCCACCCCTTTGTATGAACTCAAGGTCGCCGACGCACGATTCACTTGACATAGGACAGCCAGAAGTGGATGCAGCGAGGCACGCGGGGGCGCGCGGCGCCCCGCTCACCACCCCTGGCACGTCGAGGCGCCGACTGAACCGAGCGGCGCGGGGAAGCCGCAGACGGAGAGTCACATTCTCTGTCCGCTGCGTAACCACCGGTGTGCGGGACCCGTTGGAGGGGGCATGGGCTTCACGATCGGCATCAGTCGGGGCATCCGCGACATCCGGTCCGGTTCGCGTCGCCGGAGCCGCCCGTCGGACGGCACCGCGGTGGCGGAGTACACCGGGCTGTGGGGCTGGGACGTGGTGCCGGGCGCCCGCGCGGCGGCCGGTGTCTGTTCCTGCGGCCGGGCCGGCTGCCGGGCACCGGGTGCGCATCCACTGGACTTCGCGCCGGTGATCCCGGCGGGGGCGACGCTGGACGAGGTGACCGGTATCTGGGCCGAGTTCCCGGGGGCGTCGCTGATGCTGCCGGTCGGCCGGGCCTTCGACGTGCTCGAGGTGGCCGAGCCCGCGGGGCGCCACGCGCTGGCCCGGCTGGAGCGCATGGGCCTGCCCGTCGGCCCCGTCGCCGCCACCCCGGACGGCCGCGCCCAGTTCTTCGTCGCCCCCGGCGCCGCGGCGGCGCTGCCCGAGCTGCTCTACCGCATGGGCTGGGACGACCCGACCGCCCTCGACCTGCGCGGCCTCGGCCCCGGCACCCACATCACGGCCCCACCCTCCGACCGCGCCGGCCTGGGCCCGGTCCACTGGCTCCGCTCCCCCGCCCTGGACTCGGCATCCCGCCCACCGGAGGCCCGCCTGCTCCTGGGCACGCTGGCCTACGTGGCGCATCGGTCGCGGGCGTAGCGTCCGGACGGATGCGTCTCGGGGCTCAGTACACGGCGAAGCGCCCGTCCCCGATGTCCCGGGAGCGGGCGCTTCTTCGCGACTGGTGTCTCGGAACGCCGGGGCTCAGTCGCCGATGAGCGCGTCCACAAAAGCCTCCGGCTCGAACGGGGCCAGGTCGTCCGCCCCCTCGCCGAGGCCGATCAGCTTGACCGGGACGCCCAGCTCGCGCTGGACCGCGATCACGATGCCGCCCTTGGCCGTGCCGTCCAGCTTGGTCAGCACGATGCCGGTGATGTCGACGACCTCGGCGAAGACCCGGGCCTGCACGAGGCCGTTCTGACCGGTGGTCGCGTCGAGGACCAGCAGCACCTCGTCCAGCGGGGCGTGCTTCTCCACGACGCGC
Organism: Streptomyces sp. 15-116A; assembly: GCF_025290915.1. Classification (GTDB taxonomy): domain Bacteria; phylum Actinomycetota; class Actinomycetes; order Streptomycetales; family Streptomycetaceae; genus Streptomyces. The sequence continues at coordinate 8,740 of NZ_JAOCQE010000147.1, read as the reverse complement.
TTGACCTTGCCCAGCTCGTCCATGAGGCCGGTCTTGGTGTGCAGCCGCCCGGCGGTGTCGATGAGCACGGCGTCGGCGGACATCTCGATGCCCTCCTTGACCGCGTCGAACGCGACGGAGGCCGGGTCGCCACCCTCGGGACCGCGCACGGTGTGGGCGCCGACCCGCTCGGCCCAGGTCTGGAGCTGGTCGGCAGCGGCGGCACGGAAGGTGTCGGCAGCGCCGAGGACGACGGTGTTGCCGTCGGCCACCAGAACGCGAGCGAGCTTGCCGGTGGTGGTGGTCTTGCCGGTGCCGTTGACACCGACGACCATCACGATGCCGGGCCCGCCCGCCTCGTTCTCGGTGTGCACCGTGCGGTCCATGTCGGGACCGACCAGCTTGATCAGCTCCTCGCGGAGCAGCCCGCGCAGTTCCACGGGCGTACGCGTGCCGAGCACCTTCACGCGCTCGCGCAACCGCTCGACCAGCTCCTGGGTGGGCTGCACACCGACGTCGGCGGTGAGCAGGGTGTCCTCGATCTCCTCCCAGGTGTCCTCGTCGAGGTGCTCGCGGGACAGCAGAGTGAGCAAGCCCTTGCCCAGGGCGTTCTGCGAACGGGAGAGCCGGGCACGCAGCCGGACCAGGCGGCCGGCGGTCGGCTCCGGAATCTCGATCGGCGGAGCCTCGACGGTGGGGGGCTCCTCGACGGCGACGGGAGCGCCGCCGCCGTCCGGAAGATCAACCTCCTCGATGGTGCGCCGCGGTTCCTCCCGCGGCGTCTCGGCCTCGTCGCCGACGTGCGGCTCGGCCGGAGGGGCGGTGATGTCGGGCGCGGCGGGCGGCGGCGGAGGCAGCGACTTCTTGCGCCGGCTGCCGACGATGAGCCCGCCGAGCGCGCCGAGCACGACCACGGCGATGACTACAGCAAGGATGACGATGTCCATAACGCGTCCAGTATCAGCCATGGACCCCCCGGACGGACCGACCGCGGCGCCCCTCGCAACGGCCGTGGCGCCCGCCGCCCGACGCCCTGCCGACCTGACAGAACCTCAGGCCGCACAACGCCTCCGGACGCCGGACACAGGGCACCGCCCCGGCGCGGGCGGACCCGGCCGGGGCGGTGGTGGGGGGTACGAGGAGTGGGGCAGCGGGGACTGGAGCCCTCCTCCTCGGGCTTTTCGGTTGTGCGGGGGCCGGTCAGCCCATCTCCTCCAGCGCCTTGCCCTTCGTCTCCTTGACGAACTTCAGGACGAACGGGATGGAGAGCGCGGCGAACGCGGTGTAGATCACGTAGGTGACCGACAGGTTCCAGTCGGCCAGCGACGGGAAGCTCGCGGTGATGGCCCAGTTGGCGATCCACTGCGCGGCGGCGGCGACGCCGAGCGCGGCGGCGCGGATCCGGTTGGGGAACATCTCGCCGAGCATGACCCAGACGACCACACCCCAGGACAGGGCGAAGAAGAGGACGAACACGTGGGCGGCGATCAGGGCGATCCAGCCCTGGGTCTCCGGCAGCTTGCCGCCGACGAGGTCGAAGGAGAACGCCCAGGCCTCCAGGGCGAGGCCGATCACCATGCCGACCGAGCCGATGATGGCGAGCGGCCTGCGGCCGATGCGGTCGACGAAGATCATCGCGATGACGGTGCCGACGATGTTGATGATCGACGTGGTGAAGGAGTAGAAGAACGAGTCCGTCGGGTCGACGCCGACCGACTGCCACAGCGTCGAGGAGTAGTAGAACGCGACGTTGATGCCGACGAACTGCTGGAAGACCGACAGGCCGATACCGATCCAGACGATCGGCTTGAAGAAGAAGCTGCCGCCGAGCAGGTCCTTGAAGCTGGACTTCTCCTCGCGGTGCATGCCCGTCTCGATCTCGGTGACGCGGGCGTCCAGGTCGATGTCCTTGCCCTCGACCTCGGCGAGGATCTCCCGGGCGCGCTCGTGCTTGCCGACGGAGATCAGGTAGCGGGGCGACTCGGGGATGGCGAAGGAGAGCAGGCCGTACAGGACGGCGGGGAGGACCATGACGCCGAGCATCAGCTGCCAGGCCTCCAGGCCCAGCAGCTCACCGCGCTGGTCGCCGTCGGCGGCGTTCAGGATGCCCCAGTTGACCAGCTGGGAGACGGCGATGCCGACGACGATCGCGGCCTGCTGGAAGGAGCCGAGGCGGCCGCGGTAGGCGGGCGGGGCGACCTCGGCGATGTACGCCGGGCCGATCACGGAGGCCATGCCGATGGCGAAGCCGCCGACGACGCGCCAGAAGGCGAGGTCGTACAGCGAGAAGGGCAGGGCGGAGCCGACGGCGCTGACGGTGAACAGCACGGCGGCGATCTGCATGCACCGGATGCGGCCGATGCGGTCGGCTATCCGGCCGGCGGTCGCGGCGCCGATGGCACAGCCGATCAGGGCGATGGCGATGACCTGAGCGAGCGCGGCGGAGCCGATGTCGTAGCGGTCACGGATGGCCTCGACGGCGCCGTTGATCACGGAACTGTCGTAGCCGAAGAGGAAACCGCCCATGGCGGCCGCCGCCGCGATGAAGATGACATGCCCGAGATGATCGGGATGAGCCGCCCGGGCTCCTGACTTCTGTGCCTGCGCTGTGCTGGTCACGTGTACTCCTCGGGCCACCGGCAACATCGCCGGATGGGGGTCAGCCCTTCGAGGTCCACCTGAAGGTACCTGAAGGTAAAAGCAACGTGGGAGAGACTATGCCTTCAACTTTTGAAGTCAATAGGTCGAGGCGAGCGAGAAGTGTGAACAAAAAGACAAGGGTCTAGACCTGCGTTCGTTCAGAACTTGAAGGTCTTGTGATGCCCGCGCAACGGACCAGCGCGGGACTAGCGCAGACGCTGGCTGATGACCTTGGACACGCCGTCGCCCTGCATGGAGACGCCGTAGAGCGCGTCGGCGACCTCCATCGTGCGCTTCTGGTGCGTGATCACGATGAGCTGCGAGGCCTCCTGCAGCTCCTGCATGATCCGGATCAGCCGCTGGAGGTTGGTGTCGTCGAGGGCCGCCTCGACCTCGTCCATGACGTAGAACGGGCTGGGCCGCGCCTTGAAGATCGACACCAGCAGCGCGACGGCGGTCAGCGACCGCTCGCCACCGGAGAGCAGGCTGAGCCGCTTGACCTTCTTGCCCGGCGGACGCGCCTCGACGTCCACGCCCGTGGTGAGCATGTTGTCGGGGTCGGTCAGCACCAGACGCCCCTCACCGCCCGGGAACAGGCGGGAGAACACGCCCTCGAACTCACGGGCGGTGTCCCGGTAGGCCTCGGTGAAGACCTGCTCGACGCGCTCGTCGACCTCCTTGACGACCTGGAGCAGGTCCGCGCGGGTCTTCTTCAGGTCCTCCAGCTGCTCGCTGAGGAACTGGTGGCGCTCCTCCAGCGCCGCGAACTCCTCCAGGGCGAGCGGGTTGACCTTGCCGAGCTGCTGGTAGGCGCGCTCGGCGGCTTTCAGGCGCTTCTCCTGCTCGGCCCGCACGAAGGGGCGGGGCCGGTTGCGCGGGTGCTCCGGGTCCTCCGGGAGTTCCTCGCCCTCGGCGGGGGGCGAGGGCGGCACGAGCTGGTGCGGACCGTACTCCTCGACCAGCCCGGCCGGTTCGACACCCAGTTCCTCCAGCGCCTTCGTCTCCAGCTGCTCTATCCGCAGCCGCTTCTCGGCGCCGAGTACCTCGCCGCGGTGGACCGAATCCGTCAACTTGTCGAGTTCCGCCTTGAGATCGCGCCCCTCGCTGCGGGCGCGGGCGAGTTCCTGCTCGCGGTGGGCCTTGGCGGCCTCGGCGGCGGTGCGCTCCTGATCGGCGCGGGCGAGGGAGATCTCCACGTGCGCGAGCAGCTGCCGGGCGCCGGAGGCGACGGCCTCGGCGACGGCCGCCTCGTGACGCAGCCGGGCCCTGCGCTGTTCGGCACGCGCGCGTGCCTCGCGCTCCGCGCGGGCGGCCCGGTCGAGGGAGTCGGCCCGCCCGGCGAGCCCCTTGACGCGCTCCTCGTGCGTACGGACCTGGAGGCGCGCCTCCATCTCGGTCTGCCGGGCGTTGGCGCCGTCGGCAGCAAGCCGGTCGCGTACGGAGGTGTCGGGCTCCTCCTCGAACGGCAACTCCTCGGCGACGGCGAGGCGTTCGGCGAGTTCCTCGACGTCGGCGAGGGCCTGGTCCAGCGCCTCCTGGGCGCGGGCGGCCGCGGCGGTGGAACGCTCGGCCTCCCCTGCCGCGCCGCGGGCCTGGCCGGCGAGGCGGCCGAGCTGCTGGGCGACGGTGTTCTTCTCCCGGTCGGCGGCGCGGCGGCGTTCGCCGAGTTCCTCGACGAGGGCGGCGGCTTCCTTGCGTTGCTCCGCCGCGGCGGCCTGTGCCTCGGCGAGTTCCTCGCACCGTACGGCGAGTTCCTCCAGCTCGGCGGCGGCCTCGTCGACGGAGGCCTGGACCTCGAGGAGGCTGGGGGCGGCTGCGGAGCCGCCGTGGGCGTAGTGGGCGCCGAGGAGGTCGCCTTCGGCGGTGACTGCGGTGAGGTGGGGATGGGTGTGGATGAGGTCTTCGGCGTCTTCGAGGGTGCTGACGATGACGGTGCTGTGGAGGAGGTGGTGGATGGCCGGCATCAGGTCGGCGCGGCCAGGATGAGCGCCATCATCAGGCCCTCGGTCATCGGGCGCATCGCGGTCGTCCCGCACGGCAGGACGTAGTACAGCGCCTGCCCGGTCAGCGCGAGCGGCACCGGTACCCCGAGCGTGCGCAGCGTCAGGAACGCGAGCACCCCGCCCGCGCAGGCGATCACCACGCTCGCCGTCCACACGCCCCACGTCACCCCGAACAGCGTCAGGAACGGCACCAGGAACACCGGATAGCCGGGCCGTACCTCGAAGATCGCCATGAAGCGCTCCGGCATGTGCGGCATCGTGTGCCCGCCGGTCTGCCCGGCCGCCAGCCGCGCCTCGACCCGCCGCCACTCCCGCTCCCGGCACTCCTTCCGCACCCGGGGAGCCGGGTCGGGGCCGTGGAAGTTGTCGACGTGCACGTTCTGCCTGCGGTGCGCCATGGAGGCGCGGCTCTCGCAGTAGTACGCGATGGTGGCGAGCGCCGCGTCCCGTTTGCTCTCGCCCTTCAGGCTCAGCGCGTACGAGACGTAGTTCTTGGTGTCGGGGGTGACCCGGCCGGTGACGTTCGCCAGCTGCAGCAGGGCGAAGACCGCCATCAGCAGCAGCACCCAGGTGCGCGGCCTCACGACGGGATCAGCAGGTCGCGGCCGGTCCGCGGGGACGGCACCCGGGCGGGGACACCGGGCTCCGGCTCGTTCAGCATCAGCGCCCGGACCACCCGCTCGGCGGCCCGGCCGTCGTCGAACTCGCAGAACCGGTCCCGGAAGGCCGACCGCAGCCGGTCCGCCTCCTCGTCCCGCCAGGTCCCCGAGTCGAACAGCCACGCCAGCTCCCGGTAGGAGCGCGCGACATGGCCCGGCGGCTCGGCGGTGAGGTCGACGTAGGCGCCCCGGCTCGCCCGGTAGGCGTCCCAGTCGTCGGCGTGGAGCACGATCGGCCGGTCCAGGTTGGCGTAGTCGAACATCAGGGACGAGTAGTCGGTGACCAGCACGTCCGAGGCCAGCATCACGTCCTCCACGTGGGGTTCGTCCGTCGCGTCGACCAGCACGCCCCGGCGGTGCAGTTCCGAGAGCCCCAGCCCGCGCGCGGGCCCGTCGGCCAGGGACGGGTGCAGCCGCACCACGAGCGTGCGGCCCTCGCCCAGATCCGCCGCGAACCGCGCGAGATCGATCCGCTCCACCAGCCCGCCCCTGCGGTAGTCGCGCCGGGTCGGCGCGTACAGCACCACCGTGTCGCCGTCCGGGATCCCGAGCCGCGCCCGCACCGAACGGCCGTGTTTCTCACCGGCGTTGACCAGCACGTCGTTGCGGGGGCTGCCGGTGCGCAGGGAGGTGAAGTGGCAGGGGAAGGCCCGCTGCCACACCAGCTCGGAGTGCCGGTTGGCGACGAGGCTGTAGTCCCAGCGGTCGGCCCGGCGCAGCATCTGCGGCACGTCGAAGCCGAGCCGGGCGCCGGGCTTGTCCAGCAGATCGGCGCCCATGTACTTCAGCGGGGTGCCCTGATGGGTGTGCACGTGCACGCTGCCGGGGCGTTTGACCAGCGTGCCGGGCCAGTTGACGTTGTTGACGAAGTACGTGGCCCGCTCGGTCACCCTCCGGTACGCGGCGGTCCCCACCAGCACGTACTCGATGTCGTCCGGCAGCCCGGCGGCCCGCTCCTCGTCGGCCAGCACCCACACGCCCCGGATGTGCGGGGCGAGTTCACGGGCCGTGCGGTGGATCGCCGCCGGATCACCGAGGACACCGCGGTGCGAGAACGCCGAGTACACGGCGAGGTGCGGGTCCAGCGGGCGGTGCAGGCGCAGCGCGGTCCGGGTCCGGGCGGCCCGCAGCGCCGCCGCGGTCCGCGCCTGCCGGGCTCGCCGCCCGAGGCCCTGGACGGTACGGGAGGCGCGCCTGCGCAGCACATACCGCGCGTAACCGCCCTCCAGCACCCGCAGTTCGGCGGGGACACGGGCGCCCTCGGGCCGGTGCATGTGGAACATCTCGGCGGTACGGCGGAAGAACTCGCCCTTGTCGGACGGCGGCAGCCGGTCCGGCTTGGCGAGGATGTCCAGACAGTGCTCGCCCATCTTGGCGTGCAGGAACGGCCGCCAGCCGGCCAGCGCCGGACGGGCGTCGACGAACCGGAACACCCGCGCGTACTGCTCGTGGATGTCGAAGTGCTTGCGGCTGGTCGTGGACAGGATGCTGCCCTGCCTGCGCTGCCGGTAGTACACGCAGACGCGGTCCAGCGTGGCGATGCGCTCGGCGCTGAGCAGCACCGGGAACGTCCAGGGCGTGTCCTCGTAGTAGCCCGGCGGGAAGGTGAAGCCCTCCCGCTCGACGAACTCCCGCCGGTAGACCTTGTTCCACACCACCATCAACAGGTCGAGGATCTCGGGCCGTTCGACGGCGGTGAAGCACTGGTCCGTCGCGGCGAGCAGCGGCGCCAGGACGTTGCGGCGGGTGCCGCCCCACCAGTGGGTGCGGGCGTAGTCGAAGACCAGCACGTCCGGGTCCGCGCACTCGTCGAGCCGGTCGGCGATCGCGCGCAGGGCGCCCGGGGTGAGGGTGTCGTCGCTGTCGAGGAAGAACAGGTAGTCGCCGCGCGCCAGGGGCATCCCCGCGTTGCGGGCGCGGCCCAGGCCCACGTTCTCGGGCAGATGCAGCACCCGGACGCGCTCGTCGCGGGCCGCGTACGCGTCGAGGATCTCCCCGCAGCCGTCGGGGGAGGCGTCGTCTACGGCGATCACCTCGAGATCCGGGTACGACTGGCCGAGCACCGAGTCCAGGCACTCCTCCAGGTACCCCTGCACCTTGTGGACGGGCACGATGACACTGAAGCGGGGCACGTCAGCTCCTCACCAGGGTCGCGGCGGTCCGCGCCAGGGGTGCGGCGGCGGGCGCGGGGACGCGCTCGGCGAGCGGGATCACGGGCGGCAGCGCCTCGGGCGGCTCACCGAGCAGCACCCTGCGCACCACCCGCTCGGCGGCCCGCCCGTCGTCGAACTCGCAGAACCGCTCCCGGAATCGGGCCCGCAGCGCCGCCGACTCCTCGCCCGCCCAGGTGCCCTCCCGGAACACCCCGGCCAGCTCCTCGGGCGTACGGGCCACCGGTCCCGGCGGCTCGGCCATCAGGTCGACGTACACGCCCCGCGTCTCGCGGTAGACGTCCCAGTCGTCGGCGTACACGACGATCGGGCGGTCCAGGTTGGCGTAGTCGAACATGATCGACGAGTAGTCGGTGATCAGCGCGTCGGCGGCCAGGCACACGTCCTCGGAGGAGCGGTGCGCCGTGACGTCGATGATCCGGCCGTCGCTCCCGCCCGCCCCCCGGTCGTAGAAGTAGTGGGCGCGCAGCAGTACGACGACGTCCTCGCCGGCCGCCTCGCAGAACGCCGTCAGATCCAGGCCGGGTTCGAAGCCGGTGCGGTGGTCACGGTGGGTGGGCGCGTACAGGACGGCCACCTTGCCCTGCGGGACGCCCAGTTCGCGCCGCACGCGGGCCACGTCCTCGGCGGTGGCGGTGACGTACACGTCGTTGCGCGGATAGCCGTACTCCAGGTGCTCGTAGGAGCCGGGGAAGGCGCGCTCCCACACGCGGGTGGAGTGGCGGTTGGCGGACAGGTTGTAGTCCCAGCGGTCCACCCGGCCCAGCAGCTTGGTGAAGCTGCCCGTCGCCGCGGCCACCACCGGGTACGTCGACTGGTCGATGCCCATGGTCTTCAGCGGGGTGCCGTGCTGGGTCTGGAGATGGACGCTGCCGGGTCGTTTCACCACGCCCTCCGCGAAGTTGGCGTTGTTGATCAGGTAGGTCGCGCGGGCCAGCAGCTCCCAGGCGCGGCGGCTGCCGAGGACGGCGTAGTCGACGCCCTCCGGCACGGTGTGCGCCTGATCAGCCTCGACCAGGAACACCCCCTTGATGTGCGGCGCGAGTTCCCGCGCCTTGGCGTGGATCGCGGCCGGGTTGCAGGCGTAGCCGCGGCCCCAGTACGCGCAGTAGACGGCGAGGTTCGGATCCAGCGGGCGGCGCAGGCCCCGGCGGTAGCGCAGCCGGGTGCGCAGGCCGCGCGGGTACGGCAGCGAGGTGACCGCGCCGGTCACCGCCCGGTTGGTCCCGCGCAGCGCGGCGAACGCCGTGTACGACCCGGCGGCGAGCAGCCGGTGCTGGACGCCGAG
>NZ_JAOCQE010000146.1 GCF_025290915.1 Streptomyces sp. 15-116A | reverse complement strand
CCCCGCCAGCGTCACCCCCGACACCGGCCACCCCACGTGGATGGACTCCCCGAACAGCACCGTCCCCACGGTCACCGCCACCACCGGCTCCGTCGCGTCCAGAACGGTGATGCTCGCCGCCAGCGGCCCCTGCTGGAACGCGCTCTGGATCAGCAGCAGCCCGCACACACTCGCCACCACCAGCGCGTACGTCTGCCACGCCCCCAGCGCCGCACCCAGCCCGTCCCGCAGCTTGTCCACCGTCGCCGCCAGCAACACCGACTGCGTGCCCATCACCGCTCCCGCGGCCAGCGCCGTCGCCGACGCCTTCCACGGCCCGTTCAGCCCCCGCGCGATCACCAGCGCCCCGCAGGCCCCCACCGTCACCGCCCCCACCACCAGCCCCCACGACACCGCCCCCGCCGCCTCAGGATCACCCCCGTGCGGGCGGGCCGACGCCAGTGCCAGCGCGAGCCCCGCCGCCACCGCCCCGGTGCCCCACCACTCCCGCCGCCCCAGCCGCATCCGGTGCAGCCGCGCCGACAGCGGCACCGCGAAGATCAGCTCGGCGACGATCAGCGGCTGCACCAGACTGACCGGCCCGAACGCCAGCGCCAGTGACTGGAACCCGTACGCCACCACCGCGAGCCCGATCCCGCTCAGCCACAGGGGATCGCGCACCAGATGCCCCAGCAGCCGTACCGTCAGCGCCTCCGAGTCCGGCCGCGCCGACGCCGCCCACTGCTGCAGCACCCCCGCCACCGCGAAGCAGAGACCGGCGGCGAGCGAGGCGAGAACGGCGATGGCCATGACGGAAGCGGCCCCGTGCCCCGGCGGCTAGTCCGGGCTCCTGCGGGTCGGCGCGCCCTGCGTCGCCCCCCGCGTGTGGACGTACAGCTTGCGCCGGTCGCCCACGTCGATCCGCTGCGGCAGCGGCAGTTCGTAGCGCACCGGCCGGGCGTGGTCGGTGAACTGCCGGCGCGGGTTGTAGACCTGGTTGAACTTCCACAGCATGCGCGCGAAGTTCGTCTGCCCGCGCAGCAGATTCCGCCCGAGCACCCGCGCCGCGCCGAACGCCGTGCGCAGCCCGAGGTGCTTGCGGTTGATGACGGCCTGCGTGCGCACCAGCTCCTCGTAGAAGCGGTCCAGCGGCAGTGTGGTCGGCACGACCGCGTGCTGGATGTCGAAGAGACGGTAGTCGCGGGTGGTGAGCCGGCGCGACTCGGTGTGCCAGATCTCCGTACCCGGATACGGCGTCATCACCGTGAAGTGCACGATCTCCGGCACGGTCAGCGCGAACTCCCGCACCACCCGGAACTGTTCCTCGTCCCACGCCGGATCCACGATCAGATTGATGGCGACCTTGATGCCGAGGCGCCGCGCCGTCTCCAGCGCCTTGAAGTTCTCGTCGGGGCTCACCCGCTTGCGGTACAGGTCGAGCCCCTCGGCGTCGATCGCCTCCATGCCGAGGAACATGTAGCGCAGGCCGAGGCGCGCCCACCGCTCGAAGACCTCCGGGTGCCGCAGCAAGACATCCGCCCGCGTCTCCAGGTAGTACCGCTTGCTGATGCCGCGCCGCTCCACCTCGGCGGCGATCGCGTCCCCGTGCTCGGGCCGGATGAAGGCCACGTCGTCCACGATGAACACGTTCGGCTCACGGATCCGCGCCAGGTCCTCCGCCGCCGCCTCGGGTGACGCCTTGCGGTAGCTGCGGCCGTAGAACGTCCACGCGGAGCAGAACGAGCAGTCCCAGGGGCAGCCCCGGGTGAACTCGATCGAGGCGCAGGGGTCCAGCTCGCCGATGAAGTAGCGGCGCCGGGCCCGCATCAGATCCCGGGCCGGAAGCGGGGCGTCGATGCCGTGCAGCATCAGCGGGCCGGGTCCCCGCCCGGCGGCCGTGACGATGCCCGGGACGCCGTCCACGCCTCCGTCGCGCACCGCCTCCAGCAGCGGCCCCACCGCCGGTTCGCCCTCGCCGCGGACCACCGCGTCCACCGCGCCCTGCGCCTGCTCGATCACCTCCTCGGCGACGAAGGACACGCTGTGCCCGCCGAGGAACACGAAACAGCCCGGCACCTCCTGCTTCACCCGTTTGGCCAGGGCGATCGCCTCGGGGATGTTCGCCAGGTAGTTCAGCGAGATCCCCAGCGCCTCCGGCCGGAAGGACCGAACCTCCTCCCGCAGCCGCCCCACGCTCAGCACCTGGAGGTCGACGACCCGCACCTCGTGCCCGGCCTCACGGGCGGCGCCCGCCACCCGCTCCAGACCCAGGGGTTCGAGCCGGAGGAAGATCTCGGAGTACATCAGGGCGCTGGGGTGGACGAGCAGCAGACGCACGGTGACCTCGCCACGGGGGAGCCGGACCGACGGACCGGAAGACGGAAGGGTGGGTGTCCCCTTCGTATCCCGGCGGACCCGCGCCCGTACCCCGCATACGCCCGCCTGGCCGCACCCCGCGGCCCGCAGGGGTGGTCCTGCCGCACCCGCCGGGGGACCGCGGGAAGCCGGGGCAGAGCGCACGGGACCGGGTGAGCCGGGGCCCGGCGGACGGACCCCCAGCGCTGGCGGAGGTCCGGGGGGTCGGGGTGTCCTGGAAGACGAGGACCCGCCGCGACGACGAGAGCAGAGCGGACCGAACAGCGCAGGGAGACCGCCTCGTGACCACCACCGGCTCCGGCTCGACCTACGACCCCCCGGCCGACCCCGCACGCCGTGTCACCGCCGCCGCACCGGTGCGCGCCCACGGCCCACAGCCGCGTACGGACCAGAGTGTCGCCCTCGTCACCGGCGCCTCGTCCGGCATCGGCGCGGCCACGGCCCGGCGTTTCGCCGCCGGCGGTTGGCATCTGCTGCTCAGCGGGCGCGACCGGCGCCGGCTGGAGGAGACGGCGACCGGGACGTCGGCTGTCGTCCTGCCCGCCGACCTCGCCGCTCCGGACGGACCGAAGCTGCTGGCGCAGGCCGCGCTGCGCGAGACCGAGCGCATCGACCTGCTGATCGCCGGGGCGGGCATCGGCTGGGCGGGGCCGTTCCTGAGCATGCCGCACACCGACATCGACCGGGTGCTGGCCCTCGACCTCAACGCGACCCTGCACCTGGTCCGCGAGGTGCTGCCGTCCATGGTGGCCGCCGGACGCGGCCGGGTGGTGCTCATCGGCTCGGTGGCGGGAGCGGTCGGCGTACGGGAGGAAGCGGTGTACTCGGCGGCCAAGGCGGGCCTCGCCGCCTTCGCCGAGGCGCTGCGCCAGGAACTGCTCGGCACGGGCGTGGGCGTCACCCTCGTCGTCCCCGGCCCGGTGGACACGAGCTTCTTCGCCCGCCGGGGCCGCCCCTACCACCGCTCCCACCCCCGGCCCACCTCCCCGGCCCACGTGGCCACCGCCATCTGGCAGGCCGTCACGGAATCCCGCGACGAGGCCTACATCCCCACCTGGCTCACCGTCCCCAACCGGGTCCGGGCCCTGACCCCGCGTCTGTACCGCAGGCTGCTGAACCGTTTCGGTTGAGCGGCGAACCACGCCTGCCGCACCCGGCTCCCGGGTAGGGTCCTGGACGGTTCCGTTCCGTCCGTCCGACCGGGGGAGTCATGGGCAGCTACGAGGAGCGCGAGGCCGAACGCGGGCGGGCCGGACGAGGAGCGGTGCCGCGCACGACGCGGCGGGCACTGCTGGGCGCGGCCGCCGCCCTCGCGGTGACCGCCGCCGCGCCCTCGCCCGGCACACGCGCGGCCGACCCCTACGACACCCTCCGCCGCCGCTGGCTCACCATCGCGCTCGGCGACGGATACGACCCCACCGCCGAGCCGTACGCCTCCCGGCTGGCCGAGACCGGCACCGAGGCACGGAGCCTCATGGCCGCCATGGACCCGGCGCCGGACTCCCTCTGGCCGGGTCACCCCTTCGATCCGCCCGCCGGGATCACCCTCAGCTACGGCCGCCTGTGGACGATGACCCAGGCGTACGTCCAGCAGGGCACCGGATCGACCGGCGACCCCGCCCTCCTCACCGCCGTCCTGCGCGGCCTCGACCACCTCTCCGCCACCGTCTACCACCCGTCCACCACCCGCTACGGCAACTGGTGGGAATGGCAGATCGGCAGCCCCCGCCTGCTCACCGACATCACCGCCGCCCTCTACGACCACCTCGGCCCCGACCGGATCGCCGCCACCTGCGCCGCGATCGACCACTTCATCCCCGACTCCGCGCTCACCGACTACTCCGGCACCTCCACCGGCGCCAACCGCGTCGACCTGTGCCGCTCGGTCGCCCTGCGCGGCATCCTCGGCCGCGACCCCGCCAGGATCGCCCTCGCCCGGGACGCGCTCTCGCCGGTCTTCCCGTACGTCACCCAGGGCGACGGCCTCTACGCCGACGGCTCGTTCGTCCAGCACACCTGGGTCGCCTACTCCGGCACGTACGGACAGGTGATGCTCGACGGACTCGGCCGCCTCTTCTCGCTCCTCGCCGGGTCCGACTGGGCCGTCACCGACCCGAACCGGCAGATCATCCTGGACAGCGTCGAGCACGCCTACGCGCCGCTCATCCACGACGGCCTGGTCATGGACAGCGTCAACGGCCGTGCCATCAGCCGCGGTTACCTCAAGAGCGACGACCGGCACGTCATGCGCTCCGACCACTTCCACGGCCAGCAGCTCATCGCGGCCGTCGCCGTCCTCGCCGGGGCCGCGAGCCCGGCCGAGCGCGACCGCTGGCACGCGCGCGTGAAGGGCTGGATCGAGCGCGACACCGTGTCCCCGATCCTGACCGCCCGCCAGTACGGCGTCGCCGACCTCGCCCGCCTGCACGCCATCGCCGCCTCCCCCCTCCCGGCCGCGCCCGAACCCACCGGCCACCGCCTCTTCGCGGCCATGGACCGCGCCGTGCACCGCCGCCCCGGGTTCACCGCGAACATCGCCATGGCCAGCGACCGCATCGCCCACTACGAGTGCGGCAACGGCGAGAACCCGCGCGGCTGGCACACCGGCGCCGGAATGCTCACCTGGTGGGCGCCCGGCCTCGGCGACCAGTACACGGACTGGTTCTGGCCCACCGTCGACTGGTACCGCCTGCCAGGAACCACCGTCTCCACCCGGCGCCTGCCCGACCGCGCCGGCGGCGAGTGGGGCGCGCCGAAACCCGACGTGCGCTGGGTCGGCGGCAGCACCGACGGGGAGTACGCGGCGATCGGCCAGCACCTCAAGGGCCTCGGCTCCACGCTGGAGGCCCGCAAGTCCTGGTTCTGCACGGCGGACGCGGTGATCTGCCTCGGCGCCGGCATCACCTGCGCCGACGGCGTCCCGGTCGAGACGATCGTCGACAACCGCAACCTGGGGGAGGGCGGCACCAACACGCTCACCCGCGGCCCGAACTGGGCGCACCTGGAGGGCCACGGCGGCTGGCTGATCCTCGACGGCGAGCTGCGCACCCTGCGCGAGGACCGCACCGGCGCCTGGTCCGACATCAACACCACCAGCACCACCGAACGCCGCACCCGCCGCTGGCAGACCCTGTGGCTCGACCACGGCACCGACCCCACCGACGCCACCTACGCCTACGTCCTGATGCCCGGCGCCGACCGTCACCGGATCACCCGCCGCGCCGCCGACCGCCCTTGGCTGCGGATCCTCGCCAACGACCGCACCCGCCAGGCCGTCGCCGTCCCCTCCCTCGGCCTCACCGCCGCCAACTTCTGGCAGCCGGGCACCGCGGGCGCGCTCACCTCCACCGCTCCGGCGAGCGTGCTGCTCCGCCGCCGGGGCCGTACCGCTACCCTCTGCGTGAGCGAACCGACCCGAACGGGCGAACCGCTGGAGATCATCTGGGATCACCCGGTGCGCGGACCGATCAAGGCCGACGACACCGTGGAAATCCTCGCCACCGGCCGCCGTCTGAGGCTGCGCGTCACTCCGGGGGAGGTATGCGCCACCCACCGATGTGAGGTGACTCTCAGCTGACGGCTTTGTGCGACCCCTACAAGCGCGAAGCCCTCTGAGCAGTCGGAACGCCTGCATGGCGCTGTGGTTCTGTTCAGGGGTACCAGGAAAACGCGTCGGAGACTGTGAGGAGTCGACGGCTCGCAATCACCGGTGGGCTTCGTAAGGTCACTACATGACCGTTTTGGATGAGGCGCCGGGTGAGTCGACCGAAGTGACGGCTGAGCCGACCGACGCGCGCGGACGCGTGGCCGAACTGCACGAGATCCGTGCGCAGGCACTGGCCGGCCCGAGCGAGAAGGCGACGGCGGCGCAGCACGCCAAGGGCAAGCTGACGGCGCGGGAGCGGATCGAGCTCCTGCTGGACCCGGGTTCCTTCCGCGAGGTCGAGCAGCTGCGCCGGCACCGGGCGACGGGCTTCGGCCTGGAGGCCAAGAAGCCGTACACCGACGGTGTCATCACCGGCTGGGGCACGGTGGAGGGCCGTACGGTCTTCGTCTACGCCCACGACTTCCGGATCTTCGGCGGCGCGCTGGGCGAGGCCCACGCCACGAAGATCCACAAGATCATGGACATGGCCATCGCGGCCGGAGCCCCGCTGGTCTCCCTCAACGACGGCGCCGGCGCCCGTATCCAGGAGGGCGTCTCCGCCCTCGCCGGCTATGGCGGCATCTTCCAGCGCAACACCAAGGCGTCCGGCGTCATCCCGCAGATCAGCGTGATGCTCGGCCCGTGCGCGGGCGGCGCGGCCTACAGCCCCGCCCTGACGGACTTCGTGTTCATGGTCCGCGACACCTCGCAGATGTTCATCACCGGCCCCGACGTGGTGAAGGCGGTCACCGGCGAGGAGATCACCCAGAACGGCCTGGGCGGCGCCGACGTCCACGCCGAGACCTCCGGCGTCTGCCACTTCGCCTACGACGACGAGGAGACCTGCCTCCACGAGGTCCGCTACCTCCTCTCCCTCCTCCCGCAGAACAACCGCGAGAACCCCCCGCGGGTGGAGTGCGCCGACCCGGTGGAGCGCCGCAGCGACACGCTCCTCGACCTGGTCCCGGCCGACGGCAACCGGCCGTACGACATGGCCAAGGTCATCGAGGAGCTCGTCGACGACGGCGAGTACCTGGAGGTCCACGAGCGCTGGGCGCGCAACATCATCTGCGCGCTGGCCCGGATGGACGGCCAGGTCGTCGGCATCGTCGCCAACCAGCCGCAGGTGCTCGCCGGTGTGCTGGACATCGAGGCCTCCGAGAAGGCGGCCCGCTTCGTCCAGATGTGCGACGCGTTCAACATCCCGATCGTCACCTTCCTGGACGTCCCCGGCTTCCTGCCCGGCGTCGACCAGGAGCACGGCGGCATCATCCGCCACGGCGCGAAGCTCCTCTACGCCTACTGCAACGCCACGGTCCCGCGGATCTCCCTGATCCTGCGCAAGGCCTACGGCGGCGCCTACATCGTCATGGACAGCCAGTCCATCGGCGCGGACCTCACCTACGCCTGGCCGACCAACGAGATCGCCGTCATGGGCGCCGAGGGTGCCGCCAACGTCATCTTCCGCCGGCAGATCGCCGAGGCGGAGGACCCGGACGCGATGCGGGCCCGCATGGTCAAGGAGTACAAGGCCGAGCTGATGCACCCGTACTACGCGGCGGAGCGCGGCCTGGTGGACGACGTGATCGACCCGGCGGAGACCCGCGAGGTGCTGATCCGCTCCCTGGCGATGCTCCAGACCAAGCACGCCGACCTCCCCTCCCGCAAGCACGGCAACCCGCCCCAGTAACTGGGAGAACCCACCATGACCACACCTGACATCCGCGTCGAGAAGGGCCACGCCGAGCCCGAGGAAGTCGCCGCCATCACGGCCATCCTCCTGGCCCGCGCCGCCACCCAGCCGACGGCTCCGCCGACCCACCGCCCCCGCCCCCGCGCAGCCTGGCGCCGCCTGGAACGCGAGCCGGGCTTCCGAGCCCCGCACAGCTGGCGCTGAGCGCAGACGACAAAGTGGCCCCTCCTTTCAAAGGAGGGGCCACTGCCACATATCCAGGGGCGCGGGGAACTGCGCGGCCCGCCACAACCGACCCGCACCCGGCATACAACAGCCCCCCGCAGCCCAGTGGCCGCAGGGGGCGTTGCCCAACCCGATCTGAAACAGCTGACTACCGCAGCCGAGCCATCAGCGCATGCTCCACGAGAGTGATCAGCGTCGACTTCGCGTCAGCCCTGTGCCGCGCGTCCGTCGTGATGATCGGCGTGTCCGGACCGATCTGCAGAGCCTCCCGGACCTCGTCCGGGGAGTACGGCTGCTGCCCGTCGAACCCGTTCAGCGCGATCACGAACGGCAGCCCGCTGTTCTCGAAGTAGTCGACAGCGGGGAAGCAGTCGGCGAGCCGCCTCGTGTCGACGAGAACCACGGCACCGATCGCACCGCGCACCAGGTCGTCCCACATGAACCAGAACCGGTCCTGACCCGGCGTACCGAACAGATACAGGATCAGATCCTGGTCCAGGGTGATACGGCCGAAGTCCATCGCGACCGTCGTGGTCGTCTTGTCTCCGGTGTGGGTGAGGTCGTCGATGCCCGCCGAAGCAGACGTCATGACGGCCTCCGTGCGCAGCGGGTTGATCTCCGAGACGGCGCCGACGAACGTGGTCTTGCCCACGCCGAAGCCGCCCGCCACCACGATCTTCGCGGAGGTGGTGGAGCGGGAAGGACCGCCGCTAGAGCTTGCGAAGTCCACTGAGCACCCTTTCGAGCAGTGTCACGTCTGGCTGGCCGCCGGCGTTCTCGTCGCCGCCGGGCTGATGGATGGCGACCAGTCCCGCCTCCGCCAAGTCGGCGACGAGGATCCTGGCCACGCCGAGGGGGATGGTCAGCAGCGCCGAGACCTCGGCGACCGACTTGATCTCCCGGCAGAGGTTGCAGATCCGCTGATGCTCGGGCAGTTGCCCCTGCATCTGGTGCGGCTGCGCAGTGGTGTGCACCAGCGCCTCGATGGCGAGCTGGTACCGCGGGCGGGTCCGGCCGCCGGTCATGGCGTACGGACGCACCAGGGGGTTGTTCGACGCCCCCGCGGGCGTCGGCTCGGGGGTGCGTCGCTGCGGCTGCACAGGCTGGATGCGCGGGCTGTGCGGCTGGTCGTACGGCGAAGGGCCGGGGCCCTGCGGCGCGTACGGCTGCCGGTGGTTCGGTGCGGAGGGGTAGCCGTATCCGCTCTGGGCAGCATCGTTCTGGCCCTGGCCAGGACCGTACGACCAGTTGCCCGAAGACGAACCGCCTGGGGGTGTTGCCACTTTCTCCTCCTCCGACTGTGCCGGGCACCCGTCATGTGGCGCCGCGTCCCGAAACCTTACGGCCACGGGACGCCAAAACGCACCGTCTGTCTGTTAGTTGAGAAGGCTCCCTTGGAGCTCCGCTCGAAGATCCGGCGTCAGGACCGTGCCGGCCCGGTCCACCAGAAGGGCCATCTCGTACCCAATGAGGCCGATGTCCGCCTCGGGATGTGCGAGAACGGCGAGCGACGAACCGTCGGAAATGGACATGATGAAGAGGAATCCCCGCTCCATCTCCACAACCGTCTGGTTCACGCTGCCACCCTCGAAGATCCGGGAGGCGCCTGCCGTCAGAGACGTCAGACCGGAGGCGACGGCCGCGAGCTGGTCGGCGCGGTCGCGGGGAAAGCCTTCGGACATCGCCAGAAGGAGTCCGTCGGCGGAGACCACCACCGTGTGGGACACCCCCGGGGTGTTGTCCACGAAGTTGGTGATCAACCAGTTCAGGTTCTGTGCCGCCTGGCTCATCGGGCTCACACTAACGCTCCTGGTTGTAGGTGCTGTCAGGACCGAAGCCCTGGCCGTTCGTTTCACTGCCTGCGCTGCGGCCTCGCTGCACACCGCGTCGCAGGTTGCTCAGCCTGCCCCGGACGTCCTCCGGGGCGCGGGAGACCTGGGGGCCTCCCTGGGGAGTGGTTTCGGCGGAACCCTGAACCAGATTGGCCTTGGGCACCCGCCTCGGCAGGCCGGAGGAGGTGACTCCGCCCGCCTTGGGCTTGCGGAGCTGCGAGGCCTGCTGCCAGCGCTCGTCGTTCGCCGAGCGCCAGTTGCTGTCGCCGTCGCTCTCCGCGGTGGAGGCCGGCGGCTCCTGGTTCACGTGCCGCGCGCCGTTCGAGCCGTTCGCGCCGCTCGCGGAGGACCCGCGGCGCGGAAGCCCGGCGTCGGTCAGCTCGTGGACGGCGGAGTGGGCCGGTCCCGGACGGTCGAAGCCTACGCTGTCCCGCTCACCTGCGTCAGCGGCCTGCACGGATTCCGTGGACCGGGCATCGGCAGGGTACTGGTCCTGGTAGCCGCCCCGGTAGTCGTCCTGCTGCGGCCAGTCGTCCTGCTGGCGCCGCTCGGCGAAGCCCGGGAAGGAGTCCGCGGAGGTGTCCGCCTGGGGGGCGGGCTCGGCGTAGGAGGGGTCCGGGTAGCCGCCGTTCGACGAGAAGCCGTCGTTCTGCGGCAGGTGGCCGTTCTGGGCGTAGAACCCCTCGCCGTACGACTGCTGCCGCGGCTCCTCGTACGACGGCTGCTGTCCGCCCGCGTACGCCTGCCGGTCGTAGCCGCCGGTCTGCTGCTCCTGGTAGCCGTTGTCGTAGCCCTGGCCGCCGTCGTAGCCCTGCCCGTTGTCGTAGCCCTGCTGGGCGTACTCGTCGGGGTAGCCGGACTGCTCGGCCTCCTCCTGGCGGTTCGACGCGGTCAGCTCGGGCTGGTTCTGTGCCTGGGCCTCCAGGGCCGCCCGGCGCTCCTCACGCATCAGGGAGCGGCCGACCGGGTCCAGTTCGCGGATGTCGTCCGGGACCTCGGAGTAGCGGCTGTCGTCGAAGCCGAGCTCCGCGGCGGTGCGCAGGGGCTGGTTGAAGTCCTCGCCCTGGAAGTTCTGCTTCGGGATGATCTGCGAGACGGTGAACTCGTCGCGGTCCATCTGCTGCTCGCCGCCACCACCGTGGGTGATCGCGTCCGGCAGCATGACCAGCGAGGTCGTACCGGCCTGCTCGCCCGAGGGGCGCAGCTGGACCCGGATGCCGTGCCGGTCGGACAGCCGGCCGACCACGAACAGGCCCATGCGCTGGGAGATCGCGGCGTCCACGGTCGGCGGGTTGGCCAGCTTGTGGTTGATGTCCGCGAAGTCCTCGGCGGTGAGGCCGATGCCCTTGTCGTGGATCTCGATCATGATGCGGCCGTCGGGCAGCCGGGTCGCGGTGACGCGGACCTTGGTCTGCGGCGACGAGAAGGTCGTCGCGTTCTCCAGCAGCTCCGCGAGCAGGTGCACGAGGTCGGTCACGGCGCGGCCGTGGATCTCGGCCTCCGGGACGCCGGACAGCTCGATGCGCTCGTACTGCTCCACCTCGGAGGAGGCGGCGCGCAGCACGTCGACCAGCGGCACCGGCTGGTCCCAGCGGCGGCCGGGCTCCTCGCCGGCGAGGACGAGGAGGTTCTCGCCGTTGCGGCGCATACGGGTCGCCAGGTGGTCCAGCTTGAAGAGGTTCTCCAGCTGGTCCGGGTCGGCCTCGTTGTTCTC
This sequence comes from Streptomyces sp. 15-116A, assembly GCF_025290915.1. Classification (GTDB taxonomy): domain Bacteria; phylum Actinomycetota; class Actinomycetes; order Streptomycetales; family Streptomycetaceae; genus Streptomyces. Next base: position 4,454 of record NZ_JAOCQE010000146.1, on the reverse strand, counting down.
CAGGTCGGTGATCAGGGTCAGCTGGCCCTCGATCAGCGACTGGTTGCGGCGCGAGAGGTTGGTGAAGATCGCGTTGATGTTGCCCCGCAGCAGGGCCTGCTCGGCGGCGAGCCGCACGGCCTCGCGGTGGACCTGGTCGAAGGCGCGGGCGACCTCGCCGATCTCGTCCGTGGAGGTGATCGGGATCGGGGTGACCCGGGTGTCGACCCGGCCGGGGTCGGTGCGGGAGAGCTGGTCGACCAGCATCGGCAGACGCTGCTCGGCGATGCCGAAGGCGGCGTTGCGCAGCTGGCGCATGGAGCGGCTCATCTGGCGGGCCACCATGCCGGCCAGGATGAACGCGGCGAGCAGCGCGACCACGACAGCGGCACCGGTGATGTAGGCGTCGCGCTGGGCGTCGTCGGCGATCTGGGCGGCCTCGTTCACCGCGGTGTCGGCGAGGTCGGCCTCGATCTGGCGGTAGCCGTCGAACTTGAGGGTCTGCACCGCCCACCAGTTGGCACGGGTGATGCCCTTGCCGGCGAGTTCGGCGCGGGCGGCCGGGTCGGTGGTGTCGAGCCGGGCCACCTCACCGATCATCGTCTCCACCTTGGCGGGCGGCGCGACGTACTCGGGGTTCTGCTGCTTGGCCTCCTTGGCCATGGCCGCGCCCTTGGCCTCGATGTCCTGCGCCGTCTGCTCCAGCTTGGTCAGGTCGGCCTCGGTGCCACCGCCCTTGTACTCCTCGATGGCGATGCGCTCGAGGTAGGCGTAGGAGGAGAGGGCGACCCGCTGGCTGGCGAGCTGGCTGGGGGTGGGACCGGGCTTGGTCAGCATGTGCATGCCGATGGAACGCTCCAGCGACAGCGCGGCCTTGGTCAGCGAGATCGCGTAGACCGTACGCCCGTAGCTGGTGATGTTGCCGGTGCCGAGGCCGAGTTCGTTGGCGAACTCCATCAGGGAGTGGGCGACGTCGACGTAGCCCTCCTCCGTGTCCACGCCCTTCAGCTTGGAGGTGTAGGCGTTGGCGCGCAGCTGCGTCAGCCCGGGCTCCGCCTTGCGGAACCGCTCCAGGCGGCGCTCCAGGCCCGCCTTGTCCGGCATGTTCTTCGCGGCCTCGTCGAAGGCGTCGGCGGCCTTGTCGGTCTTGGCGCGGGCCTGGACGACGGTGGGGTCGTCCTCGCCCTTGCCCTCCAGCAGCGGAACGGCGGTGATGTCCCGCTCGACGTAGAGGGCGTCGGCGTAGGTGAGGGAGGCCTGCACCAGACGCGCGGTGTTCTCCGCGTCCTCGGCCTCCTGCCAGGTGTCGATCGAACTGCTCACCTGGAAGCCGCCCATGACGAGGCCGACCAGCACGGGTATGAGCAGGATCGCGTTCAGCCTGGTGGCCACCCGCCAGTTGCGCGGGGTGAACCGGCCGCCGCTCGGGGCGGGCGCGGCCGTCGGCTCCGGACCGGGCACGGGGGCGGGCGCCGCTGTGCGCGGCGGCGGGGTGAAGTTGCCCCGGGCCGACGGCTCGGGACTGTTCTTGCTTCGCCTCACTCGACCAACAACCTCTCGGCGGTCGGCACCTTCGTTGTGCCGCAGTGTCTCAGAGCCCTGCTCGCCATCGACTTCTTGGTACGTCTTTGACTATTGGGCAGTTCAGGCATTCCAGCATGCCGACCTGCGGACTTCCAAACAACGGAAACGATCAGAGCCCGCGCTTGTAAGCCCCAGATAAAACGGTCATAAACAGCGAGGTCCGGCAAAAGGCAGGCCCAATGTGAGCGCAGCGATACCGTGCGAACGCGACGCGTGTCGACGTCACCCGATTCCTCTGCCGAAACGTTATGAACACCGGGGCCGGCCGTGTCAAAGGACACAGCCGACCCCGGTGCACCCGGCTCGCCGTCACGGCAACTGCCGTGATCCACTGCCGATTTGGCTACCTGAGGCGCGCCATCAGCGCATGCTCGACCAGCGTGATCAGCGCACTCTTGGCGTCCGCCCGATGCCGGGCGTCGGTGGTGATGATCGGGGTGTCGGGCCCGATCTGCAGGGCCTCGCGCACCTCTTCCGGCTGGTAGGGCTGCTGTCCGTCGAATCCGTTGAGGGCCACGACGAACGGCAGGCCGCTGTTCTCGAAGTAGTCCACGGCCGGGAAGCAGTCCGCCAGCCTGCGGGTGTCCACCAGGACGACCGCGCCGATCGCGCCGCGCACCAGGTCGTCCCACATGAACCAGAACCGGTCCTGACCCGGCGTACCGAACAGGTACAGGATCAGGTCCTGGTCCAGGGTGATACGGCCGAAGTCCATGGCCACCGTGGTGGTGGTCTTGCCCCCGGTGTGGGTGAGATCGTCGATGCCCGCGCTGGCGGAGGTCATCACGGCCTCGGTACGCAGCGGGTTGATCTCCGAGACGGCGCCGACGAACGTGGTCTTGCCCACGCCGAAGCCGCCCGCCACCACGATCTTCGCGGACGTGGTGGCACGGCTGTCGGAGACCGCCCCGCCGCTAGAGCTTGCGAAGTCCACTGAGCACCCTTTCGAGCAGTGTCACGTCCGGGGCGCCGGTCGCCTCGTCGCCGCCCGGCTGGTGGATGGCGACAAGACCCGCCTCCGCGAGGTCAGCCACCAGGATCCGGGCGACGCCCAGCGGCATGTTCAGCAGCGCCGAGACCTCGGCGACCGACTTCACCTCACGGCACAGGTGGCAGATCCGCTGGTGCTCCGGCAGGAGCCCCATGAGTGCTGCCGGGTCGGCCGTCGTACTGATCAGCGCCTCGATGGCCAGCTGATAGCGCGGCCGGGTCCGGCCGCCGGTCATCGCGTACGGACGGACCAGCGGCTGGTCGCCCTCGTCCTCGTACGGCTCCGCGTACGGATCATGAGAGGCGGTGGGCGGGGTCATGAATCCTCAATCCTCCGGGCGGGACAGCAAGTCGGTCAGTCGTGCCGTCTGTCGAGGGCCGGTGGGGGGAAATTGTGGCGGCCGGACGGTGATGTGGTGAGACGGGTGGTGCCGGGGCCGTTCAGTGGAGCAGACTTCCCTGTAGTTCGGCGCGCAGGTCCGGGGTGAGGACCGCCCCCGCGCGGTCGACCAGGAGCGCCATCTCGTAGCCGACGAGGCCGATGTCGCACTCGGGGTGTGCCAGGACGGCCAGGGACGAGCCGTCCGAGACGGACATGAGAAAGAGAAAACCGCGCTCCATCTCGACGACCGTCTGTGCCACGTCGCCGCCCTCGAAGATCCGCGAGGCGCCGGCCGTGAGGGAGGTCAGCCCCGAGGCCACGGCCGCGAGCTGATCCGCGCGGTCGCGCGGAAAGCCCTCGGACAGCGCCAGCAGAAGGCCGTCGGCGGACACGACGACGGTGTGGGACACCCCTGGGGTGTTGTCCACGAAGTTGGTGATCAACCAGTTGAGGTTCTGTGCCGCCTGGCTCATCGGGCTCAACTAACGCTCCTGCTGGTGAGTGGGCCGCGGGAAGCTCCCGGTCTGGGTGGATCCCGCCTGACGGCCCTGTGCGATTCCCCGACGGAGATTGGTCAGCCGGCCGCGCACGTCGTCGGGCGCGCGCGAGACCTGCGGACCGCTCTGGTGGGACTGCTGCTGAGCCGTGCCCGGGACGAGGTTCGCCCGGGGCACCCGGCGCGGCAGGCCGGAGGTGGTGACACCGCCCGCGGCCGGCTGCCGGACGCGTTCGGCCTGCTTGACCAGCTCGTCGTTGGGCGAGCTGCGCCAGGCAGTGGCGGAGGCGGACCGCTGGGGACCGGTGGGTCCCTGCGGCTGCTGCGGGGACTGCTGCTGCGGGGCTGGAGCGGGGGCACTGCCGTTCTGCTCCTGCTCCTGCTGCCCGCGGCCACCCCGGAACCAGTTGGTCTCCAGGGTGTCGTAGAGCGGCGTGCGCCCGTCACCGGGACCGGTGGCCGGCGGCAGCGCCTCGGGCTCACGCGGCACCGGCCGCGCCTGCGGGGCGGGCCGCTGGGCGCCGTTGGGCTGCGGACGCTCGTACGGGCCGGTGGTGCCGTTCTGCCCCTGGGCGTGGTTCTGGGGCGGCACCGGGTACTGGCCCGTGGTGCTGTTCTGGGACGGCACCGGGTACTGCCCGGTGGCGCCGGACTGGTAGCCCTGCGGCGCGGTGAACTGGCCGGTGTCGGCCGGGTTCTGCGCGCCCTGCCGGCCCCCCGGGGCGCCGTAGACGTCGCCGCGGGCGAACTGGCCCGTGTTCTGCGGGTCCGCCGGGCCCGCCTGGTTCTGGCGCTCGTCGTACCGGGGGATCTCGGCGGTCGAGCCGGGACCCTGGCGGTCGTCGTAGCGCGGCATGGCACCGGTGCGCGAGGCGTCCGGATCCTCGTGGCCGCGCGGGGTGTCCAGCGAGGCACGCGGCACCGGCGGCTGGGCGTTCTCGTCGCTCCAGCTGGGCACACGCTGCTGCTGGTCGCCGCCGGGCAGCTCGGCGCGCGGACCACCGCGCGGCGGGAGCTGCGGAC
>NZ_JAOCQE010000145.1 GCF_025290915.1 Streptomyces sp. 15-116A | reverse complement strand
ACCTCAACCCGATCGAACCGATCAGGTCGGGGTATCAACATATCTGGCGTTGACTTTTGGCACGCTGTTGAGTTCTCAAGGAACGGACGCTTCCTTCGTACTCACCCTCTCGGGCTTTCCTCCGGGCGCTTCCCTTCGGTGTTTCCGACTCTATCAGATCCTTTCGGGCCTGATTCCCTGTCGGCGGGGCCTTTCGACATTCACTACGTTAGCCGATTCCCTGCCCGATTCATAATCGGGCTTCAACGGTTCTGAATTCAGGCATGCGGGCACACCGAATTCGTCCCCGCTGAGGGGAAGACGTAGGTAGTGGTTTGGCCGCTCCGGCTGCAGGCGATCGCCGTACCCGGTTCAGCGGCTCGGGCTACGTTACGCGTCCCGCCAAGGCGCGTCAACTTCGGCGGCGTCTCGGGACATGGGCCCGATAGGGGCTCACGGTGGGGTCGTCGGCGATCCAGTAGCGCCAGGGGTGGGTGTCGCCGTTGCCGCCGTCGCCGGCCACACCGGTGCGGGGGCCCTTGCATACCTGGTCGGAGGGCACCGGAGTGCCCGACAGGACCCGCAGCGGGGTGTCGCCGGAGGCGCACGCGTCCGTGCCGTTCAGGGAGCGGCCGACGCCCAGGGCGGTGGCGAGGCGGGCCGGGCCTTTGGCCAGTTCCTTGTCATTGCGGGCCGAGAGTCGACGGGCCCGGGCCAGTTCGGCGCCCTCGATGATCTCGCCGGCGCGCAGCAGGACGGCGCTCGCTCGTCCTTCCGGTCCGCAGACCAGGTTCATGCAGAACCACATGCCGTAGGTGAAGTAGACGTACACATGGCCGGGCGGGCCGAACATCACGCTGTTGCGGGGTGTGCGACCGCGATAGGCGTGCGAGCCGGGGTCGTTCGGGCCGTCGTAGGCCTCGACCTCGGTGAGGCGGAGGGCGATCGGACCGTCCGGGGTGGTGCGTACGAGGATCCGGCCGAGGAGGTCGGGGGCGACCTCGAGAACGGGGCGGTCGAAGAACTTCCTGGGCAGGGGCGTACGGTCGGGGGTCGCGATCATGCCGTCCGAGGGTACTGGAGAGGTCTGCTGCCCCGGGGTGGTCACCGGGCCCGGTGCTTGCCAGGGTGTGGAGGGCGGAACCGGCTACGGCCGGATCGCGTTGTTAGGGATCGAAGCTGCAGGGCGACAAAGGGAGAGACATGGCGTTCAAGAAGCTGCTCGCGAGCCTGGGTGCCGGCGGGGCCTCGGTCGAGACGGTGCTGAACGAGGTCAACGTGGTGCCGGGCGGTGTCGTCCAGGGTGAGGTGCGGATCCAGGGCGGGTCCGTGGATCAGCAGATCGAGGCGCTGTCGGTCGGGCTCCAGGCCAAGGTCGAGGTGGAGAGCGGCGACCAGGAGTACAAGCAGGACATCGAGTTCACCAAGCAGCGGCTCGGGGGTGCCTTCGAGCTGAAGGCGGGTGCCGTGCACGCGGTGCCGTTCGGTCTCGAGATCCCGTGGGAGACACCGATCACGATGATCGACGGTCAGCCGCTGCGCGGGATGAACATCGGGGTGACCACGGAGCTGGAGATCGCGCGGGCTGTGGACTCCGGTGACCTGGATCCGATCAACGTGCATCCGCTGCCGGCGCAGAAGGCGATCCTGGACGCGTTCATCCAGCTGGGCTTCCGCTTCAAGAACGCCGACATGGAGCGCGGGCACATCCGCGGTACGCGGCAGAAGCTGCCGTTCTACCAGGAGATCGAGTTCTTCCCGCCGCAGCAGTACCGGGGGCTGAACCAGGTCGAGCTGAGCTTCGTGGCCGACGCGCAGGCCATGGACGTCGTGCTGGAGATGGACAAGAAGCCGGGTCTGTTCAGCGAGAGCAGCGACACGTTCCGGTCGTTCACTGTGGGGCTGAACGACTACCAGGGGACCGACTGGGCGGCGTACCTCAACCAGTGGCTGTCGGAGGTCGGCAGCAAGCGCAACTGGTTCTAGGCTCGAGGCGACTGAAGGAACCCGATCAGGAGGTACCGAGGTGACCGAGCTCAAGCGGCGGCCGCTCCCCCACGACTTCCATCCGCCCGTGCCGTCGTTCACGGTGACGAGCGAGGACGTCCAGGAGGGGGCGACGCTCAAGGACGCTCAGGTCCACGCGGCCGGCAACACCTCGCCGCAGCTGCGGTGGGAGGGCTTCCCGCCCGAGACCAAGAGCTTCGCCGTGACCTGCTACGACCCCGACGCCCCTACGGGCAGCGGGTTCTGGCACTGGGTGCTGTTCGACATCCCGGCCTCGGTGACGGAGCTGCCCGCGGGTGCGGGCGGCGGCAAGTTCGAGGGGCTGCCCGAGGGGGCGGTCCACGCGCGCAACGACTACGGCACCAAGGACTTCGGCGGCGCCGCGCCGCCGCCCGGGGACGGGCCGCACCGGTATGTGTTCACGGTGTACGCCGTGGACCAGGAGAAGCTGGGTCCGGACTCCGACGCCTCTCCCGCTGTCGTGGGCTTCAACCTGCGGTTCCACACGCTCGCTCGGGCGCAGTTGATCGGTGAGTACGAGGTGCCCGCCGAGGGCTGAGTTCGCCGTGGAGTGAGCCGAGCGTTCATGGAACGTTTGCCCGCCTCTGGTCTTGGAATTGATCAGGGGCGGGCATTTTTATTGCGTTGTCCATCCCGGCGTGCCCGGCCAGAGTTGATCCAAGCCCGCCAGGGGGTGGGCCGGTGCACATGGGAGGTGGGCTGGATGCGTGACACGCTGGTGCTGAATGCGAGCTTCGAGCCGCTGTCGACGGTGACGATGAACCGAGCCGTCGTTCTGGTGCTGCAGGACAAGGCTGTTGTCGAGCAGGCCCACCCCGAACTGCGCATGCGCGGTGCCGAGGTGGACATACCCGCGCCTCGGGTGATCAGGCTGTGCAGGTACGTGAGGGTGCCGTTCCGAAGACAAGCGCCGTGGTCGCGGCGGGGCGTTCTGGTACGGGACCGGCACCGGTGCGCGTACTGCGGCCGTCGTGCGACGACGGTGGACCATGTGGTGCCGCGGTCGCAGGGGGGTCAGGACACCTGGCTGAACACGGTGGCCTCGTGTGCGGAGGACAACCATCGGAAGGCGAATCGGACGCCGGAGCAGGCGGGTATGCCGTTGCTGCGGGAGCCGTTCGAGCCTACGCCGGCCGATGCGATGTTGCTGGCGCTGGGGGCCGAGGAGTTTGCTGCGCTGCCGGATTGGTTGGCTCGGGAGGCTGCGTAGGGCTTCGCCGTAGGGGTTTGGGTGGTCTTTCCGGGTGCGCGTCCGTTGTGGCTTGTCGCGCAGTTCCCCGCGCCCCTGAGGGGGGTGCGGGGAACGCTCGTTTCCGGACCAGGTCAGTCGATGGACGGCTTCTCTCGCCGTTCCTGGGGTGGGACGGTGCCCGTCTGCGGGGCGTTGCCTGCTGAACCGCCGTTCATGGGGCCGAAGTTGCCGATGGCGCCGGAGAGGCCCTTGAGGGCGTCGCCGATTTCGCTGGGGACGATCCAGAGCTTGTTGGCATCGCCCTCGGCGATCTTCGGGAGCATCTGGAGGTACTGGTAGCTGAGGAGCTTCTGGTCGGGGTCGCCCGCGTGGATGGACTCGAAGACCGTGCGGATCGCCTGGGCCTCGCCCTCGGCACGCAGGGCGGCTGCCTTGGCCTCACCTTCCGCGCGCAGGATCTGGGACTGCTTCTCGCCCTCGGCGCGCAGGATCTCGGACTGGCGGACACCTTCGGCCTGGAGGATCGCGGCGCGCTTGTCGCGGTCGGCGCGCATCTGCTTCTCCATCGAGTCCTGGATGGAGGTGGGCGGTTCGATCGCCTTGAGTTCGACGCGGTTGACGCGGATGCCCCACTTGCCGGTGGCCTCGTCGAGGACGCCGCGCAGGGCCGCGTTGATCTCCTCGCGGGAGGTGAGGGTGCGTTCGAGGTCCATGCCGCCGATGATGTTCCGCAGGGTGGTGACCGTCAGCTGCTCGATGGCCTGGATGTAGCTGGCGACCTCGTAGGTGGCCGCGCGGGCGTCGGTGACCTGGTAGTAGATGACGGTGTCGATGTTGACGACCAGGTTGTCCTGGGTGATCACCGGCTGCGGCGGGAACGGGACGACCTGTTCGCGCAGGTCGATGCGGTTGCGGATGGTGTCGATGAACGGGACGACGATGTTGAGGCCCGCGTTGAGTGTCCGCGTGTAGCGGCCGAAGCGCTCGACGATGGCGGCGCTGGCCTGCGGGATGACTTGGATCGTCTTGATCAGGGCGATGAAGACCAACACCACCAGGATGATCAGGACGATGATGATCGGTTCCATCGTCGGTTCCCCGTACCCTTCTTCGCCTCGGCGCCTTCGGCAGATCTCAGGTGTCTTGAAGATCTCGCGTCTTGAAGATCTTGCTGGTCGAGTCTGACAGACCGTCGTACGACTCGGGGGCAGTTCCGTCCAGTTACGTCGTGCGAGGTCACATGACGATCGCTGTGGCTCCCTCGATGTCCACGACGTCGACTTCCTGGCCCACGTCGTAGGTGCGGGCGGTGTCGAGGGCGCGGGCCGACCAGACCTCACCGGCGAGTTTGATCCGGCCGCCGGAGGCATCGACACGCTCCAGGACGACGGCCTGTTTGCCCTTCAAGGCGTCCACGCCGGTGGCGAGTTGGGGGCGTTGGGCGCGGTGTCTGTTCGCGATGGGCCGTACGACGGCGATGAGCGCGGTCGAGACCACGGCGAAGACCACGACCTGGGCGACGGCTCCGCCGCCGAAGAAGCCGGAGACGACCGCGGCGGCGACGGCGCCCACCGCGAGCATGCCGAGTTCGGGCATCGCGGTGATCACCAGAGCGATGCCGAGCGCTGCCGCGCCGATCAGCCACCACAGCCATGCGTCGATGTCCACAGGGGCATGGTAGGACCGCGCACCCTGTCGCGGACAGGGCGCCGATCATTTTGAAGTGCCTTGCTGTGCTGGGTTTTGAGGGAGGGACAGCCTTACTCAGGCCATCGGCAGGCCCTGGGCGGTCCAGCGGTCGCCGACCTGTTCGACGACGAGCGGGAGGCCGAAGCACAGGGAGAGGTTGCGGGAGGTGAGTTCGAGCTCCAGCGGTCCTGCGGCGAGGACCTTGCCCTGGCGGATCATCAGGACGTGGGTGAAGCCGGGGGCGATCTCCTCGACATGGTGGGTGACCATGATCATGGAGGGGGCGATCGGGTCGCGGGCGAGGCGGCCGAGGCGGCGTACGAGGTCCTCGCGGCCGCCGAGGTCGAGTCCTGCGGCGGGCTCGTCGAGGAGGAGCAGCTCCGGGTCGGTCATCAGGGCGCGGGCGATGAGGGTGCGCTTGCGCTCGCCCTCGGAGAGGGTGCCGAACTTGCGGTCGAGGTAGGCGCTCATGCCGAGGCGGTCGAGGAAGGCGCGGGCGCGCTGCTCGTCGATGTCCTCGTAGTCCTCGTGCCAGCCGGCGGTCATGCCGTAGGCGGCGGTCAGGACGGTCTGCAGGACGGTCTGGCTCTTGGGGAGCTTGTCGGCCATGGCGATGCCGGCCATGCCGATGCGCGGGCGCAGTTCGAAGACGTCGACCTTGCCGAGGGTGTCGCCGAGGATGGTGGCGGTGCCCTTGCTGGGGAAGAGGTAGCTGGACGCGACATTGAGGAGGGTGGTCTTGCCGGCGCCGTTGGGGCCGAGGATGACCCAGCGCTCGCCCTCCTTGACCGACCAGGAGACCTGGTCCACCAGAGCCCGGCCCTCGCGGACCACGGATACGTCCTGAAGCTCCAGAACATCGCTCATGAGCGCGTTGTCTCCCCTTGCAGTGTGGCCGGTCTCGGCTGTCGCGTACGCCTGTGGCTCGGTCCGCCGCGCCGGTGGGCGCAGCCCCTCATGAAATCTACGCCACCGGCCGTCCGGGACATTCCATCGGTCCTGCCCTTGGTCCTGTCTAGGGTGGGGGCATGTTCGTCGAACCGCGCTCTGGTCGTCTTGCCGCTTGGGGAAATGCCCTTCTTGCCGGACTTGTCTCCCCGGATGACGCCGTGCTCGCCATGGTGGGCGAGGACACGGTGCACCGGGTGGAGGGGTTGCCGGGTGAGGCCGCTCCGGTGGGGCTGACGCTGGCGCTGGGGCGGCTGCGGGCGCTCGGGGTGAGCGGGCTGCGGGTGGCGTTGCCGGCGCCGGGGCATCCGCTGGGGCTGAGCGGGCCACCGGAGTTCAATGCGCGGGCGCTGCAGGCCGAGGAGGCGGTGGTCTGTCACGGGGCCGCTTTCGGGCTGGTGCCGGAGGTGTACGAGGCCGGGCCCGAGGGTGATGTGCATGTCGAGGTGGTGTGGCACTGTCTGCCGGTGCGGGAGGCGCCGCCCGCGGACGTGCCGTCGCTGGGTGAGGCGGAGCGGGAGCTGGCGGAGGCGCTCAGGGAGGCGACGGAGGTGCTGACGCGGCTGGATGTGGCGGCGTCGGGGCCGGTGGCCGAGGCGGCGATCGATGCGTATCGGGGGCGGGCCGAGCAGGGGGGTGAGGTGCTGGCGCCGGGGTATCCGCCGCGGGCGGCTCGGGTGCTGGGGCTGGCGCAGCGGGTGGGGGTGTTGATCTCGCTGGCGAGGGTGAACGGTCAGGGGGGTGCGGTGAGTGCGTCGGAGATGGTGGCGCGGGCCGAGGCGTTGCGGCCGGTGGAGCGGACGGCTCGGCGGGCGCAGGTCGCTGCGTACAACTCCGTTGTGGAGGAGCGGGAGCGGGGGGTGCGGTGAGCGTGGGTTCGGCTGTGGGCCGGGGTTGAGGCTGGGCGGGGGTGGGTGTCGCTTGCCCGCGCTGGCGGGGCGCCGCTGCGCCCACCCGTGCCGCCCCAGCGGCACGACTGCCCGCAGCTGCGCAGGTATGCGGCCGCCGGCCCGCTGCTGAGTAGGCACGGTGAACGGCCCCCCTGTGTGGGGCAGGGAGGCCGGTTCAGTGGGCTGCGTCAGTCGTTGATGGCGACGTTGCCGAAGGCCGGGTTGAGGAGGCCGATGACGTTGACGCTGTTGCCGGAGACGTTGACCGGGACGTCGACCGGGACCTGGATGACGTTGCCCGAGACGACGCCCGGGGAGCCCACGGCCTTGCCGTCGGCGTGGGAGCCGTCGGTCGCCGAGGCCATGCCCGTACCGGCGGCGAGCAGGCCGCCGGCCACCATCGTCACGGCCGCTGCCTTCTTCAGGTTCTTCACTTTCCAAGCCCTCCTTGCGATGACCGCGGCGAGGCGCCGCGGTCTGCACTGGAAACGGCTCGGGGTGCGAGAAGGGTGCGCCATTCGGGGGACATTCCCACGACGGTATGAATCTCCGACCGGAGGGGAACCTTCCGTCCGGCCCGGGGCGTCGGGGATCAGCCGCTCAGGCCGTGGCGTACGGCCCACAGCGCGGCCTGGGTGCGGTCCGCCAGGTCGAGTTTCATCAGGATGTTCGAGACGTGGGTCTTCACGGTCTTCTCGGAGAGCACCAGGGCGCGGGCGATCTCCCGGTTGGAGCGGCCGTCCGCTATCAGGCCGAGCACCTCGCGTTCCCGTTCGGTGAGGGAACCGGCGCGGCCCTGTCCCGGCGTGCTCTCCTCCTGGGCCAGCAGGGCGCCGGCGACCTCGGCCTGGAGCAGGACGTGGCCCGCGTGCACGGAGCGGATGGCGCCGGCCAGCGCGTCGGGGTCGACGTCCTTGTAGACGTACCCGGCGGCGCCCGCGCGCAGGGCGGGGACGACCGTGCGCTGCTCGGTGAAGCTGGTGACGATCAGCACGCGCGCGGGGTGGCCCAGTTCGCCGAGCCGGCGCAGCGCGTCCACGCCGTCCATGCCCGGCATCTTGACGTCCATGAGGATGACGTCGGGGCCCAGCTCCTGGGCGAGGGCGACTCCCTCGGCGCCGTCCGCGGCCTCGCCGACGACCTCGATGTCGTCCTGCACCTCGAGGAAGGTGCGCAGGCCCCGGCGTACCACCTGGTGATCGTCGACCAGCAGCACCTTGATTGCGTCAGCCACCGGGGACCTCCATCTCGATCGTGGTGCCCTTGCCGGGCGCCGATTCCACGGTCAGGGTGCCGCCGACGCCGCTCGCCCGGTCCCGCATGGAGACCAGGCCCAGGTGGCGTCCCGCGCGGCGGACCGTGCGCGGGTCGAAGCCGCTGCCGTCGTCGGTGACGCGCAGGACGGCTCCGGTGCCGCGGCGGTCCAGGGTGACGTCGACGTGGTCCGCGCCCGAGTGGCGCAGGGCGTTGTGCAGCGCCTCCTGGGCGACGCGGAGCACCGCCTCCTCCTGGGCGGCGGGCAGGGCGCGTACGCCGTGGCCCTCGAAGGTGACGCGTGCGGTGTGGGCGCGGTCGAGGACCTGGATCTGGGTGCGGAGGGTGGCGACGAGGCCGTCCTCGTCAAGGGCGGCGGGGCGGAGTTCGACGACGGCGGCGCGCAGCTCGTCGGCGGCCTCGGCGGCGAGGGCGGCGACCTGCTGGAGTTCGCCCTTGGCGCGGCCCGGGTCGCGGTCGACGAGGCGGGCGGCGGCCTGGGCGGTGAGGCGCAGGGAGAAGAGTTTCTGGCTGACGGCGTCGTGAAGTTCGTGGGCGAGGCGGGAGCGTTCCTCGACGATGGTCAGTTCGCGGCTGCGTTCGTAGAGCCGGGCGTTGGTGAGGGCGATCGCGGCGTGCTGGGCGAGGATGGCGAGGAGTTCCTCGTCGTCCTGGGTGAAGCCGCAGGTGCCTTCCGGCTTGGAACAGTTCTTGTTCGCGAGGAACAGGGCCCCTATGACCTCGTCGCCGTCGCGGACGGGCAGGCCCAGGAAGTCGACGAGGTCGGGGTGGGCGCTGGGCCAGCCCTCGAAGCGGGGGTCCCTGCGGACGTCGGCGAGGCGCTGGGGCCGGGCCTCGGTGAGCATCGCGGCGAGGATGCCGTGCTGGCGCGGGAGCGGGCCGATGGCCTTCCACTGTTCGTCGCTGACGCCGTCGACCACGAACTGGGCGAAGCCGCCGTGGTCGTCGGGGACGCCGAGGGCGGCGTACTGCGCGTCGAGCAGTTCGCGGGCCGAGGCGACGATCGTCTTGAGGACGTCGCGCACCTCGAGGTGCCTGCTCATGGCCAGCAACGCGGAGCTCACCGCGGCGAGGCCGGACCGGGGGCCGTGGCTCATGACCTCACCGTACCGGCGGGCCCTGACAGCGCGGATCGGGCGGGCGAGGGCCCTGACATGCGTCTCCGGTCCTAGGTCTCTGGTTCCGGGGCCGGGGGGCGTAGGGCCAAGGGACCCGGGTGGTTGCGGCTCGCGTCCGAGGCGGGTGCCGGGGGCGGCTCCCTAGGTTGAGGGCACGTCGAATCCGGTGGCGTTCACGACAAGGGGGCAGGTCATGCCGGTAGCGATCATCACGGGGGCTTCGAAGGGTCTGGGGTTCGCGCTCGCCGGGGCGCTGGCGGAGCGGGGCTGGGATCTGGTGCTGGACGCGCGGGATCCGGTGCCGCTGGCGGAGGCGGCGGGGCTGGTGTCGGCGCACGGCACGCGCGTGACGGCGCTGCCCGGTGATGTCACGGACGCGGGGCATCGCTCGGAGCTGGTGGCGTCGGCCTGGCGGTACGGCGGGGTCGATCTGCTGGTGCACAACGCGAGCGCGCTCGGGGCCGAGCCACTGGTACGGCTGGAGAAGCTGGAGCCGGCCGGGCTGCGGCGGGCGCTGGAGGTGAACGTGGTGGCGGCGCTGGGGCTGGTGCAGGAGGCGCTGCCGCTGCTGAGGGCGTCCGGGGCGGGGACGGTGATCACGGTGAGCTCGGACGCGGGGGCCGAGGCGTACGAGACGTGGGGCGGCTACGGGGCGTCCAAGGCGGCCCTCGACCAGCTGGCGGCGGTGCTGGCGGTGGAGGAGCCGGGGCTTCGGGTGTGGGCGGTGGACCCGGGTGACATGGCCACGGACCTGTACGCGGCGGCCGTACCGGACGACGACGATCCGCGGCCGGAGCCGGCCACCGTGGTGCCGGCGTTTCTGCGGCTGCTGGACGAGCGGCCGGCGAGCGGGCGCTACGGGGCCCCGGCGCTGCTGGAGGGGCGGGCATGAGGTCGGCGGTGAAGGTACCGGAGGGCTTGTCGGCGCGGGTGCCGGTGGAGCGGCGGGGGCCCGGCCTGGAGCGGGATTCCGTGCGGCTGCTGGTGTCGCGGGGGACGGCGGTGTCGCATCACGCCTTCCGGGAGCTGCCGGGGCTGCTGCGGGCCGGGGACGTGCTGGTGGTGAACACCTCGCCCACGCTGGCGGCGGCCGTCGACGGCCGGGTGGGGCACGCGCGCGTGGTGGTGCATTTCTCCACGCGGGGTGACGACGGGCGGTGGGCGGTCGAGCTGCGGGATCCGGACGGGCGCGGCACCACGCGCGCGCGTGCGGGCGTACGCGCGGAGACAGAGGTATCGCTGCCCGGCGGCGTGCGCCTGGTTCTGGAGGAGCCGGTCGCTGCGGGCGGGGAGCGTCTGTGGTGGGCGCGGGTCTCGGGCGCGGAGGTGCTCGAGTTGCTGCGCCGGTACGGGCGGCCCATCCGGTACGCGTACACGGAGCGGGACCAGCCGCTGTCGGCGTACCAGACGGTGTTCGCGCTGCCGTCGCCGGACGGGGCGGGCAGTGCGGAGATGCCGAGTGCGGGGCGCCCGTTCACCGCGCGGTTGGTGGCGGAGCTGGTGAGCCGGGGGGTGCAGTTCGCGCCGGTGACGCTGCATACGGGGGTGGCGTCGGCGGAGGCGCACGAGCCGCCGTATCCGGAGCGGTTCGTGGTGCCGGAGGCGTCGGCGCGGGTCGTCAACGCCGTCAAGGCGGGCGACGGGCGGGTGATCGCCGTGGGGACGACCGCCGTGCGGGCGGTGGAGTCGGCGGCGGGGCCCGACGGGGTGGTGCGGGCCCGCGCGGGGTGGACGGACCTCGTGGTGACCCCTGAGCGGGGAGTGCGGGTGGTGGACGGGCTGCTGACCGGTCTGCACGAGCCGGAGGCCTCGCATCTGCTGATGCTGGAGGCGGTCGCCGGGCGGGAGGCGCTGGACCGCGGTTACGCGGAGGCGGTGCGCGGGCGCTACCTGTGGCACGAGTTCGGGGACCTGCACCTTCTGCTGCCGTGAGCGGGCCCGTACAGCCCCGGTACAGGCCCTGCACAGGCTCCTCACACAGAGCATTGCTCTCGCAACTGCGCGTGAGACCGGAGGGGGGCCGATGTGAGGCCGGGCATAGGGCGCACATCACGTACGAAGGGGAGTAGGAGATACATACCGCCCGTGTGAGCGGGCCGTACTGTCCAATCTGCCCCGTTTTGCCCCTCCCTGATCCACTACCCGGCTTCGTACGTCACACCTTTGCCAGGCAATTTTGCGGCCGCTAAGAATGGCTGCCGTCGCTCAGCGCCGTGGGTTCCGCCCACGGCGTTTGTGCCGGAAGCACCACTGTCCCCACCGGACGCCGAGCGACCTCCGCGCTATTCGAAGAGGTCCATTCAGCATGTCGAAGAACATCCTCACCCGTGGCCATAGTCGTGCCCTGACCCGTCACCACAAGATCGCCGCTGCCGGTGTCGCCGCCCTCGGTGCCGCCGCCATCGGTTTCTCGGCGGTGCCGAGCACGGCGTCGACGAACACCACGAGCGAGGCCGCCACCGTCCCGACCGCGAAGGTGGCCTACAGCACCGAGCAGATCAAGGACGTCAAGGGCACCGTCACCGACCAGCTGGCCGGCGCCACCGTGAAGGCCGAGCAGATCGCGGCGAAGAAGCAGGCCGAGGCGAAGGCCAAGGCCGCGGTCGCCGCCAAGAAGGCCGCCGCCGCCAAGAAGGCCGAGCAGGCCCGCCAGGCCAAGGAGGCCGCGAGCCGCGCCGCCGAGCGCGCCGAGGTGAAGCAGGCGGCTCCCAAGTCCTACCCGAACACCCTGGACGGCTGGATCCGCGAGTCCCTGTCGATCATGAAGAAGCACGGCATCCCGGGCTCCTACGAGGGCATCCACCGCAACATCATGCGCGAGTCCTCGGGCAACCCGAAGGCGATCAACCTCTGGGACATCAACGCCCAGAACGGCATCCCGTCCAAGGGCCTGCTGCAGGTGATCCCGCCGACCTTCAAGGCGTACCACGTGCCCGGCACCTCCTGGAACATCTACGACCCGGTCGCCAACATCACCGCCGCCTGCAACTACGCGGCGGACCGTTACGGCACCATGGACAACGTCGACAGCGCGTACTGAGGTCGGCGCGGACCTCTTCTCGCGATCGACGCGACCCCCTGATACGCCGAAGGGCGGCACCCTCCTGACGAGGTGCCGCCCTTCGGGGCGTATCGAGCCGGTTTCCGCGGCGCGGACTACTTGCGCATGACCTCGGGCTCGTGGCGGCGCAGGAAGCGGGCCACGAAGAAGCCGCAGACCACGCCGATGGCGATGAGCGCGCCCATGTCCATGGCCCAGGCCCCGACCGTGTGCTCCCACAGCGGGTCGGTGTCCCCGGCCGTCTCCGGCGGGCTGATCTTGTTGAAGTCCAGCGTGGCACCGGCGGCGGCGACCGCCCAGCGCGAGGGCATCAGGAACGAGAACTGGTTGACGCCGATCGAGCCGTGCAGCGCGAACAGGCAGCCGGTGAAGACGACCTGGATGATCGCGAACATCACCAGCAGCGGCATGGTCTTCTCGGCGGTCTTCACCAGCGACGAGATGATCAGGCCGAACATCATCGACGTGAAGCCCAGCGCCATGATCGGCAGCGAGAGCTCGACCAGGGTGGCGCTGCCGAGGATCAGGCCCTCCTCGGGGATCTCCCGGCTGGAGAAGCCGATCACGCCGACCAGCAGGCCCTGCAGCACGGTGATCATGCCGAGCACGAACACCTTCGACATCAGGTACGCCGAGCGGGACAGGCCGGTGGCGCGCTCCCGCTCGTAGATGACGCGTTCCTTGATCAGCTCACGCACGGAGTTCGCGGCTCCGGCGAAACAGGCGCCGACCGCGAGGATCAGCAGCACCGTGGTCGCCGTGCCGTTCGGGATGATCCGGCCGGTCTGCGGGTTCGGCGGGTTGGGCAGCAGGCCCTTGTCCGCGTCGATGAGCAGGCTGACCGCGCCGAGGACGGCCGGCAGGATCACCATCAGGGCGAGGAAGCCCTTGTCGGAGGCGATCACCGAGATGTAGCGGCGCACCAGTGTGCCGAACTGCGACATCCAGCCCTGCGGCTTCGGCGGCTTCATCGCCTGCATCGCCGGGACCTGTACGGACTGCGGGGCGACGGCGTCGATGTCCGCGGCGTACATCTGGTAGTGCTGCGAGCCCTTCCAGCGGCCCGCCCAGTCGTAGTCGCGGTAGTTCTCGAAGGCGGAGAAGACGTCGGCCCAGGTGTCGTAGCCGAAGAAGTTCAGCGCCTCCTCGGGCGGGCCGAAGTAGGCGACGGAGCCGCCGGGCGCCATCACCAGCAGCTTGTCGCACAGCGCCAGCTCGGCCACCGAGTGGGTGACGACGAGGACCGTGCGGCCGTCGTCGGCGAGGCCACGCAGCAGCTGCATCACGTCGCGGTCCATGCCCGGGTCGAGACCCGAGGTCGGCTCGTCGAGGAAGATCAGCGACGGCTTGGTCAGCAGCTCCAGGGCGACGGACACGCGCTTGCGCTGGCCGCCGGACAGGGAGGTGACCTTCTTGTCCTTGTGGATGTCGAGCTTCAGCTCACGCAGCACCTCGTCGATGCGGGCGTCGCGCTCGGCGGCCGTGGTGTCGGCGGGGAAGCGCAGCTTGGCCGCGTACTTGAGGGCCTTCTTGACGGTCAGCTCCTTGTGCAGGATGTCGTCCTGCGGGACCAGACCGATGCGCTGGCGCAGCTCGGCGAACTGCTTGTAGAGGTTCCGGTTGTCGTAGAGCACCTCGCCCTGGTTGGCGGGCCGGTAGCCGGTGAGCGCCTTGAGCAGGGTGGACTTGCCGGAGCCGGACGGGCCGATGACCGCGATCAGCGACTTCTCCGGGACGCCGAAGGAGACGTCCTTGAGGATCTGCTTGCCGCCGTCGACCGTGACGGTCAGGTGGCGGGCGGAGAAGGACACCTCACCGGTGTCGACGAACTCCTCGAGCCGGTCGCCGACGATGCGGAACGTCGAGTGGCCGACGCCCACGATGTCGGTGGGGCCGAGCAGCTGGGAGCCGCCCTTGGGGATCGGCTGGCCGTTGACGTAGGTGCCGTTGTGCGAGCCCAGGTCGCGGATCTCCATGCGACCGTCGGGCGTCGAGTGGAACTCGGCGTGGTTGCGGGAGACCTGGAGGTCGGAGACGACCAGGTCGTTCTCCAGGGCACGGCCGATGCGCATGACGCGGCCGAGGGAGAACTGGTGGAACGTCGTCGGGCTGCGGTCGCCGTAGACCGGCGGCGCCCCCGCGCCACCACCGGGGCCCTGCTGCTGCGGGATCTGCGGGGCGGGCGGCTGCGGCTGCTGCGCGTGCTGCTGCGCCTGCTGCTGCCAGCCGGCCTGCTGGGCGGGCGGCTGCTGGTGCGGGGCGTGCTGCGGGGCCGGGGACTGCTGCTGCGGGGCCGGGGCCTGTTGAGCCGCCCAGCCCGCGCTCTGTGCCGCGTACGGCTGCTGCTGGGCCCCCGGCGTGCCGACCGGGGCGGCGAGCCCGGACAGCGTCACGCGCGGGCCGTCGTTCGCGTTGCCCAGGTTCAGCGACGTGTCGGAGCTGAGCTCCAGGTGGTGGATCCGCTGGCCCTGCACGAACGTGCCGTTGGTGCTGCCGTGGTCCTCGATCACCCAACTGCGGCCGTTGAAGCTGACGGTGGCGTGACGCCAGGAAACCCTGGCATCGTCCACCACGACGTCCCCCTGCGGATCGCGTCCAAGGGTGTATGACCTGGACGGATCGAGCGTCCAGGTACGTCCATTCGATTCCAGTACGAGTTCCGGCACTCCATGCCCCACTGAGTTGTCCCCCGAGTTTCCCCCATCGCAGGGAGTCTAGGGATGTCGAACATCGGGGGGAACTATTTCAGGCTCGGCCCCCTGACCGAAAGTCGGGCCTTGTGAAGAGCGTGCTCCAACGCCTCCACCGTTTGTCGTTGACGGGGTGGAAACCGGGCCGGAGAGTGGTAAACCACGCGAGGGGGACATGCGCGGCGACCGTGCCGCGCCGCGGATCGGGGGGTCTGCCATGAGTGCTGCCACGGGTGCGGGGAGCGCAGGGAGCGCCGGTTCAGGAGGCGCGGAGTTCGGCGCGTACGGCGCGCGGGTGCCGTGGGTCGATGTCGTGATGTCCGCGGTGGCCGCGGTGAGCTGGGCGCTCATCGGCATGGCGGGGACGGCGGCTCTCGGGCTGCATCTGCTGGGCGCGGACTCGGCGGGTTCGCTCGGGACGATGACCGCGGCGGTGGTGGCCCTGGCGGTCGGGGGCTCGGTCACGCCGTCCGGCGATGTGTCGGCCTTCGGGCTGTCGGGGGCGGAGGCGGACACGGCCGTCGACATCACGCCACTGGGTGTGAGTCTCGTGGGGGCGCTGCTGCTGTCGTACTTCTTCCTGAGGTCCTTGCGGGCGGCGGGAGTTGTGGTGTCCCCGGCCGAACTGCTCGCGCGTGCGGGGGCGGTGGTCGCGTTGTTCGTGGCGATGGCGGGCGGGCTGGTGTGGGCGGGGCACGACGCGGTCACGCTCGACGGGGGTGCGCTGGGGCTGGACGAGCTGCCGGACGGAGGCGGCGGTGGTGGCGGGCTCGAGATACCCGGGCTGGGGGATGTCGGTGACATCGGGGGGCTGCTGCCGGACCGGGTGGGTGACCTCGTCGAGGCCGAGGCGGCGGTCGGATTCACCGTGGACGCGGTGCCGACGCTGCTGGGCGGGCTCGGCTGGTCTGTCGGGGTCCTGCTCGTCGCGCTGCTGGCGTCCCGCCGTACGCCGCTGCCGCGCGGCTGGGACGCCGTGCACCGGGTCGTACGTCCCGCGGTGTCCGCCCTCGTCACCGTGCTGCTGGTGGCGGTGGTCGCGGGCTGCGCTGCGGCCGGGTACGCGGCGATCGGCGACGACCATCCCCGGCGGATCGCCGGCGCGGCGCTGCTGGGGGCGCCGAACGGGGTGTGGCTCGGCCTGCCGCTGGGCCTGTTCGTGCCGTGGGAGGGCAGCGCTTCGGGCGCCCTCCTCGGCGTCCTGCCGTCCCCGCTGGACGATCTCCTCCGCATCGACTCCGACCAGCCGATCACCCTGGCACGACTGGCCGAGCTGGACAGCAGGGTGTGGCTGCTGGGGGTGGCGGCCGGGGTGATGATGCTGCTGGCGGGCGTACTGACGGGGGTGCGGACGCCGGTGGGGGGT
>NZ_JAOCQE010000144.1 GCF_025290915.1 Streptomyces sp. 15-116A | reverse complement strand
CGTCCTCGCCGGGGCCGACCTCACCGACGAGGACGCCTGCCGGCGCCTGGTGACGGACGCGGCCGAGTGGGGCGGCGGACGGCTGACCGCGCTGGTCAACAACGCGGGCGTGCAGCCGGTCCAGGAGCTCCCCGGCATGACGGCGGCCGAGTGGCGGGCGGTCCTGGACACCAACGTCACCAGCGTCTTCGCCTGCACCCAGGCCGCGGCGGAGCTCATGCGCGGGCACGGCGGCGGTTCCGTCACCCACATCGCCTCCGTCGAGGCCCGCCTCCCGGCCCCCGCCCACGCGCACTACAGCGCGGCCAAGGCGGCGGTGGTGATGCACGCCCGCTCGGCGGCCCTCGAGTACGGCCCGTGGGGCGTCCGCGTCAACACGGTCTCGCCCGGCCTGATCGACCGGGAGGGCCTCGCACAGGCCTGGCCGGACGGCGTGGACTGCTGGCGCCGGGCCACGGCGGTGGGCCGTCTGGGCCGCCCCGAGGACATCGGCGACGCCTGCGCCTATCTGGCCTCCCCACTGGCCTCCTGGGTGACGGGCCACGACCTGGTGGTGGACGGAGGGGCGACGGCTCGGCCGACGTGGTGAACGGCACTGAGCAGGACGCGCCCGCCATCCGTACGTAACACGGAGCCGAATGCCAGGAGGCGGGTGCGACGTGCGACGACGGTGGAACGAGGTGCTCGGGGCTGACGGACGACGTGCCGCCCCGCGGCAGGACCGGCGGCTCACCCGGCTCATGCTGCTGGGCTCGCTGCTGATCCTGTTCCTCCTCGGCAGCGCCGCCCCCGCCGGCGCCCACGCCGCGCTCCGCTCCAGCGACCCCGAGGACGGCAGTGTCGTCAAGTCCGCGCCCCGGCACGTCACCCTGACCTTCACCGAGTCCGTCGGCCTGCTGGAGGACTCCTTCCGGATCTACGGCCCCGACAACCGCCGCGTCTCCCTCGGCGACCCCGAACACGCGAAGGACGCCTCTGACACCGCCCGGGTCGAGCTGCCCGGCGACCTCGCCGACGGCACCTACACCGTCGCCTGGCGCGTGGTCTCCGCCGACAGCCACCCGGTGTCCGGCGCCTTCACCTTCTCCGTCGGCAAGCCCTCACCCACCGCACCCGCCGTCCCCGCGACGCCGGACGAACACCCGGTCACCGCGAGCCTCTACGACACCGCCCGCTACCTCGCGTACATCGCCGCCGCCCTGCTCATCGGCGTGGTGGCGTTCGCGGCGCTGTGCCGCCCGCCCGACACCCGCCCCCTGCGGCTGCCGCTGCTCACCGGCTGGTGGACCCTGCTCGCCTCCACCCTCGTCCTGCTGATCCTGCGCGCCCCCTACGAGAACGGCACCTCACCGGCGACCGCCCTCGACCCCTCCGCCGTCACCCGCGCCCTCACCGGCCGCCCGGGTCTCGCCCTGCTCGCCCGGCTGGCGCTGGTCCTGCTGACGGCGGTAGTCCTGCTACGGCTGTCCCGGCGCCGTACGCCCGACCGCACACCCCCCGCCCACCTGGCGGCCGGCACCGCCCTCGCCGTCGGCCTCGCCCTCACCTGGGCGGCGGCCGAGCACGCCTCCGCCGGGATCCAGGTCCCGCTGGCGATGACCTCGTCGGTACTGCACCTGCTGGCGACGGCCTGCTGGCTCGGCGGCCTGACCGCCCTGCTCCTCACCCTGTACCGAGCTCAGCGGCCCACCCCGCCCGCCACCGTCGTCCGCTTCTCCCGGCTGGCCTTCACCTCGGTCACCGTCCTCGCCGTCACCGGCGTCTACCAGTCCTGGCGCGGCCTGGGCTCCTGGCCGGCGCTCACGGAGACGCAGTACGGCCGGACCCTGTTGGTCAAACTGGCCCTGGTGGCCGCCCTGTTGCTGGTCGCGGGACTGTCCCGCCGCTGGACGACCCGCCTGGCGACGAACACCTCCCAGGCAGCGGTACGCGAACGGGTCCCGGAACTGGTCGGGGCCCCGGGCTCCGCCCCCACCCCGCCCGACGACACACCGCCACCCCCGCCCGCACCGGACCCCCACCGCCGCGCCCTGCGCCGCTCCGTCCTCGTCGAGGTCGCCGTGGCCACGGTCGTCCTGCTGGTCACGACCGTCCTGACCAGCACCCTCCCCGCCCGCGCCGAGGCCGAGGCGGCGTCCGGGGAGACCGGCGCGACAGCCCCCGTCGCCGGCCTGCCCGGCTCCACCACGCTCACGGTCCCCTACGACGTGGGCACCCCGAACGGCACGGGCCGCGTCCAGCTCACCCTCGACCCCGGCCGCGTGGGTGAGAACGGCGTCCAGGCAGTCGTCTTCGGCGCCGACAACGGCCTGATCGCCGTACCGGAACTCCGCATGACCTTCACCCTCAAGGCCAAGGACGTGGGCCCCATCGACGCCAACCTCACCGACCGAGGCGGCTACTGGGCCACCAACGACCTCACCCTCCCCCTGGACGGCACCTGGACCATGAAACTGACGATCAGGACGACAGAGGTGGACCAGGTGACGGAAACCCGTCAGGTCCGCATATCCCGGTGAGAGGAACCCTCTCAGGGGCGCGGGGAACTGCGCGACCAGCCCCGACGAGCCCGCACCCGCCGCCCAACCCAGACCCCCGAGCTCTCAGGCGTCCGGCTCCACATCAGCCGGCGGTGCCGTAGTGGACCGAGGAATCACAAACGTGGGCAGCACGACATGCCGCCCCCGATCCACCTCGGGGTCGTTGATGAGGGACAACGCCAGTTCCCCCGCCTCCCGCCCCAGCTCCGCCGGCGACTGAGCCACCGTCGACAGATCGAACCACTCCGCCAGCGGCTGATCATCGAACCCGAGGACAGACATCCGCTCCGGCACGGGAATCCGCGTCTTGCGCAGCGTCCACAGCACCGCCACGGCGACTTCGTCCTGCTCGGCGAAGACAGCCGTCGGCGGCTCCCGCAGACTCAGCAGCCTGCCCATCGCCTCGGCGGTACGCCGCTTGTCCCCCGCCCGCGTGCCGACCATCAGCTCCTTGTCGAGCGGGATGCCCGCCTCGGCCAGCGCCTGCTGATACCCCAGCAGCCGTTCGTTGGAGCTGAACGAGAAGCCGCTCGCGCCGACGGTGTGCAGGAACGCGATCCGGCGGTGGCCGAGGTTGAGCAGATGCCGGGTGCCGTGCACGGCCGCGGCCACATCGTCGACGTAGACGCTCGGCCGCCCCCGCACATGCTGGCTGACGTAGATGACCGGCATGCCGAGGTCGTCCAGCCGCGCGGTCTCCTCCTCGTTGAGGTCGAAGGAGAACACCAGCAGCGCGTCCGCGTTGCGCCGGGCGGGGAGGCGGTCGAAGAACGAGGTCCGCTCGGCCATGTCGGGAATGATGTAGACGCTCAGCTCCATGCCGGCCGCCCGCAGCAGCGGGCCGAGGCTGGACAGCGCCGCGCCCATGAACCACGCGTCGAGCGTGGGCACCAGCACCGCCACGTTCCCGGTCCTGCCCGTCACCAGGCTCGCCGCCTGGCGTGACACGGCGAAGTTCAGCTCGCGTGCGGCCTGTTCGACGCGGGCGCGCACGTCCGGCGACACGGTGGACAGCCCGCGCAGGGTGCGGGAGACGGTGGAGGTGGAGACCCCGGCCCGTTCGGCCACGTCGGCCATCGTGGGGTGGCGCTGAGCTGGTGGCATGAGCGGGACGGTAGCACAGGAAACGCTTCCTGCCGGGCCGGAATGACAGCGCTGTCACGCAGGGCGTTTGCATGCAAATCCTCAGGTAAACCGTGCCATTCACCGTCCTCTCTTCCTCATTACCCCGGCGTAACGCATTGACTTGCCGAAAGCCCGTCCCTACGGTGCAAGCGTTGTCACGCCGAGCGGGTCAACCTCTCTCCACCCCACCTCCACTCACGCATTCACCTGCTGAAACACCCCTGCGCACGCGCGTGACAACGCAGTCTCACCCAGAACCAGGGAGACCCAGTGAAGACCAGAACCACCAGAGCGTTTCCGTGCACTGCCGTGCTCACCGTCGGCGGGCTGCTCCTCACCGCCTGCGGCACGTCCGGCGACGGCGGCTCCGGGCAGGCCGGCCCGGCGTCGTTCGAGGGGCGCGGGCCCATCACGTACGTGGCCGGCAAGGACACCACCGGCACCGTCCAGCCGATGCTCGACCGCTGGAACGAGCTGCACCCCGAGGAGAAGGTCACCTTCATCCAGCTGCCGACGGACGCGGACGCCCAGCGCCAGCAGATGATCCAGAACGCGGAGACGAAGTCCGACGCCTACACGGTGCTGTCCCTCGACGTCGTGTGGACCTCGGAGTTCGCCGCCCACCAGTGGATCGACAAGCTGCCCGAGAAGCAGTTCCCGCTCGGCAGGATGCTCGATCCGGTGGTGGAGACGGCCCGATACCGTGACGGCCTCTACGCGGTCCCGGCCAGCTCCGACGGCGGCATGCTCTACTACCGCACCGACCTGCTGAAGAAGGCCGGCATAGCCGAACCGCCCGGGACCTGGGCGGAGATGAAGGCCGCCTGCGCGAAGGTCGCCAAGCTGCCCGAGGGCAAGGACATGGCGTGCTACGCCGGTCAGTTCCAGAAGTACGAGGGCCTGACGGTGAACTTCTCCGAGGCCGTCCACTCGGCGGGCGGCGTCGTCACCACCCCCGGCGGCAAGCCGGACGTCGACACCCCGGAGGCCAGGAAGGGACTGGACTTCCTCGTCGGCTCGGTCAAGGACGGCACCATCCCCAAGGAGGCCGTCACCTACCTGGAGGAGGACGGCCGCCAGGCCTTCCAGTCCGGCAAGCTGGTCTTCCTGCGCAACTGGCCCTACGTCCACGCCCTCGCCGCCAAGAGCGACATCAAGGGCACGTACGCGGTCGCCCCGCTGCCCGGCCTGAACGGGCCCGGCTCCTCCAGCCTCGGCGGCCACAACATGGCCGTGTCGTCGTCCGCGAAGAACAAGGCGACCGCGCTGGACTTCATCAAGTTCATGACCAGCGAGGAGAACACGGCGACCTTCCTGAAGAAGGCCTCGCTCGCCCCGCCGTACGCCTCCCTCTACGACGACCGCGCGCTGATCGAGCAGTACCCGTACCTGCCCGTGCTCAAGGAGTCCATCCTGCGCGCGGTGCCCCGCCCGAGGGTCGTGCCGTACGGCGATGTGACCGCCGCGGTCCAGCGGGAGGCGTACGCCGCGCTGACCGGGACCAAGAGCAGCGCCGAGGCGCTGAAGGACCTGCAGGACGACCTGCAGAAGTCCGTGGCGCCGTAAGGGGGCGGGGTCATGTCACACAGGGTCATGTCGCGCCCCACGGACGGCACCGCGCGCATGGCCGCCCTGCTGGTGTCCCCGACGCTGCTGGTGCTGACGATCGTCGTGCTGTACCCGACGCTGATGGCGCTCAAGGAGTCGCTGTACGGGCCGAAGGGCCTGGACGCGTCGACCGGGTTCATCAGCGACACCGAGCCGTTCGTGGGCCTGCGCAACTACGCCGACATCTTCGGCGAGGCCGGCGAGCGCTTCTGGAACGCCTTCTGGAACACGACCTTCTTCACCGTCGTGACCGTCGGCCTGGAGACGGTGATCGGTGTCGCGATGGCCCTGATCATGCACAAGGCGTTCCGCGGCCGGGGCCTGGTGCGGGCGGGCATCCTGATCCCCTGGGCCGTGCCGACGGCCATCTCCGGGCTGCTGTGGCGGTGGATCTTCAACAGCGACGGGGTGGCCAACGCCCTCCTCGGCCGGCAGATCCTGTGGACCACGGAGGGGTTCCACGCCAAGGTCGCCGTGATCGTCGCCGAGGTGTGGAAGACCGCCCCCTTCATCGGGCTGCTGGTCCTCGCCGGTCTCCAGGTGATCCCGAAGGAGGTGTACGAGGCCGCCCGGATCGACGGGGCGAGCCGGGCCCGCCGGTTCTGGCACGTCACACTGCCGCTGGTGAAGCCCGCCCTGCTGGTGGCGGTGCTGTTCCGCTGCATGGACGCGCTGCGGATGTTCGACCTGCCGTACCTCCTGATCGGCGCGCAGAAGCACTCGGTGGAGACCCTGTCGATGCTCGCGCAGAACGAGGCGTCCAACGTCCGCTTCGGACCGGCCTCCGCGTACGCGGTGATCCTCTTCCTCTACGTCTTCCTGATCGCGCTGGCGTTCGTGCGGCTGCTCGGCGCGGATCTCGTCGGGGACGGCGGGCCGGTGCGCAGGCGACGCCGGCGGGCCGCTGAGGGGGTGAAGGCATGACCCGCACTCAACGCTGGCGCGACGGCCTGCTGTACGCCGGTGTCGCGGCGGTGGTCCTCTACTGCCTCGCCCCCTTCTTCTGGATGCTGGTCTCCAGCCTGCGCCGCACCACGGACATCTTCGACACCTCGCTGATCCCCTCACCGGTGTCGTTCGAGAACTACCGCGCGGTGTTCGACCCGGCGCAGGGGTTCGCGCGGGCGCTGCTCAACAGCCTGATCGTCGCCGGTGTCACCACCGTGGCTGCGCTGCTGCTGGCCACGTTCACGGCGTACGCGATGGCCCGGCTGGAGTTCCGTTTCAAGCGGCTGATCCTCACGCTGATCATCGCCACCTCGATGTTCCCCGTGGTGTCGATCGTGGTGCCGCTGCTGAAGCTGTTCACGGACATCGGCTGGATCAACACCTACCAGTCGATGATCGTGCCGAGCATGTCCTTCGCGCTGCCGCTGGCGGTGTGGAACCTGACCACGTTCTTCCGGCAGATGCCGGACGAGCTGGAGCACGCGGCGATGGTCGACGGCTGCACCCGGGGTCAGGCGTTCCGCCGGATCATCATTCCGCTCGCCGCGCCGGGCATCTTCACCACCGCGATCATCACGTTCATCGCGGCGTGGAACGAGTTCCTGATCGCCCTGTCGATGACCAACCGCCCCGGGATGCAGACGGCGCCGGTCGCCATCTCGAAGTTCACCGGGGCGACGACGTACGAGACGCCGTTCGGCAGCCAGATGGCGGCCGGCGTCCTGGTCACCGTCCCCCTGGTGGTCATGGTGCTGCTCTTCCAGCGCCGCATCGTCGCCGGACTCACCGCCGGCGCCGCGAAGTAGCCCTCTCTTTCCCCCTCTTGTTCAGGAGTCCTCTCATGTCCGGCACCGCAGCGCCGTGGTGGCGCCACGCCGTCATCTACCAGGTCTACATCCGCAGCTTCGCCGACGGGAACGGCGACGGCGTCGGTGACATCGCCGGCATCCGGTCCCGCCTGCCGTACCTCAAGTCGCTGGGCGTGGACGCCATCTGGATCAACCCCTGGTACAAGTCGCCCATGGCGGACCACGGTTACGACGTGGCCGACTTCCGCGAGATCGACCCCCTCTTCGGCACGGTGGCCGAGGCGGAACGGCTGATCGAGGAGGCGCACGAGCACGGGATCCGCGTCATCCCGGACATCGTGCCCAACCACACCTCCGACCGGCACGCCTGGTTCCGCGCGGCACTGGCGGCGGGCCCCGGCAGCCCCGAGCGCGAGCGCTACGTCTTCCGCCCCGGGCGGGGCCCCGACGGCTCCGAGCCCCCCAACGACTGGGTCTCCTGCTTCGGCGGCCCGGCCTGGACACGGGTCCCGGACGGCGAGTGGTACCTGCACCTCTTCGCCCCCGAACAGCCCGACCTCAACTGGCGGCACCCGGACGTGCACGCCGAGTTCGAGTCGGTCCTGCGCTTCTGGCTGGGCCGCGGCGTGGACGGCTTCCGCATCGACGTGGCCCACGGCCTGGTCAAGCACCCCGACCTGCCGGACCTGCCGCCCCGCCGCGACCCGGACGCCGAGCCGGCCCGCCCGCACCTCGACCACCCCCACTGGGACCGCGACGAGGTCCACGAGATCTACCGCGCCTGGCGCAAGGTCGCCGACGAGTTCCCCGGCGACCGCTGCTTCGTCGCCGAGGCGTGGGCGGACACCCCCGAGCGGCTGGCCGCCTACGTCCGCCCGGAGGGTCTGCACACCGCGTTCAACTTCGACTTCCTGATGTCCGGCTGGGACGCGAAGGACCTGCGTACGGTCATCGACGACTCCCTCGCCATGCTCGGCGCGGTCGGCGCACCGGCCACCTGGGTGCTGTCCAACCACGACGTCATGCGCCACCCCAGCCGCTACGGCCGCCGCCGCGTCCGGCGCTGGGTGGCCAACGAGCGCTACGTCCCCGAGGGCCCCGCCGACCTGACCCTGGGCACCCGCCGGGCCCGCGCCGCCGCCCTGCTGATGCTCGCCCTGCCCGGCGGCGCCTACATCTACCAGGGTGAGGAGCTGGGTCTCCCGGAGGTCGAGGACCTGCCCGAGTCGGTGCTCCAGGACCCGGTCTGGGAACGCTCCGGCCACACGGACCGCGGCCGCGACGGCTGCCGCGTCCCCATCCCCTGGTCCGGCGACAGCGCCCCCTACGGCTTCAGCCCCGCCGACGCCACCGCGTCCCCGTGGCTGCCCCAGCCCTCCGACTGGGCCCACTACAGCGTGGCCGCCCAGACGGGTGACCCCGGTTCCATGCTGGAGCTGTACCGCACGGCCCTCCACCTGCGCCGCCGTCACCCGGCTCTGGGCGACGGCACCCTGACCTGGCAGGAAGCACCGGAAGGCGTCCTCGCCTTCACCCGCTCCCCGGGCTTCGCCTGCGTCATCAACCTCTCCTCGACCCCGTACCCGCTCCCGCCGCACACCTCGGTGCTGCTGTCCAGCGGGCCCCTGGAGAACGACCTACTGCCACCGGACCAGGCGGTGTGGCTGGAGCGGTAGCCGCCGGCGGAAGAGCGGAAGAATGGGCAGGGGAGGGGCAGGGGGAGGAGGCTGGGGGGACGAGGAGGCTGGGGGGACGAGGAGGCCCCCATGCCCGAGCTGCCGGATGTCGAAGGGTTCCGCAAGGTGCTGGAGTCCTGCGCGCGGGGCAGGGTCGTCCGGCGCGTGGACGTGCGTGACGCGGGCGTCCTGCACGCAGTGAGCGCGCGGCGGCTGAGCGAGGCGCTGGAGGGGCGCCGGTTCACCGGCACCCAGCGGCACGGGAAGTGGCTGCTGGCCCGCACTGGCGGCCCTCTGCTGGCGCTGCACTTCGGCATGACGGGCCGCCTGGTGTGCTCGGACGCCGAGGACGCGCTCGACGCCCACGACCGGGTGGTGTTCACCGTGACCGGCGGACGTCAGCTCCGCTTCCGCGACCAGCGCAAGCTCCAGGGCCTGTGGCTGTGCGAGGACGCCGACGCGGCGGCGCGGCTGCTGGAGGGTCAGGGCCCGGACGCGCTGGCGGTGGACCGTGAGGAGTTCGAGGCCGCGCTGGCGTCCCGTCGCGGCAAGGTCAAGACCGTCCTCACCGACCAGAGCGCCCTCGCCGGGCTCGGCAATCTGCTGGCGGACGAGGTGCTCTGGCGGGCGGGACTGCCTCCCACGGTCCGGGCGAGCGACCTCGGCTCGCCCGACCGCCGCCGGCTGTACACCCACATGCGCCGCACCCTGCGCTCCGCGGTCACCGCGGGCTGCGTGCCGCCCCGCGACACCTGGCTCACGGGCCACCGCGACGACCCGGACCCGACCTGCCCCCGCTGCGGCACCCACCTGCGCCGCACCCGCCTGTCGGGCCGCACGACGGTCTGGTGCCCGGGGTGCCAGCAGGCCGGGACCTGAGCCGGGCCGAGCCGGGCTTCGAAGCAGGAAACGGGGTGCCGCTTCGCTCAACTCCCCGTCCCCGCAGGGGTCCCGTGCGAGGATGTCGACCGTGACCCCATGGTCCTCCTCGCCCGTCGCCGGGACCTCGCCCCGCATCAACGGCCTGGGTCCCCGCGCCGCAGCGGTCCTCGTGTTCACGTCCTCGGCCGCGGTGCTGGTGGTCGAGATCGTCGCCCTGCGGCTGCTGGCGCCGTACCTCGGTCTGACCCTCGAGACCAGCACCATGGTGATCGGCGTCGCCCTCACCGCCATCGCCCTCGGCTCCTGGTTCGGCGGACGTCTCGCCGACCAGGTCGATCCGCGCAGGCTCCTCGGCCCGTCGATCGGGGTGTCGGGAGCGGTCGTCGCCCTCACCCCCGCGGTGCTGCGCAGCACCGCGGAGTGGGCCCCGCCGCTGCTCATGCTGATCGCGTCGCTGACCATCCTCGTGCCGGGCGCGCTGCTCTCCGCGGTGACGCCGATGGTGACCAAGCTGCGGCTGACCAGCCTCGCCGAGACGGGCACGGTGGTCGGCCGGCTGTCCGGCGTCGGCACCGCGGGCGCCATCGCCGGCACCGTCCTCACCGGCTTCGTGCTGGTGTCGCGGCTGCCGGTCAGCGGCATCCTGCTCGGCCTCGGCGTCCTGCTGGTCGTCGGCTCCGCGCTGGTGCAGTGGCGGGCGCGCGGCTGGAGCGGCACGCCCGCCCTGACCCTCGTCGTCGTGGCCGGCGGCCTCGCCACCACGGTCGCGCCCGGCGCCTGCGACACGGAGACCCGCTACCACTGCGCCCAGGTCGTCACGGACCCCGACCGGTCCGGCGGCCGCACCCTCGTCCTGGACGGCCTGCGCCACTCCTACGTCGACATCGACGACCCGACCCACCTGAAGTTCACCTACGTACGGGCCCTCGCGGCGGTCGTCGACACCGCCTTCCCCGAGGGCTCGCCGCTCGCCGCGTACCACCTGGGCGGCGGCGGGCTCACCTTCCCCCGCTACCTCGCGGCCACGCGGGCCGGGACGCGCAGCGTCGTCTCCGAGATCGACAGCGGGGTCGTACGGATCAACCGCGACCAGCTCGGTCTGCGCCAGGCCGCCGGCATCGACGTACGCACCGAGGACGGCAGGCTCGGCCTGCGCCGGCTGGACACCGGCAGCCGTGACCTCGTCGTCGGCGACGCCTTCGGGGGTGTCAGCGTGCCGTGGCACCTGACGACGGTGGAGGCGATGACCGACGTACGGCGGGTGCTCGACGAGGACGGCCTGTACGTGGCCAACCTCATCGACCACGGCGAGCTGGCCTTCGCCCGCGCCGAGGCGGCCACCCTCGCCGAGGTCTTCGAGCACGTCGCCCTCGTCGGCGCCCCCACCGAGGGCGGCAACCTGCTGCTCCTCGCCTCCGACCGCCCGTTCGGCCTTCGCGCGACCCAGGAAGCCCTGGACGCCCGCGGCACCGACTGGCGGATCATCACCGGCGACGCCCTCACCTCCTGGATCGGCGACGCACAGCCCCTCACCGACGACCACGCCCCCGTCGACCAGCTCCTCGAGCCGTACAGCCCGCAGAGCGGCCACTGAGCCCAGAGACCGAAGCGGCGCTCCTCGTACCCTGGCCCCGTGCCGTCCTCCCGTCTGCGTCGCGTCGCCGTACTCGTCCTCGAGGGTGCGAAGCCGCTCGACGTCGGCATCCCCGCGCAGGTGTTCACGACCCGCGCGAGCATGCCGTACGAGGTGCGGGTCTGCGGCGCGGCGCCCGGGCTGGTGACCGGCGCCGACGGCCTGTCGTACTCCGTCGCCCACGGCCTCGACGCCCTCGCCTGGGCGGACATCGTCTTCATCCCCGGCCACCGCTTCCCGGACCGCGACGACCCGCCGCCGGCCGTCGTCGCCGCGCTGATCGCCGCGCACGCCCGGGGCACGCGGCTCGCCGCCATCTCGACCGGCGCCTTCACCCTCGCCGCCACGGGCCTGCTGGACGGCAGACGCGCCACGACCCACTGGCACTACGCGCGGTCGCTCGCCGCCAAGCACCCGCGCGTGCAGGTCGACGAGAACGTGCTGTTCGTCGACGAGGGCAGCGTGCTGACGTCGGCCGGCGCCGCCTCCGGCATCGACCTGTGCCTGCACATCCTGCGCGGCGACCTCGGGGTGGCCGCCTCCAACCACGCGGCCCGGCGCCTGGTCGCGGCGCCCTACCGCAGCGGCGGCCAGGCGCAGTACGTGCCGCGCAGCGTGCCCGAGCCGCTGGGGGAGCGGTTCGCCGCCACCCGCGAGTGGGCGCTCACCCGGCTCGGCGAGCCCCTCACCCTGGAGGCGCTCGCCCGGCACGCGGCGGTCTCGCCGCGCACGTTCTCGCGGCGCTTCGTCGAGGACACCGGGTACACGCCGATGCAGTGGGTCATGCGCGCCCGCATCGACGTGGCCCGTGAGCTGCTCGAACGCTCCCAGCGCAGCGTCGAGCAGATCGCCGCCGAGGTGGGTCTGGGCACCGGCGCGAACCTGCGGCTGCACTTCCAGCGCATCCTCGGCACGACCCCGACGGACTACCGGCGCACGTTCGCCCGGGGCGAGTAGCCGGACCCGGCGGTCTTCGGCGGCCTGGCGCGATCCTTGCGAACCGTGGCGATCGCGCCGCTGTCAGGACCATGGACCGCCCGCGACGCTGGTGGTGAACCGAAGGGACACCATTCATGACTCGCATCGCGATCAACGGCTTCGGCCGCATCGGACGCAATGTGCTGCGCGCCCTGCTGGAGCGCGACAGCGCCCTCGAGATCGTCGCCGTCAACGATCTGACGGAGCCCGCCACGCTCGCCCGGCTGCTCGCCTACGACAGCACGTCCGGCCGGCTCGGCCGCCCGGTGACCGCCGACGGGGACGCCCTCGTCGTCGACGGCCGCCGGATCAAGGTGCTGGCCGAGCGCGAACCGGCGCGGCTGCCGTGGGCCGAGCTCGGTGTGGACGTCGTCCTGGAAGCCACCGGCCGCTTCACCTCGGCGAAGGCCGCCCGCGCCCACCTCGACGCGGGCGCGCGGAAGGTCCTCGTCAGCGCGCCCTCGGACGGCGCCGACGTCACCCTCGCCTACGGGGTCAACACCGACGCGTACGACCCGGCGCTCCACACGATCGTCTCCAACGCCTCCTGCACGACGAACGCGCTCGCGCCGCTGGCCGCGGTCCTCGACGACCTCGCCGGCATCGAGCACGGCTTCATGACGACGGTGCACGCCTACACGCAGGAGCAGAACCTGCAGGACGGCCCGCACCGCGACGCCCGCCGCGCCCGCGCCGCCGCCGTGAACATCGTGCCGACCACGACCGGCGCCGCCAAGGCGATCGGCCTGGTGCTGCCGAACCTCGACGGCAAGCTGTCGGGCGACTCGATCCGCGTGCCGGTGCCGGTGGGCTCGATCGTCGAGCTCAACACGACCGTCGCCCGCGACGTGACCCGCGACGACGTCCTGGCGGCCTACCGCACCGCCGCCGCGGGCCCGCTCGCCGGCATCCTCGAGTACTCGGAGGACCCCCTGGTCTCCTCCGACATCACGGGCAACCCGGCCTCGTCCATCGTCGACTCGGCCCTGACCCGCGTCGACGGCCGCCACATCAAGGTCGTCGCCTGGTACGACAACGAGTGGGGCTTCTCGAACCGCGTCATCGACACCCTCGAACTCCTCACCACCCCCTGACCACGAACGCCGACGAGGGGCCCCACCGATGACCGATGACCGGTGGGGCCCCTCGCCTTGTCTTGTCCGCCTAGGCGGCTCTGCGCCGCGCCGCACGCGGGCCCGGAGCGGGCTCCCGTACGTCCTCCTCGGACCAGAGGGTCTCGTCCTCCGGAAGGTCCGGGGCCTGGAAGGGGTTGGTCGCCGGAGGCGGCGACACCGCGGTGGAACGGCGGGGCTGCCCTTCCACGGCGGAGAACAACGACGTCGAGTCGATGAGAGGTCTGCCTTTCGTCACAGGTCTCTTCACAGATCCCTGAGGGGGCCTGGCGTGCCCTGACCGGGCACCACTGTCCTAGAGCTTGGTCATCTTCGTGTACGGGCTCAGGATCCGCATCTGCGCCGAGCCGAAATCCACGAGCGCCGCGATGCCGTCCTCGATGCCGACCACCCGGCCGAGGCCGTACACGTCATGCGTGACCTGGTCGCCCGTGGCGAAGTGCTTGGGCGCCGGTACGACCGGGGCCTTGAAGGGGCTGGTGGGCAGATGACGCTTCGGCGCCGCAGGCTTTGTCATGGCTCAGTATGCGCCCCCACACGCCCCGCCCGCTGTGGCCATCGGCACAGATCCACACCCCGGCGACCTGGCCACGCCACTGACCTGGGCTTTCCCGACCGAAACGAATACCGACCGGCTTGCTTACGCCTGGCCGTAGAGGCGTGGCAAGTCGATGAGGTGAATGTCCGGTGAGGTCGCGGCGGCGGCGTGCGCCTTGTCGCTGAAGCCCGCTCCGCTAAAGCACAGCAAGCGAGCCCGGGTGGTGTCGTAGCGGCCGGCCTGGGCGATGAGCTCGCGGATGTGCTTGAGGCGTTCGATATGGGCGACGCCCATGGTGTCGTCCCACTTGGCTTCGCCGATAGCCGGCAGCGGGGGCTTGGCGTGTCCGTCGGCGATGCCCACAACGGCCACGTCGACCTCGTGGCCGGTCCGAGCCTTGGGGTCGTGGACCACTCCGTGGCCGACGCGGGCAGGCAGGCCGCCGAGGAGGTCGGGGTCCGCGTGATGCAGCGCCCAGTCGCGGCAGACCTGCTCGAAGTGCGGTCCCAGGACGTTGCTGACGAAGCGTCGAAGGCTGGCCTGCCAGACCCGGGCAGCGCTGCCGGGACGCTCCAATCGGTCCCATACCGGACGCATGATGGCTGGCTCCTCGCGGGCGTACGCGAGTGAGCCGGTAACCCCGGGATGCCACAGCCGCCCGCAGGCGCGCCGCAGAGCGGTGGCGTGTTCGAGGTTCACCGGGACGCATACGCCGAAGACCCCGGCCGCTGAGCGGCCGGGGTCTTCGTTTCGCCTCTTCAGGCGGCTGCGGAGGATACGAGATTCGAACTCGTGAGGGGTTGCCCCCAACACGCTTTCCAAGCGTGCGCCCTAGGCCTCTAGGCGAATCCTCCGCCGGAAACATTACATGACCGAGAGGAGTGCTCGCGAACTCGTTCCGGCCCCCGGGGATGAGGTAGCCTTTGCGCAGCCCCTCACGCGGCGCTATCTGACTGAACTCCCCCAGGGCCGGAAGGCAGCAAGGGTAGGTCGGCTCTGGCGGGTGCGTGGGGGGCGCTTGCGTTCCCGGGGCGGTCTGGTTGTCAGTGGGCGCCTATAACCTCGTATGCGTGTCGTCTCTCGCGCTGTACCGCCGCTATCGCCCGGAGACCTTTGCGGAGGTCATCGGGCAGGAGCATGTCACCGACCCGTTGCAGCAGGCGCTGCGGAACAACCGGGTCAATCACGCGTACCTGTTCAGCGGTCCGCGCGGCTGCGGCAAGACGACCAGCGCGCGCATCCTCGCGCGGTGCCTGAACTGCGAGAAGGGCCCCACGCCCACACCTTGCGGGGAGTGTCAGTCCTGCCGGGACCTCGCGCGCAACGGCCCCGGTTCGATCGACGTCATCGAGATCGACGCCGCATCGCACGGTGGCGTGGACGACGCCCGTGACCTGCGCGAGAAGGCCTTCTTCGGACCCGCCGGCAGCCGGTACAAGATCTACATCATCGACGAGGCCCACATGGTCACGTCGGCCGGTTTCAACGCGCTCCTCAAGGTCGTCGAGGAGCCCCCGGAGCATCTGAAGTTCATCTTCGCCACCACCGAGCCCGAGAAGGTCATCGGGACGATCCGTTCCCGGACCCACCACTACCCGTTCCGGCTCGTCCCCCCGGGCACGCTCCGGGACTACCTCGCCGAGGTGTGCCAGAA
The DNA here is from genome assembly GCF_025290915.1 of Streptomyces sp. 15-116A. Lineage (GTDB taxonomy): Bacteria > Actinomycetota > Actinomycetes > Streptomycetales > Streptomycetaceae > Streptomyces. The sequence goes on along the minus strand of NZ_JAOCQE010000144.1, from coordinate 811 downwards.
GGAGAACATCCCGGTCGAGGACGGTGTGCTGCCGCTCGTCGTGCGCGCCGGCGCCGGGTCCGTCCGTGACTCGATGTCCGTCATGGACCAGCTCCTCGCCGGCGCCGGTGAGCAGGGTGTGACGTATGCCATGGCCACCTCCCTGCTCGGGTACACCGACGGCTCGCTGCTCGACTCCGTCGTGGAGGCCTTCGCCACCGGCGACGGCGCCGCCGCCTTCGAGGTCGTCGACCGCGTGATCGAGGGCGGCAACGATCCCCGTCGCTTCGTCGCCGACCTGCTGGAGCGGCTGCGCGACCTCGTCATCCTCGCCGCCGTCCCCGACGCCGCCGAGAAGGGGCTCATCGACGCCCCCGCCGACGTCATCGAGCGCATGCAGGCCCAGGCCGGCACCTTCGGCGCCGCCGAGCTCAGCCGCGCCGCCGACCTCGTCAACGAGGGCCTCACCGAGATGCGCGGCGCCACCTCGCCCCGCCTCCAGCTCGAGCTGATCTGCGCCCGCGTACTGCTTCCGGCCGCCTACGGCGACGAGCGGTCGGTCATGGCCCGCCTCGACCGCATCGAGCGCGGCGTGAACTTCTCCGCCGGCGTCGCCGGTGCCGGCGCCGGTGCCGGTCTGCCCGCGATGGGGTACGTCCCCGGGCCGGACGCCCATGCTCCGACTCCCGCTCAGGGGGCCGGTCAGGGGCAGGCGCCCGCCGCGGTACCGGTTCCGCCCGGTGGTGGTCCCGCCGCGGCCAGGGCGGCGGTACGGGCTCCGGGGGCCGGTGGTTCGGCGACCCCGGCGAGCGGTGCCGGTGCCGGTGCTGCG
>NZ_JAOCQE010000143.1 GCF_025290915.1 Streptomyces sp. 15-116A | reverse complement strand
GCGTGGCCGGCCCCCGCTCCCTTCGAGGAGCGCTCGGCGCTCCTGCTCCTGCTGCTGCTACTGCTGCTGCGACAGGCGCTTGTTGAACTCGTCCTCGACCTGCTTGGCGGCCTCGGCCGGGGACTTGCCGTTCAGCACGGCGGTCATGTACGTCTTGATCGGGTTGGGCGCGTTCTCGACCGCGGCCCACTCCGGGATCAGCGGGGTGGTGCCACCGACGGCGGCGGCCGGCGCGGCGGCCTCGGCGGGGGCGTTGCCCTTGAGGTTGCTCTGCAGCGACTCCTTGTTGGGGATGACGCCGTTGAGCTTGGCGAGCTGGCCCTCGAACTTGTCGGAGAGGGCGATCTTCAGGAACTCCTTGGCGAGCTCCTGCTTCTTGCTGCCCGCGGCGACGGCGAGGTTGGAGCCGCCGAGGAAGACGCCCTCGGGCTTGTCGGCCGTGGCACCCGGGATGGTGAAGTAGCCGATCTCCTTCTCGATCTTCGGGTTGGCCTTGATCGCGATGCCGGCTTCCCAGCCCATGCCGATGAACGCGCCGGTCTTGCCCTTGGCGAAGACCTCGCCCTGCTGCGGGGTGGCCTCGTCCTTGTCCTTGGGGGCCTTGGAGAGCGCCTGGAACTTCTTGTACGTCTCCATGGCGGCGGCGACCTTGGGGTCGTCGAGGTTGGAGACGTACTTGTCGCCGTCCTTCTTGACCAGTTCGCCGCCCTCGCCGATCACCAGGCCGACGAAGTGGTACCAGTTCTGGCCGGGCAGGTAGATGGGCTCGGCGTCGGTCTTCTCACCGATGGTCTTGAGCGCGTCGTAGAACTCGTCGCGGGTCTTGGGCGTCTCCTTGATGCCCGCGTCGGCCCAGACCTTCTTGTTGTAGAGGACGACACGGTTGGCGAAGTACCAGGGTGCCGCGTACTGCTTGCCCTCGTAGACGGACGACTCGTTGAGCGACTCGGTCCATTCGGCGCCGATCTCCGCCTTGAGGTCGGCGAGGTCGGCGAGACCGCCGGTCTTGGCGTAGGCCGGGGTCTGGGTGTTGCCGATCTCGAAGACGTCCGGCGGGTTCTCCTCGGACAGCGCGGTGGTCAGCTTCTGCTGGATGCCGTTCCACTGCTGGACCTCGAACTTGACCTTCGCCTTGGTCTTCTTCTCGAACTCGGCGGTGAGGTCCTTCTGCCACTGGTCCGGCGAGGAGCCGTCCATCACCCAGACCGTGAGCGTCTCGCCGGCGTAGCCGTCGGCCCCGGCCTTCTTGTCACCTTCGCCGCTGTCGCCGCCGCACGCCGCGATGGAGACCATCATGCCCGCGATACCGATCGCGGCTATCAGCTTGCGCTTCACGCGCCACCCCTCCTCAGGAACGCCATGCACACCCACGCGCTCGGCGGGCTGGGACCCGGCTTCCTCTAAATGGTTTAGACCAGCAAGGGGAGCTTGGCCTAGACCTATGGCTCTGTCAAGGGTCGTCACATCACGGTTCCGACTCCCCGCTCCGACCGGCCAATCTCCCCCCAAACAGGGACCGTTCGACGGCTTGGACTAGACCAACGGAGGACGCACGGTTATAACGGGATCGCCGAGCGTGCGGCGCCGAGACCGGCCGTCCGCCGACGTGCACCGCGGCCGGCCCCTGCCGTCCGCGCGCCGGACCCCGCAGCCGGAAGGCAGACCATGACCACGGACGCCACCATGGGCCGCCCCACACCGGGGCAGGCCCTCACTGCTCGCTTGTCCTCGGGGGATGCGGAGGGCGCGTCGGGGGGTGGTGGGGCCGTGCCGGGGGATGCGGGTGCCGTGCCGGTGGGTGCCGGGGATTCGGGTGTCGTTCTGGGGGGCGCCGGGGACTCGGTTGCTGTCCCAGGGGATGGCGGGGACGCGGTGACCGTCCCAGGGGATGCCGGGGACGCGGTCGACGACGCCAGGCAGGCACACTCGCCCACGGCGAACGCCGGGAGGGCACGCTCCGTCCGGGGCAGCACCGGGAGAGCACACTCCATCCCGGGCAGCACCGGGCAGGCAGACTCAGCCGGGGCGAACGCGGGCGACGCACGCTCCGTACCGGAGGCCGCCGAAGCCGGAGCGTCCCCGTCCCTCCCGGGCGGGAGCGATCGCGTCCCGAAGTACTACCGCATCAAGCAACGCCTCCTGCAGATGACCGAGGCGCGCCCGCCGGGCACGGCAATGCCGGCGGAACGCCTGCTCGCGGTGGAGTTCCGCACGTCGCGCACCACTGTCCGCAAGGCCCTGCAGGAACTGGTGAGCGAGGGCCGGCTGGACCGCATCCAGGGCAAGGGCACGTTCATCGCCCGCCCGAAGGTCTACCGCACGCTCCAGCTCACCTCGTACACGGAGGACATGCGCGCCCAGGGCCTGAGCCCCGCCTCCCACGTCCTGGACATCGGCTACGTCCCGGCGGACGAGAACCTGGCCGCGATGCTGGAAGTGGAGCCGGGTGCGAAGATCCTCCGCATCGAACGCCTCCGCCTGGCCGGCGGCGAACCGATGGCCGTCGAGACGACCCACCTCTCCGCCGCCCGCTTTCCCGGCCTGCGCCGCAACCTGAGCCGCTACACGTCCCTCTACGCGACCTTGTCCGAGGTCTACGGCGTCCACCTGGCGGAGGCCGACGAAACGATCGAGACCTGCCCGGCGACCCCGAGGGAAGCGGCCCTCCTCGCCACCGACGTGGGCCTCCCGATGCTCCTCCTCTCCCGCCACTCCCGCGACAGCACCGGCACCCCGGTCGAATGGGTCCACTCGGTGTACCGGGGCTCGCGGTACCGGTTCACGGCGGTACTGCGGCGTCCGGGGCCGTGAGAGCGGCATGCGAAGCGCGGTAGTTCGTTTCAGGCGCCTGTCGGAGGGCGGACTCGATGGCGGCGGTCACGTCTGCGGGCGTCACCGGATGGCCAGTGCGTCCGAGCCAGTTGCGCGTGGTGAACAAGGCCAGCCGGGAGCCATCAGGCCAGTTCTCCGACCTTGCCCGGAGCGTGCCCTTCTCTCGGCCGGCCAGTTGGACCTGGCAGGACGAACAGCAGCGGGTGTTCGCTCAGCACCGCGAGGAATGATCGGGCCTCGCGCGTCTGATGGCACGATCGAGGGGTGATGAGTGAACTTGGCCGGTCCGATGCGGTGAGATATGTCCTCTTCGACGTCGATGGCACGTTGATCGATGCCGTGGACAATCAGCGCCTGGTCTGGCGTACATGGGCAGAGCGTTACGGGCTCGACCCCGATGAGGTGTACCGGGTGGCGCTGCGGACGAGGCCGTTGGAGACGTTCGCGCAGGTTGCTCCCGGCCAGGACGCTCAAGAGTGCCTGGCCGCACTGCACGAGCTGGAGGACGAGGATGTCCGCTCCGGCAGCTACACGGCTTTCGAGGGTGCCGCGGAGCTGCTGAAGGCTCTGCGGCCCGGGGCCTGGGCACTGGTGACGTCGAACTATGAGCACCGGGTACGGGGACGTTTCGCACGGACTGGCTTGCCGGTCCCGGAGGTTGTCGTGGATGCGGCTGCGGTGGAGGAAGGCAAGCCGTCGCCGGTGCCGTATCTGCAGGCCGCCGCGCGACTCGGTGCCCGGCCGGAGGACTGCCTGGTCATCGAGGACGCCCCCACCGGGGTGCAGTCCGGGCTGCGTGCCGGGATGACGGTGTGGGGCGTCAATACCCCCGGAGCGGTCGACGGCGTGCATCGTCACTTCGGCAGCCTGCACGAAGCGGCCCTCGACATCCTCGCCTTCGCCTCCGGATCCCTCCCTGACCCGCGGGAGGGATCGGCCGTAGTGCAATGATCGCGCTGTGGCTGGCGTGACGCCGGATCGGGGCCGCTCGCTTCCGCGACCCGTCTGCGATGATGACCCCCATGGCCTCCACCCCCGTCCCCCGTCCCCCCGGCACCCCGCCCACCAGTGGCGATGTCGCGCGGGTCGCCGGAGTGTCGCGGGCCACCGTGTCGTACGTCCTCAACAACACCAAGGGCGGGCGGGTCAGTGAGGCCACGCGGGAGCGGGTGCGGGAGGCCGCGCGGCAGCTCGGGTACGTGCCGCACGCCGTCGCGCGTGCCCTGCGTGCCGGGCGCAGCGGGATCGTGCTGCTCACCGCGCCCGCCGTGACGGTCGGCCCGCTGTTTGCGCAGGCCTACGCCGATCTCCAGCAGGCCCTCGCCCAACTCGGTTACACCGCCGTGCTGTACGGCCCGACCGGCGCCCGGGGAGCGGAGGCCGGCCGGCGCTGGGCCGAGCTGCGGCCCGACGCCGTGCTGTCGCTGATGGACGACAGCATGGACGAGGACGCCGTCGCCGTACTGCACAAGGCCGGCATCCCGGTGGTGCTCAGCTCCGGTCCCGTGCCCGTGCCGGGCGCGCACGCGCTGGTGACCGACCAGGAGCAGGTCGGCTTCCGCGCCGTGGAGCACCTGACGGCGTCAGGACGCCGGCGCATCGGCGTGATCGTGCCCGCCGACGCCTCGCTGCGTGGCTTCGCCGAGCCCCGGCTGGCCGGCGCCGAGAAGGCGGCCGCCGAACAGGACGCCGCCGTCACCGTCGTACGCCATGATCTCGCGCTCGACGAGGACGCGGCCGCGCTCTGGGCACGGCAGTGCGCCGACGCCGGGATCGACGGGCTGTTCGCGTACAACGACGAGTACGCGGCCCTCGCCGTACGCGCCCTGCAGGACACGGGAGTCGACGTCCCGGAGGACATCGCGGTCGTCGGCGCCGACGATCTGCTGATCGGCAGACTGCTGCGGCCCCGGCTCACCACCGTCCGCATGGACTACTTGCCCGCCCGCGAGATCGCCCGGCTCATCGACCGGCTGATCAGCACCCCGGGTACCGCGCCCGAGACGCACGACATGCTCCGTACGACGCTCGTCGTGCGCGCCTCCGCCTGAGCCCGCAGGCGTTCAACTTCTCAACACATGGATCTGTCCGCGGCGTGTCCGTGGCTCCGGATCGCGCGTCTGATCACCCTTGCTCCGCCAGGTAACGAAAACATCGCGCCGTGCGCGACATCTAGCCACGCTTACACGTGTCACCTACGCTCCTGCCGAACGCGCGCCCCAGCCGCGTCCGCATCTCAGGCACCGCCTTCCTAGGGGCCCCACATGACTCATTCACTTCCTGAAAACAAGCCGGCGACGGCCACGGTCGACGCCGCAAGCGACGGCGCTCCCGGCACCCCCGGCACCCCCGGCGCCACCGCCACCCCCGACGCGCCCGCCGTCCCCTCGCGCCTCGGACCGCTCTACCTCACGCTGCCGATGGCCAACGTCGCGCTGTACCTGCTGTGGTTCGGCGTGGGCGCCTTCCTGCTCCCCATCCAGGTCGCGCACATCACCGGCACCAACGACACCGCCGCCCTGTCCACCGCCAGCACCATCGGCGCCGTCCTCGCGACCATCGGCAACCCGGTCTTCGGCCAGCTCTCCGACCGCACCCGGTCCCGCTTCGGCCGCCGCGCCCCGTGGATCCTGTTCTGCGCGCTGCTCGGCGCGCTCGCCCTGGTCATGCAGTCCCAGGCGACGACCATCGCGATGCTCGGGATGAGCTGGGGCGTCGTGCAGTTCATCATGAACGGCTACCAGGCCGCCCTCACCGCCGCGATGCCCGACCGCGTCCCGGCGTCCCGCTACGGCACCTTCTCCGCGCTGGTCGGCCTGGGCGTGCCCCTCGGCACCATCATCGCCGCCCTGATCATCGGCGGTGTGCCGGGCACCAAGTTCGGCCTGGACGGCGTCATCGGCGGCTTCGGCGGCCGGTTCGCCGGGGAGAACGGCTACTACCTGATCGCGGCGGTCGTCGTGGTCGCGGCGCTGGTGTTCATCACCGTCTCGCCGGACCAGGACGCCCGCGCCCTGCCGCGGGAACGGTTCTCCCTGAAGGACTTCCTCGGCAACTTCTGGGTCAGCCCCAAGGACCACCCCGACTTCGGCTGGGCGTTCCTGTCCCGGCTCGGGGTCATGCTGGGCTACTTCATCGTCGTCACGTACAACATGTACCTGCTCGCCGAGCACATCAAGGTGCCGCCGCAGGACCTGTTGCCGACGCAGGGCTTCCTGATGATCGTCAACGCTCTCTGCACGGTCGTCGCCTCGATCCTGGTCGGGCCGATCGCCGACCGGGTCGGCCGGGTCAAGCCCTTCGTGCTCATCTCCGGCATCGCGGCGGCGCTCGCGCTGACCCTGCCGATGATCTGGCCCACCGAGGGCGGCATGCTTGCGTACAACGTCGTCGGCGGTCTGGCCTTCGGTGTGTACATGGCCGTCGACATGGCGCTGATCACCCGGGTGCTGCCGCGCACCGCCGACGCCGGCAAGGACATGGGCGTCATCAACATCGCCAACGCCGGACCGCAGATCCTCGCCCCCAGCATCGCCGGCTGGATCGTCGCCGCGGGCGGTTACGAGGCGCTGTTCCCGATCGCCGCGATCGTCTCGCTCATCGGCGCGGTGGGGGTGCTGCGGGTGCGCGGCGTCCGCTGAGCGCCCCTCACCTCGCCCCTGAGCACCCTCAACTCGCCACCGCTGTCAGGAGAAACCCCATGAACCGCCGCAGAACACTCGCCGCCCTCGCCGCCGCGGGCACCGTCCTGCTCGCCTGCACCCAGGCGCAGGCCGCTCACGACCAGCCCCGCCCCGGGGACGACCGGCTGCCGCTGACCGGTCTGCGCATCCTGCTCAGCAACGACGACTCCATGCAGATGGCCCGCCCCAACGCCTCGGACGGCAAGGGTCTTTACGAGGTCCGCCGCGCCCTGTGCGCCGCCGGTGCCGATGTCGTCGTCATGGCACCGTGGGCCAACCAGAGCGGCGCCGGCACCAGCGCCACCAGCGGCGGTCAGCTGACCGTGCAGCGCCGGGCCGCCCTGCCCGCCGGGTACGAGAACGACTGCTCCGGCGCGCCGAGCGGCGGCGCGGTCTACGGCGTCTGCAAGGGCGGCGCCCCCTGCGGTCCGACGACGCCGAGCGCGACGCCCGCCGACACCGTGCGCCTGGGCGTCGGCGGGGGCCTCGCCGCGAAGGCGGGCTGGACGGACGGTCCGGACCTCGTCGTCACCGGGAGCAACTTCGGCCCGAACGTCGCCTCCGTGGTCAACGAGTCGGGCACGGTCGGCGCCGCGCTCGCCGCGATCGACGAGGGGGTGCCGGCGATCGCCCTCAACAGCTCCTACGACCCCGGCGTCAAGGACGGCTTCGAGGTCGCGGACCACACGTACCGCAACACCGCGGAGTACGGCGCGAGGTTCATCGGTGAGCTGCGCGAACGCCGCCTGCTCACCACAAAGTTCGTCGTCAACGTCAATTACCCGCACCACGAGAAGGGGCAGCGCCCCAAGGGCACCGCGTGGACGTCGGTGGGCACGCAGAAGCTCGTGAAGTTCCACTACGCGGCCACGGGCGACACGTTCACGATCGGGGGCTCGCTGTGCGAGCAGGGGTCGCCCGGGTGTCGTCCGGAGACCAAGCGGTACCCGGACTACGCGCTGCTCGAGGAGGGCCATGTGACGGTCACGCCGGTCACTCCGGACCGTACGCACGACAACGGACGCGACACCCGCGGGCTGGAGCGGTTCGTGCGCTCCGGGAGCTGACGCGCATGAGGGCCCCGGCGCTGAAGGAGGGGAAGCGCCGGGGCCGTTACGTCACCTCACCTGACGTCACGTCGCTGAAGGCGACGTCAGATCCAGCCGTCCAGGGACTTCAGGAAGCCCTGCGGGTCGTCACGGTGGATGCAGTGGCCCGCCCGCGGGACGACCCGCACCTCGAATCCCCGTTCCCGCAGCAGCGCCGTACCTTCGGCGTCGACGCACAGGCTCGGGTCGGCCAGTTGCACGAGCGACGGCACGACGGCCGACTCGGGCAGATAGTTCCGCTCGAATCCGTCGACGGCGGACAGGAAGGCGGGGTCGAACAGGGCGAAGCCGGCCAGTTCCGCCGCGACGTCCTCCTCGGACCAGCGCGGGTTCATCGCCCGTACGCTCTCGGCGGTCGCGGTGGTGACCATGTGCCGCATGCCGGCCGTCGCTCCGGGCGGGACGTTGCCCAGCTGGAATCCGGGGTCGGAGTAGACGGCGCGGGCGGGGCGCAGCCGGGACACCGCGAGGGCGAGGGTCAGGCCGCCCAGGGAGTGCCCGATGGCCACGTCGGCGCCCGTGGGCAGGTTCTCCACGAGGTCGTCGGCGAGCAGTTCGGGGCGGTACTCGCCGCGCGGGCTGCGGCCGTGTCCACGGAGGTCGGGGGCGACGACGCGATATCCGAGGCCGACGAGGTGGTCCTCGATCGCGTGCCAGGTGCGGTGGTCGGACATGGCGCCGTGGATCAGCAGGGCGATCTTGTCGCCGGTGCCGCGTTCATGGACGTTCAGCTTCATCGGGGCGAGACCTTTCGGGGTGCACTGTGGGTGGTCGACGGCATTGATTACACGTGTAAGCATGCGGGTCAACCGGCTGAACACACAAGAGACCGGCAATCATAACGTATAGATAACTAAACCTACCGATCAACAGGTAGGTGGCTCACGATAGGCGGAGCGACGCGCACCGACGCCGGTCGCCACGCAGACGAACAAGGAGGCATCGCCATGTCCGAAGCCCACGACCCGGCCGCGGGGACCCTCGCCGCCGATCCGGACCAGGCCCGCGAGGCGGTGGTCGAGGCGGCGCTCGGCAAGCTCGACCTCGACTCCAAGACGCGGCTGCTGGCCGGTCAGGACATGTGGTCGCTGCCGGCCATGCCGCAGATCGGGCTCGGCTCGCTGGTCATGTCGGACGGCCCGATCGGCGTGCGCGGGGTGCGCTGGACCGCCGACGACCCGTCGATCGCGCTGCCCTCGCCCACCGCGCTGGCCGCCACCTGGGACCCGGAACTGGCCCGCCGGGCGGGCGTGTTGCTGGCCCAGGAGGCCCGCCGCAAGGGGGTGCACGTGCTGCTCGCACCGACGGTCAATCTGCACCGGTCGCCGCTCGGGGGCCGCCACTTCGAGGCGTACAGCGAGGACCCGTATCTGACCGGGGAGATCGGCACCGGGTATGTGCGGGGCGTGCAGTCCGGGGGCGTCGGCACCACCGTGAAGCACTTCGTCGCCAACGACGCCGAGACCGACCGCTTCACCGTGAACAACGTCGTCTCCGAGCGGGCGCTGCGCGAGCTGTACCTGGCGCCGTTCGAGCGGATCGTCGCGAACGCCCGCCCGTGGGGCATCATGACCGCCTACAACCAGGTCAACGGCACGACCATGACCGAGCACCGCCGCCTGGTGCAGGACGTGCTGCGCGGCGAGTGGGGCTTCGACGGATTCAACGTCTCCGACTGGATGGCGGCACGCTCGACCGTCGGTGCCATCGAGGGCGGCCTGGACGTGGCCATGCCCGGCCCGCACACCGTGTACGGGGAGGCCCTGGCCGCCGCCGTACGGGCGGGCGGGGTCGACGAGGCGACGGTCGACGAGGCGGTGCGCAATGTGCTGCGCCTGGCTGCCCGCGTCGGGGTCCTGGAGGGCGCCGAGCCGGTGGTCGCCGAGGCTCCGGGCGAGGTCGACGGGGTGGAGCTGGCGCGGGAGATAGCTCGGCGTGCCTTTGTGCTGGTGCGCAATGAGCCGGTGGGATCCGGTACTTCCAGCGAGCCGGTGGAGGGCGGCGGCCGTGCGCTGCCGCTGGACCCGGCCGGTGTGCGCAAGGTCGCGCTGCTCGGTGCGGCCGCAAGGGACGCCCGTGTCCTCGGCGGCGGTTCCGCGACGGTGTTCCCCGAGCGTGTGGTCTCCCCGCTCGACGGCCTGACGGCCGCACTGCCGGAAGGGACCGTGGCGTACGCGGTCGGCGCCGACCCGAGCGACGAACTCGCCGTCGCCGGACAGGGATTCACCCTGCGGGCGATCTGCCGGGACGCCGCCGGGAATGTGCTCGGCGAGGGCAAACTGCCGAGCGGCCAGGTGCAGTGGATCGGCGACGACCTGCCCGAGGGCGTCACCCGGGAGGCGCTGCACAGCATCGAGGTCACCGGCACGTTCCGGCCCCGGGAGAGCGGCGAGCACTCCTTCGGCACGCGCGGCATCGGCGGCTACCGCCTAACCGTCGCGGGCGAGGTGCTGTTCGACGGGGAGCAGCCGCTGAACTCGGAGGCGGATCCGTTCGAGGCGTTCTTCGGCGCGCCCGTCGAGCGCGGGCGGATCGCGCTGACCGAGGGCGAGGAGGTGGAGGTCTCGCTGCGGTACACGCTGCCCGAGGGGCCCGCGGCGCCGGTCTTCGGCGTGATGTTCTCGCTGATGCACCTCGGCCCGCGGCGCGACGCGGACGAGCTGATCGCGGAGGCGGTGGAGGCGGCGCGGGACGCGGACGCCGCGGTGGTCGTCGTCGCGACGACCGAGCGGGTCGAGTCCGAGGGGTTCGACCGCAAGGACCTGCGTCTTCCCGGCCGCCAGGACGACCTGGTGCGGGCGGTGGCCGCGGCCAACCCGCGCACGATCGTGGTCGTCAACTCCGGCTCACCGGTGGAACTTCCGTGGCGGGACGAGGTGGCCGCGGTGCTGCTGAGCTGGTTCCCGGGCCAGGAGGGCGGTGCGGCGCTCGCGGAGGTGCTGCTGGGCGAGGACGAGCCGGGCGGCCGGCTCCCCACCACCTGGGGCACCTTCGAGGACGCCCCGGTCACCGAGGTCGTGCCCACCGAGGGTGAACTCCGTTACGACGAGGGCGTGTTCATCGGCTACCGCGCGTGGGAGCAGGCGGGCAGGACACCCTCGTACGCTTTCGGACACGGCCTGGGCTACACGGACTGGACGTACGAGTCGATCGAGGCGTCCGGTACGACGGTGCAGGTCACCCTCCGCAACTCCGGCACCCGCGCGGGCCGTGAGACCGTCCAGCTCTACGTCGCCCCGACGACCCCCGACCCGAACCGCCCGTCCCGCTGGCTGGCGGGCTTCGCCACGGCGACGGCGGCACCCGGCGAGACGGTCACGGTGACGATCGAGGTGCCGCCGCGCACCTTCGAGACGTGGACCGACGCCGGCTGGCACCGCAACACGGGCCCCTACGAAGTCCACGCGGCCCACTCCCTCACGGACATCCGCCTCACCACGACGCTCACGATCTGACGAGCGCCCCCGATCAGCTCCGGGGCGGTACCTGACCCGCCGCCCCGGAGCGCACAACCGGCTCGGACGCCCGTGCGATCCGGTGACGCTCGCCCCGGCGAGGACCCTGGGCGACAGCATCCGCACCGGTGGGCGGCAACAGGCGAGAAACTCCTGCTCGACACGGTCGGCCGGGGATCCGTGGTGCGATGAGTTTCGTCGTGTCCGGCGGTCTGTAAGGGGGACACGATCCATCGCATCGCACCCCAGGAGGACACCATGGCCGCCACCTACACCTTCGACGTCTTCTCCAGTCTCGACGGCTTCGGGGCCGCCGGGGGTGACTGGACCGGGTACTGGGGCAAGCAGGGGCCCGAGCTGCTGCAACATCGGCTCGACCTGTACGAGCAGGAGCAGCGGATGGTGTTCGGGGGCAACACGTACCGGATGTTCACGCGGATGCTGGCCGAGAGCAGCGAGGGGGACGATGTGCGTGACCCCTGGGTCACGCGGATGAGGAATCTGCCGGCCACCGTCGTGTCGAGCACGCTGGAGGGGCCCCTCGACTGGCCGGACGCGACCGTCGTGGGCGGGGACGCCGTGGACGTCGTCGCGCGGCTGAAGAAGGAGTCCGATGTGCCGTTGCGCTCGCACGGCAGTCTGTCGATGAACCGGGCGCTGATGGCCGCCGGGCTGGTCGACCGGGTGCAGGTGACGCTCTTCCCGGTGATCACCGGCCGGACCGGTCTGGACCCGGTCTTCGGGGGCGCGCTCGACTTCGACCTGGAGCTGATCGAGCAGCGGACGCTCGACGGGCACATCCAGGAGCTCGTGTACCGGCCCAGCCTGCACGGCTGAGTCCCTGAAGCCTCGCCGTCCCGCCCGCCCGCCGGTCAGGCCACCGTGTCGGCCCCCTGCCTGCGCACCATCTCGTTGATCCACACCGGCGCATACGGGGACGTGCAGCCGGGGGACGTCGGATAGTCCTTCAGGACCTCCAGGCGCTCGCCGATCGCGAGGGCGCGGGCGCGGTGGTCGGGGTGTTCGATGCCGATCTGGGCCAGGCAGTGGTTCATCGCCCACTGGAGCCGGTCCGGGGCGTCCTTCATCTCCGCCTCGATGACGTCGAGCAGACCGGAGAGATCGAGGCCCTCGGGCTTCTTCGCCACGCGTTCCGTGGTCAGTGCCCAGCCCGCGCTCGCGACCACCGGATCCGGGTCGGCGGTCCAGGCGACGCGCAGCTCCTCGGCGTGCGGGCTCTTCTTCACGACGTAGTTGACCAGCCAGTCGTGCACCTTCGGGGTGCGCGCGGCGCGCAGCATGGCGTCGAGTTCGTCGCGTTCGAACGCCTTCGGGCGGCAGATCAGCAGCGCGAGGAGTTTCGCCGCGGTGTCGTCCGTGGCCCACAGCTCGCGCGCGAGGTCCTGCTGGGTCTTCAGCCGCTTGGCGAGGGCGCGCAGCTTGCTGAGGTTCACGCCGTGATCGTCGCCGTGCCGCTCGTTCACCTCCCGCGCCTTGGGGTCCTCCAGCCCGGCCAGCTCGGCCATCACCTCGGCCACCGTCGTCCCGGCCATGTCAGCCTCCTGTCCACCGCGTGCGAGAGGCAGCCTACGCCGGGGAACGGCCTGGTGAGGCGGCCTCCCGGGACACCCACCCCCGTTCGTACGCGTGCCAGCCGAGTTGCAGGCGGGTGGTGGCGCCGGTGAGTTCCATGAGGTGTTTGACGCGGCGCTGGACCGTGCGCAGGCCGACGTCGAGGTGTTTGGCGACGCTGGCGTCGGTGAGGCCGGCGAGGAGGAGGGAGAGGATGGTGAGGTCGGTGGCGTCGGGGGCGTCCGGCTCCTCCTCGGTGACCGTGCCGTGCTCGCCCAGCCTCAGCGGCAGCGCCTCGCGCCAGACCGCCTCGAAGAGGCCGGTGAGGGATTCGAGGAGGCCACTGGCGTGGACGACGAGGGCGGCGGGGTCGGAGTCGGCCGTGGTCAGCGGCACCATGGCCAGTGAGCGGTCGGCGATCACCAGTTTGGTGGGGACCCGGTCCACGACGCGGACCTGTTCGTCGCGGCCCAGTGCCACGGTCAGCTCGGTCAGCCCGGTGGGCAGGGTCATGACCGCGCGTTCGACGACCACGCGGTAGGCGACGCCCCGCTCGGCCGCCTGCTCCTCCGCCTCGTTCTCGTGCCCTGAGATCACCACCGGCCGCCCGGTGACCAGGGCGCACACCTCGCTGGTCGCGCCCAGCTGGAGTTGCAGGAAGCGCCGTGCCACCGCGTCCGCCCCGGTGACGACCTCCACCAGGTCGTACACGGCCGGCTCGGTCACCTGGGCACGGTACTCCTCGGCGAGCAGGGCGGCGGCGAGTTCCGCCTGCTCCAGTTCGTGGCGCTGCTGGGTGAGCAGGGCGCCGAGCGCCACGCCGGGCGGCGCGGCCACCCAGCGTCCGGGCCGTGCCGAGGACTGGGCGGCGAGTCCGTGCCGTTCGAGGCGGCGCAGGGTGCGCTCGGTGTCGGGCTCGGCTAGGGCGAGCCGGTGGGCGAGGTCGTGGACGTCGGCGGCGCCGAGGGAGATCAGGGTGCGGTACGCCGCCTCCTGCTGTTCGTCCAAGCCTATGGCCCCCAGCATCCGTCCTTGCCTCTTCCCAGCCGTACGTCCGTCGGTTCCCGTGGCGGATACCGGCCACGGCGCAAACCCGCCTCGGGACATCATCCCTGCACCACCTGCCTCTCTGCCAAGGTGTCGCCACCGCAGACCTCGAGATGGGGAGACCGATGCGCGCGACAGTGCGGAGTGCCCTGGGCGCGGCCATAGCCGTGGCCCTGGCCGCGACCGCGGCCGTGCCGTCCGTGGCAGCACCACGGGAGGCCGGACCGGAGAAGAGACCGCTGGTGGGCAGCGCGGCGGCGGGCGCGAAGGCGCAGCGCTCGACCGTCACCCTGGTGACCGGGGACCGGGTCCTGGTGACCACCGACGCGGCGGGCCGCAGCACGGCCGTCGCCCTGCCCCGCGAGGACGGCAGCAGGCCGCTCGTGGGGACCCGGCAGTCGGGCGACGATCTGTACGTCTACCCCGAGGGTGCCGTCGAGGCGCTCGCCGCGGGCCGGGTCGACGAGGAGCTGTTCAACGTCACCGGGCTGGTCCGCCAGGGCTACGACGACGCCCGCACCGGGTCGCTGCCGCTGATCGCGGTGTACGACAGGTCCGTCGACGTGGCCCGCTCGGCGCCCGCCGCTCCGTTCGGCGCGCGGCGCGGGCTGGTGCTCGACGCCGTCGACGGTGTGGCCCTGAAGGCCGACAAGAAGCAAGCCGCGGGTTTCTGGGCGGAGTTGACCACCGACAGGACGCGTGCGGCCCGGGATGTGAAGAAGCTCTGGCTGGACACCAAGGTGGAGGCGCACCTCGACCGGTCGACCAAGCAGGTGCACGCGCCCGAGGCCTGGGCCGCCGGCTTCGACGGCAAGGGCAGCAAGGTCGCCGTGCTCGACACCGGCGCGGACGCGGAACACCCGGACCTTCAGGGCCGTATCGCCGCGCAGAAGAACTTCACCGACTCCGACTCCGCCGCCGACCGCCAGGGCCACGGCACCCACGTCCTGTCGACGGTGGGCGGCAGCGGCGCCGCGAGCGACGGCAGGAACAAGGGCGTCGCCCCGGGCGCGGAGCTGCTGAGCGGCAAGGTGCTCAACGACTACGGGGAGGGCGCCGCGTCCTGGATCATCGCCGGGATGGAGTGGGCGGTCGAACAGGACGCGGACGTGGTGTCGATGAGCCTCGGCAGCGTCGAACCCACCGACTGCACCGACCCGATGAGCGTCGCCGCGCAGCAACTCGCCGAGACGTCGGACGCGTTGTTCGTCCTGGCCGCCGGGAACTCCGGTCCCGCCCTGAACACCGTCTCCTCCCCCGGCTGCGCCCCCGGTGTGCTCACGGTGGGGGCCGTGGACCGCGACGACTCCACGGCCTGGTTCTCCAGCCGTGGCCCCGCGCCCTTCACCCACACCCTGAAGCCCGAGATCACCGCCCCCGGCGTGGAGATCTCCGCGGCCGCGGCGGGCGGACGGGGCGTGTACGCGTACCGGTCGATGTCGGGTACGTCGATGGCCACCCCGCATGTCGCGGGCGCCGCCGCGGTGTTGAGGCAGCGGCACCCCGACTGGACGCCGCAGCGGCTCAAGGCGGCCCTGGTGTCCTCCGCCGATCCCGGCGTGCCGGGCGATGTGCGCGAGACGGGCGGCGGCCTGCTCGATGTGAAGGCGGCCGTCGACGCCACCGTGCTCGGCGCCCCGGCCGTCCAGGCCGGCACCTTCAACTGGCCGCAGGACGACAGCGACCGCACCACCGTGGACGTGCCCTACACCAACACGGGCGAGAAGCCGGTCCGCCTCCGCCTCGCCGTCGAGGGCGTCACGGGCAACGACGGATCGCGCGTCCGCTCCTCCGTGGCCCGGCTCGGGGAGCGTTCGGTGACGGTCCCGGCGGGCGGCACGGTGAAGGTGCCGCTGCGCATCGACCCGACCGCGCGCCTCGCGGACAGCCAGTACGGCGATGTCACCGGCCGCGTCGTCGCCGAGGCCGACGGCATCGCGGTCTCCACCCCGTTCTCCCTGTACGTCCAGCCGGAGACCGTCACCCTGCGGGTCAAGCTCGTCGACCGCGCGGGCAGACCCGCCGCCGGTGTCTCGTCCCTCGACGTGATCGGCACGGACGACGCCACCGGTGAGCGACGCTTCAACGACGGCGCCACCGACCAGACGTACCGGCTGCGGCCCGGCAGCTACTTCCTGTCGAGCTTCGTCGAGACGCCCGACGCGGGCGAGGGCGCGCAACTGACCGACTCGGTCACCTACCTCGGCCGCCCACAGCTGAGGCTGACCGAGGACACCACGGTGATCCTCGACGCCCGCGAGGCCCACCGGCTGAAGGTCGACACGGACCGGCCTGCGGAGACACGGGCCGCCACGCTCTCCTTCGCCCGTTCCTGGGACGAGACCTGGCTGCACGCCGGCACGCTGACCGCTCCGAGCACCGTCCGCGGCTACTACGCCTCGGTCGAGGGCCGCGCCCAGGACGGTGACTTCGAGTTCGGCAGCCACTGGCGGCAGTACGCGCCGCTCATCTCCGAGCTGCGGACCAGCGGCGGGCTCGCCCTGCACCCGGTGCCCGCCGGCGAGGGCGGCACCAACCTCGACGGCACTGGGCAGGCGCGGCTCGTCGACGCGGGCAGCGGCTCGCCCGAGGAGCTGAGGGCCGCGGACGTGAAGGGCAGGGTCGCCCTCGTGCTCGCGCCGGACGACGGGGCGGTCAACGCCCTGGCCGCCGACGCGAAGGCCGCGGG
>NZ_JAOCQE010000142.1 GCF_025290915.1 Streptomyces sp. 15-116A | reverse complement strand
CGTCGGGGTAGGCGGCGAGGCCGGTCAGCGACGCGGCGATCCGCTCGCGCAGCCACGCGGGCGGGGTGTCCCCGCGGACGTTCACCGCCAGGTCGACCAGCGCGGCACCCTCGTCGCGGACCTCCGCGTCCCCGTGGTGCCGCAGATCGTGGCCGGGGCCGCCGCCCGTCGGCTCAGTGGGCATGGGAGTGCGAGTGCGAGTGGGCGTGCCCGTGGCCGTGATGGTGGTGGCCGTCGTCGTCGGGGTGGAAGTGCGGCTGCTGCGGCAGGCCCACCTTGTCCTCGAAGCCAGGCAGCGCGATCCGGTACACGCAGCTGTCGCAGTTCATCCGCAGATCGCCCTTCACCGCCTCCTCGTACCGCTCCCACACCAGATCGAGCAGCTCCTGCTCCGGACCGATGACGTCCGCCGACCGCACCTCGGTCTCCGGGTGCGCCGCCGCCCACTCCTCGGTCTGCCGCCGCACCCGGTCCGGCAGGATCCCGGTGAACAGGAAGTACGGCAGCACGACGATCCGCCGCGCGCCCAGCCGCGCGCACCGGTCCAGGCCGCTCGGCACGTCCGGCGCGGCCAGCGACACGAACGCCGTCTCCACGGCCCCGTAGCCGCGCCCCTCCCACAGCAGCCGGGCCGCCTTGAACACCTCCGCGTTGGCGTCCGGGTCCGTCGACCCGCGCCCCACCAGCAGCACCGTCACCTCGGCCGGGTCCCAGTCCCCGAGCACCTGAGCCAGCCGCCGCTCCAGCACGCTCAGCAGCGCGGGGTGCGGACCCAGCGGACGGCCGTAGGTGTACGAGATGCCGGGGTGCCGTTCCTTCTCGCGGGCCAGCGCCGCCGGGATGTCGCCCTTGGCGTGCCCGGCGGACACCAGCATCAGCGGCACGGCCGCGAAACGGCGTACGCCCCGCTCCACCAGCTCGGTGACGGCCTCGCCCAGCGGCGGCGGGGACAGCTCGATGAAGCCGCCCGCGACGGGCAGTTCGGGATGGCGGCGGCCCAGCTCCCGCACGAAGGCGCGGAACGCCTCGGCTCCGGCGTCGTCCCGGGTGCCGTGGCCGGCGATGAGCAGAGCGGGCGGGGTGGTCACAGGTTCTCCTCGGATTCTTCCGGCGTCTCGGGTGAGACGGGGTGGTACAGCAGGGCGTTGAGCGCGGCGGCGGCGACCGCCGAACCACCCTTCTCGGACACGTTGCTCACGGCGGGCAGCCCGCTCTCGCGCAGCGCGGCCTTCGACTCGGCCGCCCCCACGAAACCGACGGGCAGACCGATGACGAGCGCGGGAGAGGCGTCCAGGGTCAGCAGCTCCTCCAAGGCGGTCGGCGCGTTGCCGATCACCCAGAGGGCGCCCGGCCCGACCTGCTCGAACGCCAGCCGCATGCCGTGTGCCGAGCGGGTGAGTCCCGGCCCGGCGACGGCGTCCTTCAGCCGGCATACGGTCTCCCGCCGGGTGATGCCCGCGCCCACCATCTCGACGTCGACGACGACGGGCGCTCCGGCGTGCAGCGCGGCGTGCGCCTTGACCAGCTCGCCCTCGTCCATGACGAGATCGGACGCGTACTCCAGGTCGGCGGCGGAGTGGATGACCCGCTCCACCACCGCGCGGGTCAGCGGCGGGAAGTGCGAGGTGTCCAGGCGGGCGCGCAGCCGCCGGTAGGACTCCTCCTCGATGGGGTGGACCACACGCTTCACCGGGAGGCCTCCTGCCAGCGGTAGCCGCGCGGCGTCACCATGCGCCCCGCGACGGTCCTGGTCGCGGTGTTGCCCACCGTCACGACCGTCATCATGTCGACCGTCGCCGGGTCGAGTTCGGCGAGCGTGGTGACCCGGCTGGACTCGTCCGGCCGCGAGGCTTGGCGCACGACACCGACCGGCGTCTGAGGGGTGCGGTGCTCGGCGAGGATGCCCAGCGCCTTCGGCAACTGCCAGTCCCGGCCGCGCGAGCGGGGGTTGTAGAAGGTCACGACGATGTCGGCCTCCGCGGCCGCCTTCACGCGCCGCTCGATGACCTCCCACGGCGTGTGCAGGTCGGACAGGCTGATCGACACATGGTCGTGGCCCAGCGGCGCGCCCAGGATCGCCCCGGCCGCCAGCGCCGCCGTCACACCCGGCACGCCGATCACGTCGATGTCGTCGGACGCCTCCGCCAGCGCCGGGGAGGCCATCGCGTACACGCCCGCGTCCCCGCTGCCGATCAGCGCCACCGCCTGCCCGCGCCGGGCCTCGGCGACCGCCGTGCGCGCCCGCTCCTCCTCGGCGCCCAGACCCGACTCCAGGATCCGGGTACCCGGCCGCAGCAGATCCCGGATCTGGTCGACGTACTGGTCCAGGCCGACCAGCACTGAAGCGCGCCGCAACTCCGCCTTCGCCCGCGGCGTCAGCAGATCCCGGGCCCCCGGCCCGAGCCCGACCACCGCGAGCCGGCCGCGCCCCGGACGCCGTACGACGGCACAGGTCGCCATCGCCGACTTCCGTTTGGGGACGAGGAGTTCACCGCCCCGCATCAGCGCCGAGGCCTCCGCGACGGAGGGCGTCCCGACGGCGGCGAGCGGAGCGGCGGACGGGTTCGGCACGTCCACGCGCGCCAGTTCCTCGGCCGCGTACGTCACCAACGGCACCCCGAGCCGCCGGGCCGCCGCCACGATGCCGGGCTCCTCCGACTTCGCGTCCACGGTGGCGAGTTCGGCGAGCGACGCGGCCGACAGACCGGCCTCGCGCAGCGCGCCCTCGACGAGCGCCAGCACCTCCTCGACGGGGGCGCCCTTCGACGCGCCGACCCCCACGACCAGCGTCGGCGGACGCAGCACGACCTCCCGGTCGCCCGGCTCGACCAGCCGGTCCGTGACACGGATCGTGTACGCGCCCTCCTCGCCGACCGGCAACGGCGGCAGCGGCCACGCCACTTCGGTGCGCAACGCCACCGCCTCCCCGTCCAGCAGCGCCCGCGACACGGCCGCCACGTCGCCCTCCACCGGCAGCCCCAGCGTGTCCAGACCCGCCAGGCCCACGGCGTCGGTCGCCGTCGTCACCACCGGCTCGGCGCCCAGCACGTCGCCGACCTGCCGCGCGAGCTCGTTCGCCCCGCCGCCGTGCCCGCCGACCAGCGACACCGCGAACCGGCCGCCCTCGTCCACGCACACCACACCCGGGTCGCTCGCCTTGTCCCGCAGCAGCGGCGCCACCAGCCGCACGGTGGCCCCCGTCGCCAGGAAGCACACGAGCTGCTCGCACTCCGCGAACGCGGCGCGTACCGCGTCCCCCACGGGGCCGTCGTAGACACGCGTACGGTCCGGCCACGCCGCGGCCAGCCGGTCGCGCGCCGCCGCTCCCGCCGCCGTGGCGGAAATGAGGCCGATCACTGGGCAACTCCTTCACTGTGTGCCGGAGGCCGCACGCCCCACAGCAGGAAAACGGGATTGGCCGCCGTCAGCCGGGTCACGTCACCCGGCAGCGGAGCCAGCCGCGACGACTGCAACAGCACCCCGTCGCAAGCGAACCCGGCCGACGTCAGCGCCTCGCGGGCGGCCGGTACGCGGTCCAGCGCGGCCATGGCGATCACCACGGTCCGCCGGGCGCGCCGCGCGCACGCGGTGACGATGGCGGGCAGCTCCCGCCCGCCCCCGCCGACGAACACCGCGTCGGGGGTGTCGAGTTCGTCGTCGAGTTCGGACAGCACAGCGGGCGCCGCCCCGTGCACCACCCGCACGTCGACCCCGTGCGCGGCGGCGTTGGCGCGGATCCGCTCCGCCCCGTCCGGCGTCTTCTCGACGGCCGTGACGGCGGCCCCCAGCCGCGCGCACTCCACGGCCACCGAGCCCGACCCGGCGCCGATGTCCCACACCAGCTCGCCGGGACGCGGCCCCAGCCGGGCCAGCGCCAGCGCCCGCACCTCGAACTTGGTGATCATCGAGTCGCGGTGGGCGAACTCGGCCTCGTCCAGGGCCCATCCGGCGGGCCGTTCGGTCCCGCCCGCGACCGTGCGTACGGGACCGAGCGCCCGTGCCGGGTCCAGGCACAGCACCACGCTCACCGCCGCACCCCAGTCCCGGGCAGCGGCCTCGGCGGGCGTGACCCGCTCCAGGCGCTCCTCGGGGGAGCCCAGCGCGGTCGCGACGATCAGGTCACGGTCGTAAGGCCGCAGCGCGGCCCCCAGTTCGGCCGGCCCGGCGCCTGGCCCGGTCAGCACGGCCACCTTCGGGTACGCCCGGCAGAGGTTGACCGCCGTACGTGCGGCACGGCCGTGCGCGCTCACCACCACGGCGTCCTCCCAGGGCAGGCCGGCGCGGGCGAACGCGGTCGCCACCGAGGACACCCCCGGCCGCACGTCCAGCAGCTCCGGACCGAACCGCTCCGCCAGCGCCCGCACGATCCCGAAGAACCCCGGATCCCCGGACGCCAGCACCACCACCGGCCGCTCCTTCGCGGCATACCCGGCGATCGCGTCCAGCGCGGGCGCCAGCGGACCGAGGACGATCCGCTCGGCCGCGTCCGGCAGCCGTACGGCGTCCAGATGCCGCCGCCCGCCGACCACCAGCTCGGCGCCGGCGAGGACGTCCTGGGGAACGGGCGCCCCCGTCCCCGCGCCCACCACGGTGATCACGTGCTCGCACCCCGCGACCGCAGCGCCCTGCGCGCCTCCGGATCGGCCTTCCGATAGCCGTGGAAGTGCCCCGGGTGGTACAGGTGCGAGCGCGTGCCGTGCGCGTCGAGCGCCGGGCCCACCAGGAACAGGGTGTGCTTCCAGAGCTTGTGCTCCTTGACCGTCTCCTCCAGCGTGCCGATCGTGCACTTCACGACCAGCTCCTCCGGCCAGGTCGCCTGGTACGCCACGACGACCGGCGTGGTCGTCGGATAGCCGCCCTCCAGCAGCTCCCGCACCAGCTGGCCGCTGCGCGCCGCCGACAGGAAGATCGCCATGGTCGTGCCGTGCCGGGCGAACTCGCGGACCTCCTCACCGGGCGGCATCGGCGTCTTCCCGCCGCCGAGCCGGGTCAGCACGACCGACTGCGCGATCTCCGGGATGGTCAGCTCCCGCTGCGCGAGCGCGGCGACGGCGGAGAAGGACGAGACACCGGGGACGATCTCCGTCTCGATGCCGAGCGCGTGACACCGGTCGACCTGCTCCTGCGTGCCGCCCCACAGCGCCGGATCGCCGGAGTGGATCCGGGCCACCCTCAGGCCCTCAGCGTGCGCCCGCTCGTACACGGCGACGACGTCCTCCAGCGACATGGCCGCCGAGTCGAGGATCTCCGCGCCCTCCCGCGCGTGCTCCAGGACCTCCGCCTGCACCAGGCTGGCGGCCCAGATCACGACATCGGCCTCCGCGATGGCGCGCGCGGCGCGGAACGTCAGCAGATCGGCGGCACCGGGGCCGGCACCGACGAAGGTCACCTTGCCGGCGGGGGCATCGGCCATGGGAAGGGGTCCTCTCCTGGAAAACACGGGCTCAAGAACTGGGCGGTGGAGCGGCTGTCACGCGTGCGCGACGGGCCGCCGATCGGATACCAAGAGCACATGGCGGTCTTCGTCGCGCTCGGCGCGTTCCTGATGACGCTGGCCGGCGGCTGGACGGCACACCGTGTGACCGACCGCCGCCATCTGGTGCTGGGCCTGGCCGGCGGCTTGATGCTCGGCGTGGTCGGCCTGGAACTCCTGCCGGAGTCCCTGGAGGCGGCGGGCACCGAGGTGTACGGCGTACCGGCCGCCCTGCTGCTCTTCGTCGCCGGATTCCTGCTGGCCCACCTGGTAGAACGCCTCCTGGCCCACCGCCAGGCCGCGCACGGCGCCGAGGAGGCCGACGGCCGCAGCCCCGAGGTGGGCCTCACGGCCGCCGCCGCGATGGTCGGTCACAGCGCGATGGACGGCGTGGCGATCGGCGCGGCCTTCCAGGTGGGCGGGGGCATGGGCGCGGCCGTCGCCGTGGCCGTGATCGCGCACGACTTCGCGGACGGTTTCAACACCTACACGCTCACCAGCGTGTACGGGAACGCCCGCCGCAGAGCGCTCATCATGCTCTTCGCCGACGCGGCGGCACCGGTCGCCGGCGCGGCCTCGACCCTGTTCTTCACGATCCCCGAGCCGCTCCTCGGCGGTTACCTCGGCCTGTTCGGCGGCGCGCTGCTCTACCTCGCGGCGGCCGAGATCCTCCCCGAGGCCCACCACGCCCACCCGGCCCGCTCCACCCTGCTGTGCACGATCGCCGGGGTGCTGTTCATCTGGCTGGTGGTGGGCACGGCCCACTGATGGCTGGTGGTGAGTACGGCCCACTGACGGGCGACGGCCCGCTGATGGCTGGTAGCGAGCACATGCCGCTGACGGGCGGCGTTCGTGGTTCACAGCTTGCCGCCCCGCCCGCCGTCCCGCCGCGGCGGCGCGATCAGCGTGGAGAGGTACGGCAGCGGCTGCCCGTCCAGCTCGGCGGCCGGCCGCACGGACTCCTCCGGCAGCCCGAGCGCCGACCCCCACACGGCACCCTCCAGCCGCCCGGCCTCCCGCAGCGCCTCCGCGACCTCGCCCGCCTGCCGCCCGAACTTGTACGCGACGACGGTCCCCGGCCCGGCCAGCGCCTCCTTCAGCACGGCGGCCCCCGCGGTCACCGGCACCAGCGTCAGCGGCTCGGTCCCCTCCGTGAGCACGGCCCCGGACCGCGCCGCCAGATCCTGCATCGCGGTGATCCCCGGCACCGTCTCCACGACCGTGTCCGGCACCGACGCCGCGATCGTCTGCGCGAGATAGGTGAACGTCGAGTACACATTGGGGTCCCCGATGGTCGCGAACGCGACCCGGCCGTGCTCCCGCAGCAGCGCGGCGACCCGCTCACCGGCCGCGTCCCAGGCGGCCTCCCGCCGCGCCCGGTCGGTCCGCTCGTTCAGCGCGAACACCACCCGGACGACCCTCTCCTCGGGCACGTAGTGCAGCACGGTCGCCTCGGCCCGCCCCCGCTCGCCCGTGTCCATGACCGGGACGACGACGACATCGGCGGCCCGCAGGGCGTTCACACCCTTGACGGTCACCAGCTCCGGGTCACCGGGTCCGACCCCGACCCCGATCAGATGGCTGCTCATGACGTCCGGCACCTCTCCACGAACCGATGGGCGACACCGGGCGCCGACGCCCAGTGCGTGTGCAGATAGCTCGCGTGCACACCGCGCTGTACAAATCCCTCGACCCGCGGCGCCGGGGCCCGCACACCCCAGGCGGGCACGTCCCCGGCCCCCGGCTCGACGACCGTCCGATGAAACTCGTGCCCCCGCATCCGTGTCCCGGCCCCGGCGAGGCAGCTGTCACCGACGGCCACGGCATCCCGGTACCCGAGCGTGAGCCGCCCGCTCATCCGCGCGGACGCATCCAGCACACCGCACATGGGCAGCCCGTCCAACTCCCGGCACAGATAGAGCAACCCGGCACACTCGGCGGCGACGGGCGCGCCACGCTCCGCGAGCGCGGCGACCTCCTTGCGCAGCCGCTCATTACCGGACAACTCGGCGGCATACACCTCGGGAAACCCACCCCCGATCACCAACCCGGCGGTCCCCTCGGGCAGTTCCTCGTCCCGCAGCGGATCAAAGGTCACGACCTGGGCCCCGGCAGCAGCAAGAAGCTCGGCGTGCTCGGCATAGGAAAACGTAAAGGCCACCCCACCGGCGACAGCGACGACGGGCGCCCGGCGGTGCTTCTCAGCCGACCGAGTCGCGCGGCGGTGCTCTTCGGCGGACGCTCCCGTGTCGTGGCCGTGCTTCTCTGCCAACCGAGTCGGGTGGTGGGTGGGCGAGGTGGGGGTCCAGGGGGCGGAGCCCCCTGGTACGGCACCGGCACTCCGGGCCAGCGACTCCAGCGCGGCCAGGTCACACCCCGCAGCGACCTGCGCAGCCATCGCGGCCACCGCCTCCACCGCCGCCCCCCGCCGCTCGGCAACGGGCACCAACCCGAGATGCCGAGACGGCGTACTGACCTGCTCGGCCCGCCGCAAAACCCCCAGCACAGGCACCCCGACCGACTCCAACGCCTCCCGCAGCAAAACCTCATGCCGATCCGACGCGACCTTGTTCAGAATCACGCCCCCGACCCGCACCCCGGGATCCCAGCTCACAAACCCATGCACCAGCGCCGCCACCGACCGCGACTGCGACGACGCGTCCACGACAAGGACCACCGGCGCCCCCAACAGCTTCGCGACCTGCGCGGTGGACGCCAGTTCCCCCTCCCCGGCGGCACCGTCGTACAGCCCCATCACGCCCTCGACGACGGCGATGTCACACCCACGGGCCCCGTGCAGGAACAGGGGCGCGATCAACTCGGCCCCGCACAGGTACGCATCGAGGTTCCGCCCCACCCGCCCGGTGGCGAGCGCGTGATACCCGGGATCGATGTAGTCCGGCCCCACCTTGTGCGGGGACACGGCAAGCCCCCGCGCGGCGAACGCGGCCATCAACCCCGTGGCCACGGTGGTCTTGCCACTACCGGACGAGGGCGCGGCGACGACCAACCGAGGAACGGACGAAGCGGAGGCAGCCGAGATCACCACTCGATGCCCCTCTGCCCCTTCTGCCCGACATCCATAGGGTGCTTCACCTTGGACATGTCGGTCACGAGATCCGCGAACTCCACCAGCTTCTCCGGCGCGTTCCGCCCCGTGATCACCACGTGCTGCGCCCCCGGCCGGCCCCGCAGCACCTCCACGACCTCATCGGTGTCCACCCACCCCCAGTGCATGGGATAGGCGAACTCGTCCAGCACGTACAGCTTGTACGTCTCGGCGGCCAGGTCCCGCTTGACCTGCTCCCAGCCCTCCCGGGCCTTCTCCTCGTTGTCCATCTGGGCGTCCCGCTGGACCCAGGACCAGCCCTCGCCCATCTTGTGCCAGGCGACCGACCCGCCCTCACCGGAGTCGCCGAGCACGCGCAGTGCCCGCTCCTCGCCGACCTTCCACTTCGCCGACTTGACGAACTGGAACACCCCGATCGGCCACCCCTGGTTCCAGGCCCGCAACGCCAGCCCGAAGGCGGCGGTGGACTTGCCCTTCCCGACGCCCGTGTGCACGACGACCAACGGCCGGTTCCGCCGCTGACGTGTCGTCAGCCCGTCGTCCGGTACGACACTCGGCTGCCCCTGCGGCATTACGCGGCCCTCCTCTGTACGTCCTTCACCAGTCCCGCGATCGAGTCGGCCCGCAACTCGTCCAGCGTCACGGCCGTCCCGCCCAGCTCACCGGCCAACTGCCCGGCGAGCCCCAGCCGCACCGGCCCCGACTCGCAGTCCACGACCACCGACGCGACCCCTTCGGCCGCGAACAACCGCGCCGCCCGACCGGCCAGCGCGACCGGCTCGGGACCCCCGGTGGCCCGCCCGTCCGTCACGACCACTACCAGCGGACGCCGCGCGGGATCTCGCAGCCGTTCCACCCGCAGCACCTCGTGCGCCCGCAGCAGCCCGGCCGCCAGTGGCGTACGCCCACCCGTCGGCAGCGACCCCAGCCGGGCCGCCGCCGCGTCCACCGACGAGGTGGGCGGCAGCGCCACCTCGGCCGCCGACCCCCGGAAGGTCACCAGACCCACCTTGTCCCGCCGCTGATACGCGTCAAGGAGCAGCGACAGGACAGCCCCCTTCACGGCACTCATCCGCTGCCGCGCGGCCATCGACCCGGAGGCGTCGACGACGAACAGCACGAGGTTCCCCTCGCGCCCCTCACGCACCGCCTGCCGCAGATCGTCCCGCCGCACTACCAGCCCAGGACCGGAGCGCCCCCGCGCCCGCTGATGCGGAGCCGCGGCCTGCACGGTCGCCGCCAGATGCAGCTTGGTCAGCGCACCCCGTGGCCGCCGCGCCCCGGTCGTCCGCCCGTGCTCGGTCCGCGCCCGGGAACGCCGCCCGGCGGCACCCTCACCGATGCCGGGCACACTCAGCACTTTCGCCCGGAACGGCTCGGAGGCCCTGACAGCGGACTGCTCCCCGGTACCGGACGGCTGCGGCTCCCCGTCCTCCCCGGCCTCGGGCCGGGCACCGGTGTCCCCGCCCCGCGGGGCATCGTCCGGTGCGGGCTGCCCGCCACCGCCTCCGGGCCCGCCCCCGTCCCCATCCGGGTCGGGATCGGAATCGTCCTCGCCGGAGAACTCCTCCAGCGTCTGATCGAGCTTGTCCTCGTCGAGGCCGGGCGCGTCGAAGGGATTGCGCCGCCGGCGATGCGGCAACGCCAGCAACGCGGCCTGCCGCACATCCTCCGCCAGCACGTCGGTCCGCCCCGCCCACGCGGCCAGCGCGGTCGCCGTACGCGCCATCACGATGTCGGCGCGCATGCCGTCCACCTCGAACGCGGCACAGGTCGCCGCGATCTGCCGCAGCGCACCGTCCCCCAGCCGCACCGACGGCAGCAACTCCCGCGCGGCGACGATCCGTTGCCGTACGGCGGCCTCCTCCTCGGCCCAGCGCGCGGCGAAGGCGGCCGGATCGTCGTCGTAGGCGAGCCGGCGCCGGACGACCTCGACCCGCGTCTCCGGCTCCCGCGAGGCCGCGACCTCCACGGTCAGCCCGAACCGGTCGAGAAGCTGCGGCCTGAGCTCACCCTCCTCCGGGTTCATGGTCCCGACCAGCAGGAACCGCGCGGCGTGCCGCACGGAGACACCCTCGCGCTCGACGTACGAGGCACCCATCGCGGCGGCGTCGAGCAGCAGGTCCACCAGATGATCGTGGAGAAGATTCACCTCGTCGACGTACAGAATCCCGCGATGCGCCTCCGCGAGCAGCCCCGGTTCGAACGCCTTGACCCCCTCCGCGAGCGCCCGCTCGATGTCCAGCGCCCCGACCAGCCGGTCCTCGGACGCCCCGACGGGCAGCTCGACCATGCGCGCGGGCCGCGCCGTACCGCCCCCGCTCTCGTGCGGCCCGTCCGGGCACCCGGGATCGGGCGCGGCGGGATCACACGAGAACCGGCAGCCGGGCACCACGGCGACCTCCGGCAGCAACGCCGAGAGCGCCCGCACGGCGGTGCTTTTAGCGGTCCCCTTTTCGCCGCGCACAAGGACGCCACCGACGGCTGGGCTCACTGCGTTGAGGAGCAGCGCGAGCCGCAGGTCGTCCTGCCCGACGACAGCCGTGAACGGGAACGGGGTGGTCACGCTGCGATCACTCCTTCGAGGGATTGATGTGCCGACAGGTCGCTGTGTGCGGTGGCGAATGCGACGCTGCTGGTGTGCTCCCCGCACCCGCGGGGATGGTCCGACGCGTTGCGTCTCCTCACCCAGGGGCCGTGTCTGCTCCCCGCACCCGCGGGGATATTCGGAGACATCACTCGTCTCCCTCCAGATCTCCCTCAAGTTCGAGGTAGGTCGCCCGGAGCCGGTCCAGGGTCTCCTGGTCCGGCTCCGCCCACAGACCCCGGTCCGCCGCCTCCAGCAGGCGCTCGGTGATGCCGCGCAGTGCCCACGGGTTGGACTTCCTCATGAAGTCCTGGTTCTCCTGTGAGAACACGTACTCAGCGGCCAGCTTGTCGTACATCCAGTCATCGACCACGCCCGCTGTAGCGTCGTATCCGAAGAGGTAGTCGACGGTGGCCGCCATCTCGAAGGCACCCTTGTACCCGTGCCTGCGCATCGCCTTCATCCAGCGTGGATTGACCACCCTCGCCCGGAAGACACGGTGTGTCTCTTCGGCAAGGCTTCTGGTCTTGACCTGATCAGGCACGGCCGAGTCACCCACATACGCTTCGGGGCTGGCCCCCGTCAGGTGCCGCACCATCGCGACCATGCCACCGTGGTACTGGAAGTAATCGTCCGCATCCGCGATGTCATGTTCACGCGTGTCGACATTCTTCGCCGCCACCGCGATCCGCCGGAACGCCGTCTCCATGTCCCCGCGCGCCGCCCGCCCGTCGAGCCCGCGCCCGTAGGCGTAGCCGCCCCACACCGCGTACACCTCGGCCAGGTCCGCGTCCGACCGCCAGTTCCGCGCGTCGATCAGTGGCAGCAGACCCGCCCCGTACGCCCCTGGCTTGGAGCCGAAGATACGGGCCGTCGCGCGCCGTCGGTCGCCGTGCTCCGCCGCGTCCTCCTCCACGTGCGCCCGCACGTAGTTGGACGCGGCCGGCTCCTCCAGCTCCGCCACCGCCCGCACCGCGTCGTCGATCAGCCCCACCACGTGCGGGAACGCGTCCCGGAAGAAGCCCGAGATACGCACGGTCACGTCGATGCGCGGCCGTCCCAGCTCCTCCAGCGGCACCACCTCGAAGCCCGTCACCCGCCTCGACGCGTCGTCCCACACCGGACGGCACCCCAGCAGCGCCAGGATCTCCGCGATGTCGTCGCCCTGGGTGCGCATCGCGGACGTGCCCCACACCGTCAGCCCGACGGACTTCGGATACTCACCCGTGTCCTGCAGATACCGCTGCACCAGCGAGTCCGCGAGCGACTGCCCGACCTCCCAACTCAGCCGGGACGGAATGGCCTTGGGGTCGACGGAGTAGAAGTTCCGCCCCGTCGGCAGCACATTGACCAGCCCGCGCGTCGGCGAACCCGACGGACCCGCCGGGACGTAACCGCCGTCCAGCGCCCGCAGGATGTGCCCGATCTCGTCCGTCGTACGGGCCAGCCGCGGCACGACCTCCTCGCACGCGAACCGCAGCACGGCCACCGCGTCCGGGAGTTCGGTGCCGAGCACATCACGGACGAGGCCCGGAACAGCCGTCGCCTCCCACGCCAGCGACTCCATCCCCTCCGCGACCCGCCGGCACAACTGCTCCAGCAGATCGATCGCGTCGGCGGCCGTACGCGAGGGCCCCTCGACCAGATCCGTCAGCTCCACCGGCACCTTCACCGGCGCCCCGGGCTCGGCCAGCAGCTCCTTCTCCACCAGCCCGAAGTGCGCAGCCAGAGATGCCCTCAGCCCCGGCAGGGCGTTCGCCTGCCCGCCCCACACCTGCGAGGCCCGCAGCACCGCCAGCACCAGGTTCACGCGGGGCTCACCGACCGGACCGCCGCCGAGGATGTGCAGGCCGTCCCGGATCTGGACGTCCTTGATCTCGCACAGATAGCCGTCGATGTGCATGACGAACTCGTCGAACTCGTCGTCGTCCGGCTGTTCGTCGACATGCAGGTCGTGGTGCAGCTCGGCCGCCTTGACCAGCGTCCAGATCTGCGCCCGCACCGCCGGTGCCTTCGCCGGGTCCAGGTCGGAGACCAGCGCGTACTCGTCGAGGAGCTGCTCCAGCTTCGCCAGATCGCCGTAGGTGTCGGCGCGCGCCATCGGCGGGACCAGATGGTCGACGACCGTGGCGTGCCCGCGCCGCTTGGCCTGGGTGCCCTCACCGGGGTCGTTGACGATGAACGGGTAGATCAGCGGCAGGTCCCCGAGCACCGCGTCCGGCGCGCAGCCGCCGCTCAGGCCCAGCCCCTTGCCCGGCAGCCACTCCATCGTGCCGTGCTTGCCCATGTGCACGATCGCGTCGGCGCCGAAGCTGTTCTCCAGCCAGCGGTAGGCCGCCATGTAGTGGTGCGACGGCGGCATGTCCGGGTCGTGGTAGATCGCGATCGGGTTCTCCCCGAAGCCGCGCGGCGGCTGGATCATGACGACGACGTTCCCGAACTGGAGCGAGGCCAGCACGATGTCCTCGCCGTCAACGTACAGCGAGCCCGGGGGCTCGCCCCACGCCTCGGTCATCGCCTCCCGCAGCTCCGGGTCCAGCTTCTCGAACCACGCCCGGTAGTCGGCCAGCGGCACCCGCGCGGGCGCGGCGGCCAGCTGCTCCTCCGTCAGCCACTCCACGTCGTGGCCGCCGGCCTCGATCAGCCGGTGGATCAACTCGTCGCCCCCGGAGGGGTATTCGGTGAGCGAGTAGCCCGCGTCCCTGAGCGCGTCCAGCACCCGTACCGCCGACGCGGGCGTGTCGAGGCCGACCGCGTTGCCGACCCGCGAGTGCTTCGTCGGGTACGCGGTGAAGACCAGCGCGAGCTTCTTCTCGGCGTTCGGCTTGTGCTTCAGCGCCGCGTGCCGCACGGCGATCCCGGCGACCCGCGCGGCCCGCTCCGGGTCGGCGACATACACCGGCACGTCGTCGGGGCCCTGCTCCTTGAAGGAGAACGGGACCGTGATCAGCCGCCCGTCGAACTCGGGGATGGCGACCTGCATCGCCGCGTCCATGGGGGAGAGGGCGGCGTCCGACTCGTCCCAGGCCGCCCGGGACGACGTGAGGCACAGCCCTTGCAGCACCGGGACGTTCAGGTCGGCCAGCGCCCCGATGTCCCAGGCCTCCTCGTCGCCGCCCGCCGACGCCTGCGAGGCGTGCGTGCCGCCCGCCGCGAGGACGGTGGCGATCAGGGCGTCGGCCTTCGACAGCAGCGCGTAGAGCTCCGGGTCCGCGCCGCGCAGCGAACCGCAGTACACCGGCAGCGCGTTGGCGCCGCGCGCCTCGATCGCGTCGCACAGGGTGTCGACGAAGGCGGTGTTGCCGCTCAGCTCGTGCGCCCGGTAGAAGAGCACGCCGACGGTCGGGCGGCCCTCGACGAGCGGGCGCTCGCCGTGGACGCCGTACGCGGGCATCCGCTGCGGTTCGTCGAAGCCCTCGCCGGTCAGCAGCACCGTGTCGGACAGGAAGCGGGCCAGCTGGGTGAGGTTGGCCGGTCCGCCCTCGACCAGGTAGCGCAGCGCCTCCGCCACCACACCGGCCGGGACCGACGACTCGGCCATCAGCTCGGCGTCCGGGACGGCCTCTCCGCCGAGCAGCACGGTCGGCACACCGGACGCCTTCAGAGCGGCCAGCCCGTCCTCCCAGGCCCGCTTGCCGCCCAGCAGCCGTACGACCGCGAGGTCCGCGCCCTCCAGCAGCGCGGGCAGCTCGGTCGTCACGTCCACGCGGGTCGGGTTGCCGATCCGGTACGAGGCGTCCGAGGCCCGCGCCGCCAGCAGATCGGTGTCGGCGGTCGACAACAACAACACAGTGCTCATGCGGGCGCTCCCGGTGGAATGAAGGGCAGTCCTTGTGGCGCGCCGGACTCGATGAGCCGCCACAGCGCGTCCGTGTCCGCGTGCTGTTCGATCAGGTCGCCGAGCCGGTCGAGCTGCTCCTCGCGCAGCGCGGCGAACGAGGTGCCGGGGGCCGGGACGAAGCGGCGGCCCGCGGCGGCGGCCACCTCGCGCAGGAAGGCCCGCCGGAAACCGTCCGACTCCAGCGAGCCGTGCCAGTGCGTGCCCCAGGTCTCACCGACCCGGCAGCCGTCCAGGAACGGTTCCCCGCCGGTGACTTCGGCGACCCCGTGATGGATCTCGTAACCCTCGACGGGCTCCCCGAGGGCCTCGCCGGCCGGCCGGGTGAGGGTCTTCTCGCGGGCGAACCGCACCCGCACAGGCAGCAGGCCGAG
The DNA here is from genome assembly GCF_025290915.1 of Streptomyces sp. 15-116A. Taxonomy (GTDB): domain Bacteria; phylum Actinomycetota; class Actinomycetes; order Streptomycetales; family Streptomycetaceae; genus Streptomyces. Next base: position 1,154 of record NZ_JAOCQE010000142.1, on the reverse strand, counting down.
ACCGTCCACGTGGCCCTGGCGGCTCTCGACGTCGTCCTCGATGTGCTCGCCGAGGATCTGGAAGCCGCCGCAGATCCCGAGCACGGGCCGCCCCTCGGCCGCCCGCCGCGCGATCGCGTCCGCGAGGCCGCGCTCCCGCAGCCACCGCAGCGCCCTCACGGTCCCGCGCGTGCCCGGGATCACCACCAGGTCGGCGTCGGCCAGCTCCTCGGGCCGGTCCACGAACCGCACCACGACCCCGGGTTCGGCGGCGAGTGCGTCCACGTCCGTGAAGTTGGACATCAGCGGCACCGCGCACACGGCGACCCGCAGCACGTCCTCGCCGACCGGCGCGGCCACCGCCGACTCGCGCACGGCACCGCGCAGGGACACCCGGAGCCCGTCCTCCTCGTCGATGCCGAGCCCGTGCCGGAACGGCAGCACGCCGTACGTCCGCCGACCGGTCAGGTCGTGCAGCATCTCCAGCCCCGGCTCCAGCAGCGACACATCGCCCCGGAACTTGTTCACCAGGTACCCGGCGACCAGCTCCTGGTCCTCGCGGGAGAGCAGGGCCACAGTGCCGAAGAAGGAGGCGAAGACGCCGCCGCGGTCGATGTCGCCGACGACGAGGACGGGGAGCCGCGCGCCCCGCGCGATCCCCATGTTGACGATGTCCGTGCGCCGCAGATTGATCTCGGCCGGGCTGCCGGCCCCCTCACAGATCACCGCGTCATACGTGCCCCGCAACTGCTCCAGACAGTCCAGCACCGTGCCGAGCAGCTTCTGCTGGCGTCCGCCGTGGTAGCCGCGGGCGCTCAGCTCGCCGACCGGCTTGCCGAGCAGCACCACCTGGCTGCTCTGCTCGCCGCCCGGCTTGAGCAGCACCGGGTTCATCAGCGCGGTCGGCTCCAGGCGGCAGGCCTGGGCCTGCATGGCCTGCGCCCGGCCGATCTCGGCGCCCTCGCGGGTCACGAACGAGTTCAGCGACATGTTCTGCGCCTTGAACGGCGCGACCTTCACGCCCTGGCGCACCAGCCACCGGCAGATCCCGGCGGTCACCACGCTCTTGCCGGCGTCCGAGGTGGTCCCGGCGACCAGCAGCCCCCCACCAGTCATGATCTGCGCCCCTTCCAGAGGGTCCGTGCCGCGGCGCCGGCCCCGAGCGCGAGCCAGCC